>JAABTV010000043.1 GCA_011389685.1 Paracoccaceae bacterium
TTTCGAGATGGTCATTCATGCTTCCTTTTGGTGAAGCATGAACCGGATCACTCATACACAAAAGAACGGACACTCTCATCTATCGACCTTGCTGGCGAACTTCGATAATAAGGCCCTGTTAGCTTTGGCAGCGAAGCATCTCAAAAGCACTACCAAGAGCGAATTCGAAAGCTGGCTGACCCGGGCGATGCGCGATCCAAAAGCGGAAAAACTCAAATCCGCAATTAGCAGCGTCCTACCAACGGTCACGGCGCAGTAAAGTCTACGCGGGCAGATAACTTTCGGGCTGGCGAAGATGGTCCCAAGATCCACCGAACGGCAGTATTGGGCCGTTCGCTTCGATCTTGGACAACGCAGGAAATGACTGGCACCAGATCTCAAGCGTTCCCCCATCTCCACCGAACACCCCATTAACCTAACAAACCGTAAACCACCGCCGTTTTCCCCGGCAGCCGGGTGGCAGCCGGGGGGCAGCCGGATGTCACCCCCCTGAAATCCGGGGCTCGACGGGCGTTAACCCGGGCGGACGGTGCCCCTAGAGGTCGCGGAAGCGTTGTTCCTGCCGGGCGGTCCAGAGCAGGGTCAGGGCATGGCCATCCTCGGTTTCTTCCTCGTGCTCGACCACGCCTTCGGCGTGCAGCCACGCGCGTTTGCGGCCTTGCGAAAAAGGCAGGACAACCCGGCTTTCATGACGCACCCCGCCCAGCCGCTCCGAGATGCGGGCCAGCAAATCCTCGACCCCCACCCCCGTAACCGCCGATAAAGCCACAACATTCTCATCCCGCGCCGCCGCATTCACCGCCGCCTCCCGCGCGCCCTCGTCCAAGAGGTCGATCTTGTTCCAGACCTCGATCTGCGGCGTCTCTCGCGCCACGCCGAGCGAGGCCAGGATCGCCTCCACGTCCTCGGCCTGCTCCCGCGTCTCGGGATGCGAGATGTCGCGTACATGCACGATGAGATCGGCCGCCAGCACCTCTTCCAGCGTGGCGCGGAAGGCGGCGACCAGTTCGGTCGGCAGGTCCGAGATGAACCCCACCGTGTCCGACAAGATCACCTCGGGCCCACCATCGGGCAATTGCACCCGGCGCATGGTCGGGTCGAGCGTCGCAAAGAGCATGTCCTTGACCATGACCTCCGACCCGGTCAGGCGGTTGAAAAGCGTCGATTTTCCGGCGTTGGTATAGCCCACGAGCGCCACGATGGGATAGGGCACCTTGGCGCGGGCCTTGCGGTGCAGGTCGCGGGTCTTGACCACCTTGGCCAGCTGGCGGCGCAGGCGGACGAGTTGTTCGTCAATGGCGCGGCGGTCGGCCTCGATCTGGGTCTCGCCGGGGCCGCCGACGAATCCCAGCCCGCCGCGCTGACGCTCAAGGTGGGTCCAGGCCCGGACCAGCCGCGTGCGCTGATAGGAAAGCGCGGCCATCTCGACCTGCAACACGCCCTCGCGGGTGGCGGCGCGGTCTGAAAAGATCTCGAGGATGAGCCCGGTTCGGTCAAGCAGCTTGACCCCCCATTTCTTTTCGAGATTGCGCTGCTGGACGGGCGAAACCGGGCCGTCGACCAGCACGAGGTCGACCTCGGCCGCCTCGATCCGCGCCCTGAGTTCCTCGACCTTGCCGGTGCCGAACAACAGGCCCGGATGCGGCCGCGGCAGGCGCACGATCTCCCGGCCCACGACCTCGAGCCCGGGCAGGGCCAGGGCCAGCGCCACGGCTTCATCCAGCGCGCGCGCGGGATCGCGGCGCCCCTTGGCCGGTCTCGGATCGTTGCGGATGTCGGGATGCAGAACCCAGGCCCGTGTCAGCCGGTCCTGTGTCTCATGGGTATCGCCGCCGGTCTCTGCGCTCATGATCCGGAGGCGTCTTCACCGTCGTACAGGTTGATCGGCTGGGCCGGCATGATGGTCGAGATCGCGTGCTTGTAGACCAGTTGCGACTGCCCGTCGCGGCGCAGCAGCACACAGAAATTGTCAAACCATGTGATCACCCCCTGAAGCTTCACGCCATTGATCAGGAAAATCGTGACCGGAACCTTGGTCTTGCGGACATGGTTGAGGAACGCGTCTTGCAGGTTCTGTCTGTCGGAAGCCATGTGTCAGATGCCCTTGTTCTTGCCCGGTGCCCCTCTGCGACACCTTTTCAGGTTTCGACCGAGTATGTCGTGGCCATGGGGGAGATTCCAGAGCTAATTGTAAAGCCCGAAACAGATCGCCGCGCAAGGCGCGTCAATCGCGCCACAATGCCGGATTGATCAGCGCGATGATCGCCAGCATCTCAAGGCGTCCCAGCACCATCGCCGCCGACAGGATCAGCTTACCGGTGGTGCCGAAATCGCTCAGCACGATGGGTGTTTCCGCCGCTGTCTGGATCAGCGGGCCGGTGGTCGAAAGCGTTGCGATGGCCAGAACCGTCGCCTGTTCGAAATCCGCCCCCACCAGGGCCATCAGGGCCATGACCGTCGCCAGCGACACCGCGAAAAGCATGAAGAAGACCCAGGCGACAAAGGCTCCCTTGCGGCGCAGCCTGCGGCTGTGGCTCGACGCGCGACCGACCGAGTTGGGGTGGATCAGCCGCTCCATCTCGCGCAGCCCGTTGAGATAGAGCGCATAGACCCGAAGCAGCTTGACCCCGCCGGCAGTGGTCGCGACCCCGCCCCCGATCAGCGACAGGCCCAGCAGGATCATCCCCGGCGTGTCCAGCCCCGACCAGTCGCGCACATCGGTCCAGGCCGCGCTTTCGAACCCGGTGGTGGACAGGAACGAGAGCACCGTAAAGACCCCGCCCCAAAGCGCCCGGGACGCCGCGGCGATATCCTCGACCTCGTCGAATTCGAACGCACCGAGCCAGTGCCGCAGGAACAGGACCAGGGGCACCCCGATGATCATCAGCAGACCCAGCCGGAATTCCGGGTCGCGCAGCAGACCGGGGCGCGAGGTGGTCAGCGTGTCGGCGGTGAAGGTCAACCGGCTGAGCGCGAAAAAGAGGAAGAGAAAGATCACCGCCTCGCCGATCAGGCCCGACCCGGCGTTCTGCACACCCCCCAGCGGCGAGATTCCGCTGGTCGCGAGGGTCGACATCGCATGCGCCAGCGCCACCAGCGGCCGGTCGCCCGACACCACGAGGCACAGCCACAGCACCGCGGTCAGCCCGGTGTAGATCGGCAGGAGCAGGCGCGCGCTGCGCAGGATGCGATGCATCGCAGCGGCGCGGTCGTAATGGTCCAGCGCCGTGTCGCCCTGCCCCGGCTCGGCCGAGGTCGTGACCTCGAACCCGCCCAGATTGAGCGGCGCGAGGATCGCGGCGGCGGCGACCCACATCAGGAAACCGCCCATCCAGCCCACCTGCGCGCGCCACAGATGCATCGTGTCCGACAGCCGCGCCGGCGCGAACAGCGTGGCGCCCGTGGTGGTCAGCGACGAGACCATTTCGAAATAGGCGTTGACATAGCTGGTGGTGCCCAACCCCTCATAGAGCGGCAGCGCCAGGAACACCGGCAACAGCGTGAACGCCCCGAACAGCGCAAGAAGCTCGCCCAGCCCGCCGCGCCCGCGCGGGCGTCGTCCGATCCGCGTGATCAGGATCAGCACCGCCACGAAAAGCCCCAGGGTGCCGGAATAGAAGAACGCCCGCGCCTCGGCAAAGCGTTCATTGGCCAGCCCGTGAATCGCCGGAACATACATCGACGCCGCCGCCACCGCCCAAAGGGCAAGGAAAAGCGGGATGTTGCGGGTGCGCTGCATCGGCTCAGAAAAAGTCGATCGAGACCTGCAACAGGCGCTCGACCTCGGGGACCTCCTTGGACATGGCGAAGATCACGATCACGTCGCCCTCTTCGATCCGCATCCGGCCCGTGGGTTTCACCAGCTTGTCACCGGATTTGAGGATCGCGCCGATCAGCACGCCTTCGGGAAAGTCGATCTCGCGCACGGTCTGGCCGGTGATGGGCGAGGTCGACAGCACTTCGGCCTCGATGATCTCGGCTTCGGCATCGCCGATCGAATAGACACCGCGCACCCGACCGTGGCGGATATGGCGCAGGATCGACGAAACCGTGGTCGCGCGCGGGTTGATATAGGCGTCGATTCCCATCGGCCCCATCAACGGCACCAGCGAGGGGTCGTTGATCAACGCGATCGCCATCGGGCAGCCTTCGGATTTGGCGCGCACTGCGGCCAGAAGATTGGTCTTGTCGTCATCGGTCACGCAGAGCACGGCATTGGCCCGGTCAATGCCCGCCTCGGCCAGAAGCGCGGCATCGAGCCCGTCACCGTGCAGGACGATGGTCCGCTCTAGGATGTCGGCCGCGCGTTCGGCCACGCTGCGGCTTTTCTCGATCATCTTGGCGCGAATCCGCACCTGCTGGGATTCCAGCGCCGAGGCCACGGCCAGCCCGACATTGCCCCCACCCACGATCACCAGGCGCTCGGGCTTGGTGTTGGTCTTGCCGAACACCTCGAGCGTGCGGGCAACGTCTTCGTTGGCGACACAGATGTAGCAATCGTCATCCGCGAAGATCTGATCCCCCGCCTCCGGCACGAACAGCCGGCCCCTGCGGCGGATGCCGACCACGATCACCTTGAGCGTCGAGAAAAGGTCGGTCAGTTGGCGCAGCGGGGTGTTGAGCACCGGGCAATCGGTGTCGATCCTGATCCCGAGGATCTTGGCCCTGCCGCCGAGAAAATTCTCGGTGTCGAAGGCGGCCGGGGCATGCAGCCGGTTGAGCGCGGCCTCGGCCACCTCGCGCTCGGGGCTGATCACCACGTCGATGGGCAGGTGGTCACGGCGGTAGAGATCGGAATAGATCGCCGTCAGATAGCTTTGCGCACGCAGCCGCGCGATCTTGCGCGGAATCGAAAAGACCGAATGGGCCACCTGGCAGGTGACCATGTTGACCTCGTCCGAATAGGTCGCGGCGATGATCATGTCGGCATCCCGTGCCCCGGCGCGTTCAAGAACGTCCGGATAGGAGGCAAAGCCGGCAATCCCCTGCACATCGAGCGTATCGGTCGCCCGGCGCACCAGATCGGGGTTGCTGTCGACCACGGTCACTTCGTTCATTTCACCCGAAAGGTGCCGGGCGATCTGCCAGCCGACCTGCCCGGCCCCGCAAATGATGACCTTCATGGCCCGCAATCCCCTTTTTGCAAGGGTTTGCATGGCAGATGGGGCTGCGCCGGTCAATTGCTTTGTCAACCGGTTCTGCGCCGGCCGGAGTCCCCTGAATGAGAAGACCGGCATTGATCGCGATCACCCGGTCGTCATCGGCCTGCGTGATCCGGGACAAGGACGGATCCTTTCCGGGGATTATTAGCGATTGACTGCCATGCGCGGCCATGCTGGACAAGGGATGGTTGTTTGTGGCAAAATCGGCACAGCGGATAGGCTGCCGACAAGGCAGCAGCGGGAAAATTCCGGCAGACGGGCATATGGGACGGCTTGGCCGCGAAATATTCAACCAGAATGCAAGCAGCCGACTTTGCGGACTTTTTTTAACACATCCGTTCCCATGCCGATCAGGGTCCGCCGCAGGTCATAGGGGCGATGTGCGCAGCGCATTTGCAATTGACCTGTTCTTTACCATCTAGACAAAAGGCGCCAAAGGGTAAGCACTTCATACCTTTTACAAGGAGCACACCGGGAAGGAAACGAGCACCGCCGCGATGAAACATTTCGACACTGCAAAACCGATGCCTGCCATCTTCGACGATCTGCGCACCATTCTCGTGGTGCATCGCAGTGGATCGATGGCCGAAGCTGCGCGGACGCTGGGCGTCACGCCATCGACCGTATCGCGACAGGTCTCGCGCCTGCGCGAGATTCTGGGCTTCTACCCGTTCGTCAAGGCCGACGGGAACTGGCGGCTCAATCCCATGCTGCTGAAACTCGTCGATGCGTTCGAGACCGCCGAAGGCCTGGTGGCGAGCGAATTGCGCCGCCTCAACCACCAGGATCCCGACCTCAAGCGCGAGGTCAAGATTGCCGGTCCCGCCTCGATCATATCACATGTCCTGATCCCCGCCTGTCCCGACATCATGAGGGACCACCCGCAGGTCGTTCCGGTGTTCGAACGCCGCCTCAATGCCGAAGGGTTGGGGCTGCATGACGTTGTCATCGCGTTCCAACCGCCCGGGGCCGGACGGTTCAAGATTCGGCGCTGCGCGAAATTCGATTATGCGCTCTACGCACCGGAAGGCTGGGAAAAGGGCGATGGCTGGATCACCCTCATCGACAAGTTCGCCGCCGATCATACCGCTGATGCCGAACGCTTTTTCGGACGCGCTCCGTCCCTCAAGACCGACAGTTTCGATCAGGCGATCCGGGCGATGCACCGTCTGAACCTTGCCGGCGCCCTTCCCCTGGCGGTTGCGCAGAATGCGCCCGGGCTGAAACGGCTGGAAGCCAGGAACCTGGAGGTTTCGCGGGATCTGTTCGTGATCCACCACGAAAGTCGCAGCAGCGATCCGGACATCCGGGCCACGGTCAACTGGGTCATGCAATGCCTGGAAGGCATGACGGATTCAAATCCGGCATCGGCGAAAGATGGGTAATTGCAGAATTCGCACGACCGCACTTGCACAAGTTTAAGTTGACCCTCCCCACCTCAAATTGCACACAAGAAAAAACAAGAACAGTCTGCAAACGAGGCAAGGAATGAAACATCTTATCCCGCTGGCCGGGCTGATCAGTCGTCTTTACCTGGCCGTCTTCTTTTTCGCCCACGCCCTGCAATACAAGCTCGGACCAAACCCCGAGTGGCTGGCCAAGGCGTTTCCGGCCCATGGGGGCATGGATGGCTCGGGCTGGCAGCAGGAGATCGTCGTCGTCTTGCTGCTGATCATCTCGCTCTGGTTGATCGCAGGCATCCGCAGCCGGTTCGTCGGACTGATCGGGTTCGTGCTGTGTTCGGCCAACGTCATCCTGCTACATCAGGCGCCGCTCGAAATGCTGATGCCGATGGCCTGGACACCCGACCGCCTGGCCGCTTTTGCTGCCGTGCTGATGCTTGCGCTTGTGGGCGGTGGAAAGTGGCGGCTTTACCCGGGCGGCTGGAAGCTCAGCAACGTGATCTGATCGAAACGAGGGACATCCGAAGGATGGCATGACCGGCCCCGGCAATGCGGGCCGGTCCTGTTTATTGACGCGACCGGTTCCCACCGCCGCCGTTCACTCCTGCTCCTCGCCCATGATCGCCACCCGGGCGCCCGCCTTGTTCGTCGTAACCACGCCCAGCGACTTCAGCTTGCGATGCAGGGCGCTGCGTTCCATGCCGACGAATTGCGCCGTGCGGCTGATGTTGCCGCCGAAACGGTTGATCTGGGTCAGCAGGTATTCGCGCTCGAAGGCCTCGCGCGCTTCGCGCAGGGGCAAGGTGGCCAGAACCCCGGGCAGGACCACGCGGCTGTCGTCGTCCCCCTTGTCACCGTCATTGGGCAGTTCCCTTGCCCCGATCGCACCCGACGACTCGCCCAGGATCAGCAATCGCTCGATCACGTTGCGCAACTGGCGAACATTCCCCGGCCAGGCCATGGTCTGCATCAGGGCCACCGCCTCATCCGAAAGCGCGCGCAGGGGCAGGCCCTGGGTGCGGTTGAAATCGGCGATGAAATGCTCGGCCAGCAGCGGGATGTCCTCGCGCCGGTCCTCAAGGCTCGGCACGGCGATCGGCACCACGTTGAGCCGGTGGTAAAGCTCTTCACGGAACCGACCGGCAGCGATTTCGCTTTCCAGATCGCGCGATGTCGATGTGATGACCCTGAGATCGACGCGCACCTTTTCCGATCCGCCGACCCGCAGGAACTGCTGATCGACCAGAATGCGCAGGATCTTTGACTGCGTGCCCGGCGGCATGTCCGCCACCTCGTCGAAATAGATCACGCCACCATGCGCCTCTTCGAGAAGCCCCGGCTCGACCCCGCGCTCGGCGCTTTCGCGGCCGAACAGGACCTCTTCCATCCGGTCCGGCTCGATCGAGGCGGAACTGACCACCACGAACGGCCCATCCTTGCGGGCAGAATTGCCATGGATGTAGCGCGCCGCGATCTCCTTGCCCGCGCCGGGCGGCCCCGACAGCATCACCCGCCCGTTCGACCGCGTCACCTTGTCGAGCTGGCTGACGAGCGCGCGGTGTGCGCCCGACTGTCCGATCATCTCGGCGCTGACGATGTCCTTGCGCTTGAGCTGCGTGTTCTCGCGGCGCAGGCGCGAGGTCTCCATCGCCCGGCGGATCACCACCAGAAGCTGGTCGATGTTGAAGGGCTTTTCGATGAAGTCATAGGCCCCCTGCTTGATCGCCGCGACCGCGATCTCGATATTGCCATGGCCCGAAATGATGATGATCGGGATCTCGGGCCGGTCGCGCTTGACGGTCTTGAGAATGTCGATCCCGTCCATCCGGCTGTCCTTGAGCCAGATATCGAGGATCATCAGTGCCGGCGGGTCCGACGTGACCTCTTTCATCGCGTCATCGGAATTGCCGGCCAGCCGCGTGGCATAGCCTTCGTCCTCGAGGATATCCGCGATCAACTCGCGGATATCGCGTTCGTCATCGACAATCAGAATGTCACCCATTTTCCCTCACACGTCATTTTCCGTCTTTTGCGTTGATTGGCCGGTTGATTGGCCGGCGGCGGGATCGACCGGCAGGCGGATCACCGCCATCGCCCCGACATGCGCCCCGCGCGCGAACGGCGCGGCGTCTTCCAGGGCAAGGCTGCCGCCATGTTCCTCGATGATCTTCTTGACGATGGGCAGGCCAAGCCCTGTGCCAATGTCGCGGGTCGTCACGTAGGGTTCGAACAGTCTGGCGCGGTCCTCGGGCAGGCCGATGCCATTGTCCGAAACCGTGATCAGCGCCTCGTCACCGCGCCGCACCGCCGTCACCCGGATTTCAGGCGCATAGCCCGCATCCCCATGCCTTTCGACATAGCTCTGCGTCGCCTCGCCCGCGTTCTTGATCAGGTTGGTCAGCGCCTGGCTGATCATCGTCGCATCGAATGCCCCGGTCAGCGGATCATCGGTCAGGTCGGCGGAAATGGTCACGTCGGGCTGGCCCGATTGCTGCAACAGCACCGCGCCGTTGACCAAGTCGCGCAGGCTCTCGGGCTTGCGCTCGGGCTCGGGCATGCGGGCGAATTTCGAGAACTCGTCGACGATCCGGCGCAGATCGCCGGTCTGGCGCACGATCACCCCGGTCAGGTCGGCCAGGCTCGCCGCCTCGGTCTCATCCAGATGGCGGGCGAACTTGCGTTCGATGCGTTCCGCCGAAAGCTGGATCGGCGTGAGCGGATTCTTGATCTCGTGCGCGATGCGCCGCGCCACATCGCCCCACGCCGCCATGCGCTGGGCGCTGACCAGGTCGGTCACATCGTCGAATGCGACCACATAGCCTTCCAGCTCGCCTGCGTCGCCGCGCCGCACCGACATCCGCACCAGCAGGTTCTCGAGCCGCCCGCCCCGGCTGACCTTGATCTCTTCCTGCGCGACCTCGCCACCGCGCCGGCGCAGTTTCTGGAACAACGGCGCGAATTCGGGGACCGCCACCGTCAATGCCGGCTGCGCCTGATCCCCCCGCCAGTCGAGCAGCCGCTCGGCCGAGCGGTTGACGAAGGCGACCCGGCCCTGCGGATCGACCCCGACAACCCCCGACGTGACCGAACTGAGCACCGAATCGAACAGCCGGCGACGGCGCTCGATCTGGTCCGTATTGGCCAGAAGCGCGTCGCGCTGCCCCTTGAGCTGGCGCGTCATCTGGTTGAAATACCGCCCCAGCATGGCGATCTCGTCATCGCCCTCCTCCTCGATCACGCGCATCTCGAGATCCCCCGCCCCGACCCGCTGTGCCGCGCCCGCCAATCGCCCCACCGGCCGCGCCAGCCGCTCGGCAAACCACATGCCCAGCCAGACCGCCGCGAGGATCAGGATGACCGCGAATCCGAGATAGAGCAGCCCGAACTCGAACAGCACCCGCCCGCGTTCACGTTCGAGCTGCTGGTAAAGGCGCACGGTTTCCTGCGTTTCATCCAGCAGATTGAGGATATTGCCGTCCACCTCGCGGCTGACATAGACCAGACGGTCGGGAAAATTCTCAAGCGGCACGATGGCGCGGAACTCGTCATTGTCCCAATCGCGGATGACGGCGATCCCGGTCTCGCGCGCCTCGGCGATCTGATCGGCGTTCGGACGCTCGAATTCGAACAGGTAGGAGCGTTCGCCGCGCGCGCGCAGCTCGCCGGTGCCGTCGATCACATAGGCTTCGCGCATGGCCGGCTGAAACCGCTGCTGGCCGATGGTGAGAACCTCGCGGATCTCAGGGTCCTGCATGAAAGGCGACGTGCTGCGGGCCTGGTCGATCATGCGGGCCAGCGACTGGGCCGAATTGCCAAGCGACTGACGGTGCTCCTCCTCATAGGCCTGCGCGGCGGAAAAGGAACTGCCCACCACCTGCCGCACTCGCTCGGAAAACCAGCCCTCAAGCCCGACATTGACGGTCAGGACCGCGAAGATCGCCACGATGATCGTTGGGATGAGCGCCATGACCACGAACACGCCGGTCAGCCGCAAGTGCAGGCGCGAGCCGGCCGACTGTGCCCGCCGGTCGGCCACCATCCGCGCGACCCGTTGCAGCACCAGCGCCGCGATGACCAGCACATAGACCAGGTCGGCCAGCAACACGAATCGAAGCGCCGACGAATTCGCCCCCTGCTGGAACGGGCCGAGCACGAAATAGGTCGCCAGCACCAGAACCGGGCCCAGAATCACCAGCCCCAGCGTGGCGATGTTCTGCGCACGGCGCTGCCGTCTGAGCCGGACAAGCCGATCCCAGGTCGATCGGCCCCTGACGCTGCCCGTTGTCTTGCGTGCCCGGGTTGCCACCCGTCTTCGCCCCCATGATGTTGTGGCGCCTCGGCGCCTCACCGCATTATCCCGTGGCCTCTTGTCGGCACTGCGGCAGCCGGGCCACGGTTCTGTTGCGGTTTTACATCAATTTGCGGCGGCGTGTCACGCGAATATCCAGATCGCCGATCTTCTTGCGCAACGTGTTCCGGTTGATCCCCAGAAGGTCGGCGCATTTTGCCTGATTGCCCCCGGTCGCATCGAGCGCGATCTCGATCAGCGGCAGTTCGACCTCGCGCAGGATTCGGGCATAAAGCCCGGCGGGCGGCAGCATGTTGCCATGCAGGTCGAAATAGCGCCGCAGATGCCGCCCCACGCTGGCCGAAAGCTTGTCACCCTCGTCATGGCCCAGAACCGGCTCGGTGGCGGGCTGGTTGCCCAGGACCTGCTCGACCTCGGCGCGGGTGATCTCGTCGCTGCGCGCGGTCAGTCCGAGGCGCCGCACCGCGTTTTCAAGCTGGCGCACATTGCCCGGCCAGCTGTATTTGCGCATGAGGTCAATCGCCTCGTCCGAGAAATACCGCCGCGGCTCGCCATCCTGTTCCTCGCGGGCCAGAAAATGCTCGGCCAGAAGCGGAATGTCATCGACCCTCTCGCGCAGGGACGGCACATGCAGCGCGGCCCCGTCGAGCCGATAGTAAAGATCCTGACGCAGCCGCCCGTCCTCCATCGCCCGGGCCATGTCGTTCTGGCTGGTCGCCATGAATCGCGGAACGTGATCGCCGGGCGTGTCGATCATGCGCACGATTCGGGCCTGAAGCTCGGGTTCTATGTCACCGATTTCATCGAACAGAATGGTTCCCCCCTTGGCCCGCGCCAGCACCCGCGCCGGGCCTTCCAGATCGCGCAGATCGCCCGCGGTCACGGTCACGAAGGGCAATGTGCGCCGATCCGAGAAATCGTGGATCGCGCGCGCGATCAGGCTCTTGCCGGTGCCGCTCTCGCCCGAGATCAACACCCCCAGATCGGTGTTCATCACCCGCGCCAGCAGCCGGTAAAGCGTCTGCATCGCCGGGGTGCGCCCGACAAGCGGCAGGTCATCGGGCCGCTCGGCCTGCTCCGCGACGCTGGCCCTCGCTCCGCTGCGGCGGCGGTTCTCCAGCGCCTTGGCGGTGCGTTTCATCAGGTCCGGCAGGTCGAACGGCTTGGGCAGGTAATCATAGGCTTCGGCTTCGGCCGCCTTGATCGCCGTCATGATCGTGTTCTGCGCCGAGATCACGATCACCGGCAGGCCGGGCCGGTCCTGGGCGATCTTGGGCAGCATTTCGAGCCCGTTGCCATCGGGCATCATTACGTCGCTGATCACCACGTCGCCCTTGCCCTCGCCCACCCAGCGCATGAGCGTGGTCAGGCTCGACGTGGCATGCACCTTGCATCCGGCCCGGGTCAGCGCTTGGGTCAGGACGGTGCGAATGGTGCGGTCGTCATCGGCAACAAGAACGGTGCCATCCATCGGGTGGTCTCCTCAGTTGTCCGGCCCGGCGGTCTCGTGCGCGAGCGGAAGGGAAATGCGGAACACGGTGCGTCCGGGCACCGATTTGACGGAAATCCAGCCACCGTGATCCGAGATGATCTTGGCGGTCAGCGCGAGGCCGAGCCCGGTGCCGTTCTCGCGTCCCGAAACGAACGGGTCGAACACATCCGAGGCGATGTCGGGCGGCAGGCCCGGCCCGTCGTCGATCACCTCGATCTGCAAGGGCAGGCTCTCGCCACTGCCATCGGACCGGCGCAGGCGAAAGGAATGCTCATAGAACGTGTGCAGGGTGATCTTGCCGCCGGCCTTGCCCGCCGCCTCGGCCGCGTTCTTGAGCAGGTTCTGCATCACCTGCAAGAGCTGGTCCGGATCGCCCCAGGCCAGCGGCAGCGACGGGTCATACTCCTCCAGGATCTGCATATGCGCGCCGAATCCAAGCAAGGCCGAGCGCCGGGCCCGGTCGAGCACATCGTGGATATTGACCGCGCGCGACTCGGGAACGGTCAGGTTTCCGAATTGTTCGACCTGTTCCAGAAGCTTCGCGATGCGCCGCGACTCGCTCACGATCAGATCCGTCAGTTCAAGATCTTCCGGCGCGAGGTTCATGCTCAGAAGCTGCGCCGCGCCGGTGATCCCGGCCAGCGGGTTCTTGATCTCGTGGGCCAGCATCTCGGCCATGCCGATCGCCGACTTGGCCGCCGATTTCACCGAAAGGCTTTGCGATATGCGCCCGGCCAGTTCGCGCGGCGAAATCAGGAACAGCATCATCCCGGCCTGCCCGCGCGCCTGACCCTGCAAAGGCGCGATCTGGATGTTGCAATGCAGCGGCGCGCGCTCGCCCGTGCCCACATCCACGTCATTCACGAAAAGCGGCGTGGCATCGCGGCGCGCCCGCTCGAACGCCTCTTCGAGCGGCGAGTCTATCATCACCCGGTCCCAGACCGGCTGTCCCTTCAGGGACCGGGCCGAACTCATCAGGAAGCCTTCGCCCGCCGGGTTCACGTCAACGATCCGGTCATCCGGCCCGACCAGCAGCGCCGGCACCGGCAGCGATGCCCAGATCACATCGTTCATCGCCTCGCTCATGCTGCCGCCCTTTCGCCATGGCGAATCATGGCCGGGATGAGCCGCGTCACCCTTGCCGGCTCCTGACAGGTCAGAATTTCGCGCCGCAGCGCGCCGGGCGTGCCTGCCCGGTCCATGTACCAGCCCAGATGCTTGCGCGCGACGCGCAGCCCCGGATCGGCGCCGTAAAAGCTGAGCATCGCACCGTAATGTTCGGAAATCATGTCACAAAGCGCCTCACCCTGTGGAATGTCGGGGGCCGGTGCGCCATAGATGTCATGCGCGATCCCGGCCAACGCCCATGGCCGCCCCTGCGCGCCGCGCCCGACCATCACGCCATCGCCATGTGATTGCGCGAGCGCGTCGCGCGCGGTGGCCGCATCCACGATATCACCGTTGGCGATGACCGGGATCGACACCGCCGCCTTGACCGCCCGGATCGCCGCCCAATCGGCCCACCCCTTATAGAACTGACAGCGCGTGCGCCCGTGGATCACCACGCGCCGCACCCCCGCCGCCTCGGCCCGCCGGGCCAGCTCGGGCGCATTGCGCCGCTCGTCATCCCAGCCCAGCCGCGTCTTGAGCGTCACCGGCAGATCGACCGCGCCCACCACCGCCTCGATCAGGCGCAGCGCATGGTCCGGGTCACGCATCAGGGCCGAACCGGACAACCCGCCCGTGACCTTCTTCGCCGGGCATCCCATGTTGATGTCGATCACCCGCGCGCCCATGTCGGCCACCTGCCGTGCCGCCTCGGCCATGGCGCCGGGGTCGCGCCCCGCGATCTGAACGGCGGTGTTCTCGATCCCGGCGCCCAACTCCGCCTTTTCGCGAGTGCCGGGCCGCGCGGTCAGGAACTCGCCGCTCGCGATCATCTCCGATACCACCAGACCAGCCCCGAAACGACTCACCAGGTTGCGAAACGGCAGATCGGTGATTCCCGCCAACGGGGCCAGTGCCACGGGCGGGTCGAGTGCCAGGGGCGGGTCAGAGGCGATGTCATGCGGGGTCGAGGTCAAGCGATTAATCCTTGTGCACTGGCTATCACCTAAGGCGACGAGGCTGAAATCTCAACAAAACAGCGGGATAAATTCGGGCATGCAAAGCCTGTCGCCCATTTTTTAATCATTCTTCTCCCATATCTTGGCAATTGCCCTTTGGCCGATCTGTGCCTATTGCGACAGTCATGACGATTGCCGCCCTCATTGTCGCCGCCGGTCTCGGCACCCGCGCGGGCCCCGGCACGCCCAAGCAATGGCGCGCGCTGGCCGGACAGCGGGTGATCGACTGGAGCCTCGCGCCGTTTCAGGCCGCCCCACGGGTGGGCCGGATCATGCTGGTGCTCCACCCCGACGATATCGCCACGTTCGTGGCCCCGCCGGGCATCGAGGTGACGGCGGGCGGCGCCAGCCGCACCGCCTCGGTGCGGGCCGGGCTCGAGGCGCTGGCCGCCGATCCCCCCGATCTGGTCCTGATCCACGATGTCGCCCGTCCCTGCCTGCCCGGACCCGTCATCGACCGAGTGATCGCCGCCCTCGCCACCGCCCCCGGCGCCGCCCCCGCCCTGCCCGTGACCGACGCGCTCTGGCGCGGCACCGATGGCCGCGTCACCGGCACGCAGGATCGCACAGGGCTCCACCGCGCCCAGACGCCACAGGGCTTTCGCTTCGCCGCGATCCTCGCCGCCCACCGTGCGCACCGGGGCGATGCCGCCGACGACGTGGAAATCGCCCGTGCCGCGGGGCTTGAGGTCGGAATCGTTCCCGGGCATGAGGACAATCTCAAGATCACCCACGCAGAGGATTTCGCGCGGGCCGAACGCATCTTGGGGGGGCAGATGGATATCCGGCTGGGCCATGGCTATGACGTGCACCGCTTCGGGCCGGGCGATCACGTGATGCTCTGCGGCGTGGCGGTGCCGCATGAGCGCGCCCTCCAGGGCCATTCCGACGCCGATGTCGGCCTGCACGCGGTCAGCGACGCGATCTATGGCGCCTTGGCCATGGGCGATATCGGGCGCCATTTCCCGCCCTCCGATCCGCAATGGAAAGGCGCCGAAAGCCATGTCTTCCTGCGCCATGCCGCCGGCCTGGCCCGTTCCCGGGGCTTCTCCCTTTCCAATATCGACTGCACCCTCGTTTGCGAACGCCCGAAAATCGGCCCCCATGCCGCCGCGATGCAGACCCGAATGGCCGCGATCCTCGACATCGATCCGGCCCGCATCTCGGTCAAGGCGACCACCTCCGAACGCCTCGGCTTCACCGGCCGCGAGGAAGGCATCGCCGCCATCGCCACCGCCACGCTGGTCAAACCATGATCCTGCCCCGCGCTTCATCTTGCCGCAAATACTCCGGGGAGTGTGAGGGGCTGGCCCCTCACGGACCACAGCACAAGCGAGACCGCAATCCATGACCCGCCTCATCGCCACCTTCTTTTTCATCGGCCACCTGAAACCCTTCTCCGGCACATGGGGATCGGCCGCCGCCGTCATCGCCGCCTTCTTCCTCTATCTCCTCGGCGGCTGGCTGCTGGTCGCCCTTTTGATCCCCGTCGCCACCATCGCTGGCTGGTGGGCCACCGCCATCGAGACCCGGGGCAAAGCCGATCACGACCCTTCCGAGATCGTCATAGACGAGGTCGCGGGCCAATGGATCGCGCTCCTGCCGGTGCTGATCGGCGCGTCCCATGCGGGCCATGCCGGGTGGGACGCGCTGGCGCTCTGGCCGGGCTGGCTCACCGCCTTCCTGGCCTTTCGCTTTTTCGACATCCTCAAGCCCGGCCCGATCGGCTGGGCCGACCGCCAGCACGGACCGATGGGCGTGATGCTCGACGATATCCTCGCCGGGATCGCCGCCGCGCTCATCGTGGGCTTGGCGGCTTACGTCTCGCATGGCATCCTCGGCGCATGACCGCCGCCCATGTTCTCGAGGCCGCCCGCGCCCACGGGCTTATGATCGCCACCGCCGAAAGCTGCACCGGCGGCATGGTCGCCGCCGCGCTCACCGATATCGCCGGAAGCTCGGACGTGTTCGAGCGCGGTTTCGTCACCTATTCCAACCCCGCCAAGCAGGAAATGCTGGACGTGCGCCCCGAAACGCTGGACCATTTCGGCGCGGTCTCAGAGGAGGTCGCGCGCGAAATGGCCCAAGGCGCGCTTGCGCATTCGGGCGCGCAGCTCGCCGTCTCGATCACCGGAATCGCCGGCCCCGGCGGGTCCGAGTCCAAACCCGAAGGCCGGGTCTGTTTCGGCCTTGCACGCGACGGCCATGCCACCCATTGCGAAACCCAGGAATTCGGCCCCCGCGGGCGCGACTGGGTGCGCATGGCGGCCCGCGATCACGCGCTTTTCCTGCTCCTTTCGGCGCTGAGCTGACCGCTTTAAAGCGCCAGCTCCCGCGCCAGAGCCCCCGGCCCGGCCGCTCCGTCCACCATGTCGCGCACCCGTCCGGCCCGCCCCGCACCCAAAAGCGACCCGGCCTTGGCCATCACCTTGCCCGCCCGCTGCGCCAGCGGCAGAACCGCGTCGAGATCGTGAAACGCCGAATGCACCTCCCCCGAATGCAGCTCCACCTCTAGGCGCGCCTGCATCTCGCTGAGCCCCTCATCCGCCGTCACTTCGACCCGCTCGCGCAACGCCACCAGGTCCGGATCGGCGCAAAGCGCGTCGCAATAGCTCTCCAGCCGCGCGGTATCGTGGCCGAGGAAATGCATGGGCAGCACGGTCGCATAGGAAAACTTGGCCCCCAGCCCGGTCTTGGGCGCGGGCTGGTTGCACACGCTCATCCAGCGCGGATGCGTCGCCACCCGGATCGCCGAAATCTCCCGCGCGCCGGCCGCGATTCCCGCCGCCGCCTCCAACGCGGCATGCAGGCCATGACAGCAGGCGTGGAACTTGTGGCTGACCGTTTCGAAAATCCAGTCCGCGCCGAGACCGTCAAACGCCGCCGCGACCGCCGCGCCGTGATGCGTCGCCCCGAACCCCAGCGGCCCTTCGAGCGCCCCCGGCCGCGCCTCGATCCCGAGCCGCGCCAGCAGCGCCGCCTCGACCCCGTTGGCGGCGGACAGCCCGGCATTGAACGGCTTGCCCATGGTGCCGAACTGCGACTTGAGCCCGCCCGCCCGCGTCGCCACCAGCCCCAGCGCGGTTTCCATCCGGTCCTGCGTTAATCCCATCAGCCGCCCGGCCGCCACCGTGGCCCCCACCGCGCCCGCCGTCGCGGTCTGGTGAAACCCGACCTGGTAATGCCCGCGCCCCAGCCAGACCCCGAACCGGATCGAGGCTTCCATCCCGATCAGCGCCGCCTCCTGCATCTCGCCCCCCGACCGGTCGAGGTGCTCCCCCACCGCCAGCGCCGCCGGAATCACCCCGACCGACGGGTGCCCGATATGGGCGAAATGGGTGTCGTCATAATCGAGCGCATGGGAAATCGTGCCGTTGACCAGTGCTGCCATCCGCGCCGGTGTGCGCCCGCCGCCGATCAGGCCCGCCTGCGCCGCGCCGCCCTCCTCGCGCGCCATGGCCCGCATGACACCGGCCACGGGTTCATCCGCACCGGCGATCCCCACCGCCATCCAGTCGATCAGCGACAACCGCGCCACCGCGCGCACCGCGTCCGGCGCCTCACAGGGCGCCAGTGCAAAACCCGCAAGCTGTTCCGAAATCCCCATCGCGCCCTCCAGAAATCGCAGGCTACACAGTATCACCCGTCCTCATGAGAAAAAGCCCCCGGCTTCATCTTGCCGGAAATACTCAAAAACCCGCCAGCAGCCACGCCTCAGGCCGACCCGTAAAGCGCCTCTGCCCGCGTCTCGAAGGCCCGCACGATGCGTTGCATCGCGTCGTTGAAGACCAGCCCGATCGCCTTGCGCAGCATGAAGTTACGGAACTCGAAATCGACGAAGAACTTCACCTCGCAGGCGCCCTCGCCCACGTCGCGAAACTCCCAGGTCGAGCGCATGTAGCGAAACGGCCCGTCGAGATACTCGGTCTCGATCCGTTCCTCGCCGCGATAAAGCCGCACCCGGCTGCCAAAGCGCTCGCGGAACACCTTGAAGGAGATGACGAGGTCGGCCAGCATCTCGTCGCCGCCATCCTCCATCGGCGTGACCGAGCGCACCCGCGCCGCCGCGCACCATGGCAGGAATTGCGGATAGGACGCCACATCGGCCACCAGGTCGAACATCTGGCGGGCGGTATAGGGCAGAACCCGGGTTTCCGAATGGGTCGGCATGTCGCTTTCCAAATCGCGTGACACTGGCCGTCCGTTTCGTATTAATGGGGCCGGGATTCAAGGGGGTAACATGCCGCAACGCCCATATGTGATCGACGAGATGATCTCGGCCAAGTCCATCGCTGCCCGGATCGAGGCGCTGGCCCGCGAGATCCAGGCCGAGTTTCACGGCACCGACAAGCTCGTCGTGGTCGGGCTGTTGCGCGGCTCCTTCGTGTTCATCGCCGACCTCGTGCGCGAGCTCGACCTGCCGGTCGAGGTCGATTTCCTCGAAGCCTCCTCCTATGACAACGCCATGGAATCGAGCCGCGAGGTGCGCATCCTCAAGGATCTGCGCGGCCAGATCGAGGGGCGTGACGTGCTGGTGGTCGAGGATATCGTCGATACCGGATTCACGCTCGATCACGTGCTGCACCTGCTGGGCAGCCGTCACCCCAGGAAACTCAAGACCATCGCGCTTCTGGACAAGCCGACGCGGCGCGAAACCTCGGTATGCGCCGACTGGATCGGGTTCGAGATCCCGGATGAATTCGTGGTCGGCTACGGCATCGACTTCGCACAGCGCAACCGCAACCTGCCCTATATCGGCAAGGTGCGCTTCACCGACGCGCCGGGCACCCCGGCATGATCCCGCCGCGCTTCTTCCTGCGCATGGCGCGATGGGCGCGCCACCCGCCACCCCTGTGGAAGATCAAGCTGGTGTTCGCCATCGCGCTCGCCGGGCTGTTGATCGCCGGGATCGAGTATTTCATCGGCTGGCCGGATTTCCTCACCCTCGATCCGCGCCCGCCGCGGGTGCCGCGGTTGCAATGAACCCGCCCGATGCTCATCACGATTGCGCGAGGTGTTGTTCGCCTGCGCACAACGGGGCTTGCAAAAATGTGCCTTCGCGCATTGGCTCGGCACGGTATACTGATCTCGATTCACGATTGCAGACTGGGAGGTCTAGACATGAAGAAGACATTTGCAGGATTGACGGCACTGGTTCTCGCCGGGGCCGTGGCCAGCACCACATTCGCGCACCTCGCGCACGCGGACACCGCCGTCGAGGCCGCGCTCAAGGCGCGTCAGTCTCATATGCAGCTCTACGCCTTCAACATCGGCCTGCTGGGCGGCATGGCCAAGGGCGAGATCGACTACAACGCCGACGCGGCCAGTGCCGCCGCCACCAATCTCGCCGCGCTGGCCAAGCTCGACCAGTCGCGTTACTGGCCCGAAGGCTCGAGCACACTGGACCTCAGCCCGGATCAGACCGCGGCCCTGCCCGACATCTGGGACGACGACAGCGAGATCGGCGCCAAGGCCATGGCGCTTGTCGAAGCCACCGCCGCGATGGAATCGGCGGCCGGCAACGGGCTCGATTCGCTGCGCGGCGCGATCGGGGCGGTCGGAGAAAGCTGTGGCGGCTGCCACAAGCCTTATCGGCAGTCCGACGACTGATCGGCTCTGCCGAACAGCCGAAAAACGGGGCGGCCCCGTGCCGCCCCGAATCGCATGAGGGTCGATGTATAACGCCCTGAGATATATCGTCATTCTCGCCCTGATCGGCATGGCCGCCTTCTGGGTCGTGACCCGCCCCGAACGGGTGGACGAGGCGCGGATTGCACAGCTTGCGCCCGATGCGGCCCGCGGCGAGGCGGTGTTCTGGGCGGCGGGTTGCGCGGCCTGTCACGCCGCCCCCGAGGCCGAGGACGAGGAGCGGCGCGTGCTGTCGGGCGGCATGGCGTTTCCGTCGCCCTTCGGCACGTTTCATGCGCCAAACATCTCACCCGATCCCGACCACGGCATCGGCGGCTGGTCGGTCACCGACCTCGCCAACGCCATGCTGCACGGCACCGCGCCCGATGGTGCGCATTACTACCCCGCCTTTCCCTATGCCTCTTACGCCCGGGCGACGCTTTCCGATGTCGGCGATCTGCATGCCTATCTCATGACATTGCCCGCCAGCGACACGCCCGACCGGGCGCATGACGTGGGCTTTCCCTTCAACATCCGGCGCAGCCTCGGCGGGTGGAAGATGCTCTTTACCCATGATGACTGGATCGTGCCGGTCAGCGGCGAGCGGCTCGAACGCGGGCGCTACCTTGTGGAGGCGTTGGGCCATTGCGGCGAATGCCACACCCCGCGCAACGCGCTCGGCGGTCTCGATTACACCCGCTGGCTTCAGGGCGCGCCCAGCCCCGATGGCAAGGGCCGCGTGCCCGGCCTCACCCCGGACAAGCTCGACTGGTCCGAAACCGATATCGCCGCCTATCTCTCGACCGGCTTCACGCCGGAATATGACGTCGCCGGTGGGCTCATGACCGATGTGATCAAGAACCTGTCGCACCTGCCCGAGGACGATCTGCGCGCCATCGCCGCCTATCTCAAGGCGGTGCCGCCGGCAAGCTGACCCCCGGGGTGCTACGTCATCCCCCGATCCCGGCCAGCGCGCGCGCCGCGTCAATGCGCGGGCGGCGCATCGCCAACAGGCGGCGCGCTTCGTCCGGCCGGCCCTGCCGGATCAGCACATGCATCAGCGATTGTTCCAGCAGGTCGCGCTGTGCCCGGCTCCCGCCCAGCCGTTCATGCCACGCCATCAGCGGCACCAGCTCGGCCTCGGCCCGCGCCCAGTCCCGCGCCGCCATCGCCCCGAACGCACGCGCGCAAGGCGCCACCAGGTCGGCCGCCGGCCCCCGCGCGCCCTCGACGATAAGGTTCAGCGACTCCTCGCACCCGGCCATGGCATGGGCCATCGCCGCATGGATATCGGCAAAGCCGAGCGCCGGGGCCGGAAACGCCCGCATGGCATACTCCGACAGGCGCGCCCAGCGTTCCGGTGCGACCGCCAGCCCGGCCAACCCAGCCCGCCAGTAAAGCGAGGCCAGATCGGTCAGCACGTTGAGCGGCGGGCTTTGCGACCTCTCCGGGGCCAGGTCCGCATCGGCAATCGCCCACATCCGCGCCGCGTCGCCGGTGGCCAGCGCCCAGAGCGCGCAATGCCAGGCATTGTGGCAATGCATGAGGCCGGCCCGGTCATACCCCTCCATCCACTCGGACAGGTAATCCAGCCCTGCCCCGGTCTCGCCCTTCTCATAGAAAAGATGCGCCCGGATATGCGCCCCATGCCCCGAGCGCGGGCTGCGTTCCAGCGAGGCCCCGATCGACGCCTCCGCCGGGCCAAGCTGCCCGGCCTCCATCTGGGCAAAGGCAAGCTGAGCAAGGAACCAGCCATCCGCCCCATAGGCCGGGGCCAGGGCTTCGGCCAGCGACAGGTGTTCCGCCTCGCGCCCCGGCCGCCCGGAAAACCCGATCAGCGAAAACACCCCCAGACAGGTCTGCGCCACCAGCGCATCGCGCGGATGATCCACCAGGTGCGCGCGCACCGCGGCATAGCCCTCGCGCACCCGCCCGTTGATCAGGTGAGTAAAAATGGCCAGATGCGCACCCGCCTGCCCGGTCAGCGACGTGCCCACCTCCACGGCCCGCGCGATCCGCGCTTTCGCCTCGCCCATCCGGGCATAGCTTTGTGCGTTGCGCGCGCCCAGCACATGGGCCAGCGCAAACCCCTCGTCCGCCGCGATCGCCCGCGCCACCGCCGCCTCGACCCCCGGCTGCGCCTCGAGATAGGCGCGCAAGCCTTCGACATAGGCATCCCGCGCCGCGTCGCTTTGAGTGTGCAGCGGATTTCCGTAATGATCTCTCAGCATCGGCGCCTCGCGTCAGGGTCTGCCCCACATTACGGGGCAAGCCCGCGCCTGCCTAGCCCTGCGCCAGCTTCTTCAACCGGTTCTCGCGCAGCTTAGCGAAATCGTCGCCCGCGTGATAGGACGAGCGGGTGAGCGGCGTCGCCGAGACCATCAGGAACCCCTTGCCATAGGCCGATTTCTCATAGGCGGCGAATTCGTCGGGATGCACGAAGCGATCCACCGCATGGTGCTTGGGCGTGGGTTGCAGATATTGCCCGATGGTCAGGAAATCGACATCCGCCGCGCGCATGTCGTCCATCACCTGCAACACCCCCTGCCGGTCCTCGCCAAGGCCGACCATGATCCCCGACTTGGTGAACATGGTCGGGTCCATCTCCTTGACCCGCTGCAACAGACGGAGGGAATGGAAATACCGCGCCCCGTGGCGCACGCTTGGATACAGCCCCGGCACGGTTTCGAGGTTATGGTTGAACACGTCCGGCTTCGCCTCGACCACGGTTTCCAGAACCGCAGGGTCGCATTTGAGGAAATCGGGCGTCAGGATCTCGATGGTGGTGTCCGGGCTCTGGTGGCGCACCGCGCGGATGGTCTGGGCAAAATGCTCGGCCCCACCATCCTCAAGGTCGTCGCGGTCCACGCTGGTGATCACCACGTGGTTGAGGCCCAGCGTCCTGACCGCGTGGGCCACGCGCCCCGGCTCGAACGCGTCGAGCGTGTCGGGCCGTCCGGTCGCCACGTTGCAGAAGCTGCACCCGCGGGTGCAGATATCGCCCATGATCATCATCGTGGCGTGGCCCTGGGACCAGCATTCGCCGGCATTGGGACACCCGGCTTCTTCGCAGACCGTGACCAGTTGGTTCTCGCGCATGATCCGGTGGGTCTCGGCATAGCCCTTGCCGGTCGGGGCCTTGACCCGGATCCAGCTGGGTTTCCGGGGCTGGGTCCGGTCAGGGCGATGGGCCTTTTCCGGGTGGCGTTGGTCGGGCAGTTTCAGGTCGCGCATGGGCCGGGTCCTTTTGGGGCGGCGGTCGATGATTTCCCTGCCCTTATACGCCTCTGCAGCCCCGGCTGCCACCCGCCTTTCACGGCGCCGGGGCGGGTGCTGCCATGCGCCGCGTGCATCAGGCCGCCAGCACCATATCCATACCGGGCGCCGGTTCTGCGCTCAACCGCCAGAGCCGCGCCTGCGCCGGCGAGAGTGTCTCGAAGAACGGCGCCGTGTCGCCGTCATCCCCGGCGGTGCAATGCAGGCACATGCCGCCGTTGACCCAGATCACCTCTTCCTCGTCAAAGCTCAGCGCGCAGGCCTCGACCGAAACGCCGGTCGGACGCCGCACGGTGCCGCCAAAGCCCAGCAGATCGCGCGCCCGCACCATCGCCGCCGGCAGACCGAACAGTTGTTCGAGTTGGTCCCCGTCGACCAGGACCTCCTGGTCCGGAAGAAGCTCGATGTCGCTCTCGCTGCCGAGAATGCCACCCGGCACCACGATCAGCCCACCCCGCGGCGTGACCGGCTGCCAGCGCAGCCCCGCGACCCGGCGCAGCCCGCCATCGAGCGTCTGCACCAGGTCGCCGGCACGCAGCGCATCGACCGGGCGCCAACCCGCAGCGGTCTCGACGATGGTGCCCGAAAGCAACCCCCTGGCGGGCCCTGCCATGGGCCGCGCCGCCACCTGCGACGGGGCAACGGGTGCGATCGGGGCGGCGGTGGTGAACGCGTTGCGAGGGGACATGAACATGGCGTTATTCCTTCTGATCGGTCCGGGATTGGCCCGGGCTCCTGTTGACTTTGCCGTGCGCCGACCGGCAAGGTCGGTGGCGGCGCCTGTCCTCAAGTGGGCGGCCTGAATCTGCCATGTTTTTGACCCCGTTGCGGCCAACCCGTGGCATCGTTTCGCCCAATTCCCCAATCGAAGGTTAAGCTCGCGCTTTGACCGCGCATCCCGCCCCCTTTCTCAACTTTCATTAACCATAACAGATGGTTAACCATAGATCCCGGCCCCGGCCGAATCGGTTCGTCCCGCGTGCGGGGCGGTCGCACCTTGCCAAACCGCGCGGAACAGGGCAGTCACGGGCCGGCGTCGTCAGGCAAGGCATTGGCACACGGGAGACAGCCATGACCCAGCACCCCGGGAAACCCGCGAACCACACCCTCGCGCGCGGGCGCATGCGCGAATATCTCAAGCAGATCACTTATGGCGGAAATGACGGGATCGTGACGACCTTTGCCATCGTCGCGGGCTTTGCCGGCGCCGTGGCCGACGGCGTGGCCGAGATCGGCGCGCTGGCGGTGCTGGTCTTCGGCCTCGCCAATCTCTTTGCCGACGCGGTCAGCATGGGCCTCGGCGAATTTCTCTCGACCCGCTCCTCGCATGACCTCTACCGCGCGCGCCGCAGCGCCGAACTGGACGAGATCGCCGCCGACCCGGCCCGCGAATCCGCCGCGCTGGCCATGATCTTCCGGGGCCGGGGCCTGTCGGCAGCCGATTCGGCCGAGGTCAGTGCGATTTTCCGCCGCAATCCGCAGATGCTGGCCGATCTGATGATCACCTATGGCTATGGCATGACCGACCCGAGGGGCCACAGCCCCGCGCTCAACGGGCTCGTTACCTTCGCCAGTTTCGTGCTGTTCGGCGCGGCGCCGCTCTTGCCCTATTTCCTGATGCCACCGGACCCCGCGACCTTCACCTTGTCGCTGATCACCAGTGCATCGGCGCTGGTCGCGCTCGGGGTGCTGCGCTGGCGCGCGACCGGGCAACAGGCGTTGCGCGCCCTGGGCGAAACCTTCGCCGTGGGCGCGACCTGCGGCGCGGTGGCCTATGTCGTGGGCTGGATCGTCGGCGGCTGACGGCGCCGCCTCATCCGATCATCCCCGCCGCGTCGCCCAGCCCCGCGTAATGCCGCTTGAGCCGCTGCAACGCGATCCGCAACACGATCTTGCCCGACCGCGCGCTCCAGCCCATCGCCTGTTCGGCCTGCTCCAACCCTTCGAGATGGCAGCAGCAACGCAGCGCCACATCGCCCAGCCCCGGCCCCAGGTCGCGCAGCGCCGCCTCGACCCGGGCGCGCGCCGCCGCGGACCCGCCCATCGCATCGGCCCCGGCCCCGCCCCGACCGCCGTCGATCGCCCCGCTCAGCACATGCTCCCAGTTCGCGGTGACTCGCGGCCCCATCTGCGCCAGTTCGAAATCCTCGCGCAGCCGCTCGCCCGCCGCCACCAGATCCGCACCGAGGAACGCCACCCCGTCGCGGTCGCGCCGCCGCGCCAGCGCCGCCATCGGCGAATCCCCCGGGGCGAAGCGTGGTTTGCCGCGGGCGGCGTCCGCGGCCCCCGGCGCCATGCCGGGCCCGTCGAAACCGCTCTGTGCCTCGGCAAAGCCCTGCGCCGCGCCCTGGGCCGCGTTTTCCTGGGCTGCCAGCATCCGGCCAAGCGCCGCGCGCCCGGCCGGCGTGATGCGATAGCGCGCGACCCGGCCCGGCTCGATACAGGCGATCCAGTCCTTGACCGCCAGGGCCTGCGCCACCGCGCGCTCCACCACGGCGGTGCGGGTGGTCCCGCCGCCAGCCATGTCGCGCACCACCACGGCCTTGTCCATTTCCGACGCCACCGCCAGAACGGCGCCCGGTTCGCACAGGCGACGCAACACGCGCCGGGCCTCGACCTCGAAGGTTTCGTCATCCGGGATGGCCGCGATCGGCCTGTCTTGCAGGGTCATGTCATTTGGCTCCTTGAATTTCGGGCGTGGCGGATTGCGAAGAACAGCCCGGCCCAGACGGTTCAGCGCCTCGTCGATCAACGGATCGTCACGCAGGCTTTCCCAGCGGCGGACCTGACGCAGGACGGTCGAAGGATGCCGGGCCACCGACCGGGCGATCGCCCGGATCGACATGCCGCATTCGGTGTGAACGATGTAGTGACGCGCCGCTTCGGGCACCCAACCGGGCATGCCGCCCCGACCTTGCGCATTCGCGTGTCCAATCATCTGCCTTCCTTCATCCCCGGTTTTCTGACGTCGTGACTTATCCACAGGGTTATCCACAACCTAGGGCTGTATTTATTACGGTTTGGTTAACAAAACCGCCCTGAACCAGAATTGTTGCTGAATGATAAACAATACTGAAATCCGCCGCGCGCCGGGTCATGGCGGCACGCAACACCTCTTTGGGTTGTGCAATGGCTTATGGGTTCATCCACAAATGAGGACCGCCATGACCAACCTGCTTTGCGTGATCGACCGCCTCAAACGTCCCCGGCTTCTGATCCAGGCCGCGCGGGCGGGGGCCGCGGAGTATTGCCGCGCCCCGCATCTGCGCCGCCTGCTGGGCCCGGGCGAACCGCCCCGGACCGACGCCGCCCTGCGCCGCCTGATCGAGATCGAATCCGACCTCAACGATCAACGCGTTTCGGGTTATGCGGGATATTCCATCGTGCGTCACGTCGATGTGCTGATCGCGATGCTGGCCGAGGCGCGCATGGCCCGCCATTGCCACCCGCCCGCTGCGCCGGATGCGCAAGCACCCGCGCCGGTTGCCGTGGCCGCGCTGACCCCGGCGGAATGATCGCCCGGGGTCAGGTCAACGGAAATGGCGGGCCGCAGAGGGCCCGCCGGATCACATGAACGCGTCCGGCTCGGCCGTTTTCTTCCGGTCGACATAGGCATCCAGCGCCTCGGCGATCGCCGGATCGAGTTCGGGCGCCTGATAGGTGGCCATGAGTTTCTCGACCCGCGCCGCCGCCAGCGCCTGGGTGTCGCGCCCGCCTTCATCCTCCCAGGTCTCGAACGGCTTGTAATCGAGCAGGTCGGTTTTCCAGAACGCGCTCTTGAAATTGGCCTGGGTGTGGGCACAGCCAAGGTAATGTCCGCCGGGGCCGACCTCGCGGATCGCATCCATCGCCTGCGCGTCCTCGCTCATGTCGATCCCGCGCGCCAGCTGATGCAGGGTGCCGAGCTGATCGGCATCCATCACGAATTTCTCGAAACTCGCGACCAGCCCGCCTTCGAGCCATCCACAGGCATGCAGCATGAAGTTGACGCCGGAGAACAGACCCATGTTGAGGCTGTTGGCGGTTTCATAGGCGGCCTGCGCGTCCGGCAGTTTCGACCCGCAGAACGACCCGGCCGAGCGGAACGGCAGCCCTAGGCGCCGCGCCAGTTGCCCGGCGCCATAGGTGATGTGGCTGGCCTCGGGCGTGCCGAAGGTCGGCGCCCCGGAATTCATGTCGATCGACGCGACGAAGGCGCCAAAGATCACCGGGGCGCCGGGGCGGACCAGCTGGCTATAGGCCACGCCGGCCATCACTTCGGCCAGAACCTGCGTCAGCGTGCCGGCGATCGACACCGGCGCCATCGCCCCGCCGACGATGAAGGGCGAGATGATGCAGGCCTGCCCGGCCTCGGCATAGACTTCGAGCGCGCCCATCATCACGTCGTCGAAGGTCAGCGGCGAGTTGATGTTGATGAGCGAGGTCATCACCGCATTCTGCGCCACGAACTCCTTGCCGAACAGGATCTCGCACATCTCGACACTGTCGCGCGCCCGCGACGGTTCCGTCACCGAGCCCATGAACGGCTTGTCCGAAAGCGTCATATGGGCGCGCAGCATGTCGAGGTGACGCTTGTTCACCGCGATGTCGGTGGGCTCGCAAACGGTGCCGCCGGAATGGTGCAGCCATTTCGACATGTAGCCCAGTTTCACGAATTTCTCGAAATCCGCCATCGTCGCATAGCGCCGCCCGCCGGCCATGTCGCGCACGAAGGGCGGGCCATAGATCGGCGCCAGAACGAGGTTGCGCCCGCCGATCTCGACATTGCGTTCGGAATTGCGGGCATGTTGGGTGAATTGCGACGGCGCTGTTGCACAGAGCTTGCGCGCCAGTCCCCGCGGGATATGCACCCGCTCGCCCCTCACATCCGCCCCCGCATCGCGCCAGCGTTGCAGCGCACCGGGATTGTTGACGAAATTGACGCCGACCTCTTCGAGGACGGTCTCGGCATTGGCCTCGATGATGTCGAGCGCCTCGTCGCCAAGGACCTCGTAATCGGGGATTTTGCGGGTGATGAAACGGGCGGTCTCGAAGGAAACCGCGCTGCGTTCGGCCCGCCGGGCCGCCCCGCCGCCCGAGCGGGCGCGTCTGCGCGTGGTGGTGTCTGTCATGGCGATGCGTCCTGACCTTTGTGCCGCTCCTGTTTCATCCGGGTTTAACGCAGCTCGGCCCGGGTCTGCGGCGCATATGCGGCCTTTGGCAGGTAAATGCGACATTGCGCGCGGCGGCGGGATCGGACCGGAACGGGCCATAAGGGCGAAGGCGAGCGAAACGAACCGGCATCACGCCAAGGTTTACATTTGCTTATTTGCATCTAAAGATTTCCCTATGGCCCATTGAAACGACAATCAAGAGCGGGCCGGCACGGGGTGGAGGACCCCGATAGGGAGAGGAAAAAATGACCACGACATGCAACACCCCGGCGCGGAGTCTCCGCGCCCGGGCGCTGGCCGCGACCGCGTTTGCGGTTCTGGCCGCGCCCGCCATGGCCACCACCGGCTATTTCACCAACGGCACCAGCGTGCAATCCAAGGGCATGGCCGGGGCCGGCACCGCAATCGGCACCGGGGTGATGGGGCTTGCTCAGAACCCGGCGCTGGGCACGCGCTATCCCGATCAGGCCGAGGCGTGCCTCAGCTTCTTTTCGCCGTCGCGCTCGACCACGATCACCGGGATGGGCAATTTCCAAAGCCGCAACGAGCTGTTCCTCGTGCCCTGCGGCGGCGCCAATTTCCGGCTCGGCAATCGCGCCACGCTGGGCGTGCTGATGTATGGCAATGGTGGCATGAACACCGAATACGGCACCAACTTCTTTGGCGGCGGTGTCGTGCCGGGACCGCTGGGCGTCAATCTCGAACAGCTCTTCATCGCCGTGCCGCTGGCCTATGAGGTCAGCGACCGGGTATCGCTGGGCTTTGCCCCGATCTTTGCCGCGCAACGGTTTTCGGCCACCGGCCTGGCCGGGTTCGCGCCGTTCTCGTCCAACCCGGCCGCGCTTTCGGACAATGGCGATGACTGGTCCACCGGCTTCGGGTTTCAACTCGGCGCCATGTTCGAGGCCAGCCCCAACCTCAGCCTGGGCGCCAGCTATCGCTCGAAGATCCGCATGGACCCGTTCAACAAGTATTCCGGCCTCTTCGCCAATGGCGGCGATTTCGACATCCCGCCCACGGCCTCCGTGGGCCTGGCCTTCACGCCGCCGTCCAATTCCGCCCTGACCCTGACTGCCGAATGGCAGCGGATCTTCTATTCCGAGGTGCCCGCCGTGGCCAACCCCTTCCCCACCGCCGCCCCGCTGGGCGCAGCCGGCGGGCCGGGCTTTGGCTGGAAGGACATGGACGTGCTGCGCATCGGCGCAGAGTTCCGCGCCAATGACAAATGGACCTTCCGCGGCGGCCTGTCCTACAACACCGAGTTCACCGACCCCTCGCAGGCCACGCTCAACGCCCTCGCCCCCGCCACGCCACAACTTCATGCCTCGCTGGGCGCGACCTGGCACATCAACAAGCGGCGCGCGTTGCACGTGGCCTATACCCATGCCTTCGACAAAGCGATCTCGGGCACCCTGCCGAGCCCGCCCTTCCCCGGCGCCGCGCCGATCTCGTCGCAGATGAGCCAGCATGAACTTGCCTTTGGCATGACCTGGAAATGGTGAGCCCACCAAAGCAGGTTTGACCTCATTGTGCGCGGGCCTCGCGGCCCGCGGGCTTTTTCATCTCGGCCTGCGGCCTCGGGCGCCTCCGGCGGGAGTATTTGGGGCAAGATGAATGAAGGGCGCTTGCGCCATTCGCGACCTTGGCCTAATCCCGGGCCATGAGCACACATGACCGCCTTCTGATCATCGACTTCGGCTCGCAGGTGACGCAACTGATTGCGCGCCGCCTGCGCGAGTTGAACACCTATTGCGAAATCCACCCCTATCAGAAGGTCACCGATGCCTTCCTGCGCGAGTTCGCGCCGCGCGCGGTGATCCTGTCGGGCGGGCCGGCCAGCGTCATCGACGAAGCATCGCCGCGCCCGCCGGAAAGCGTCTTTTCGCTCGGCGTGCCGGTGTTGGGCATCTGCTACGGTCAGCAGGTGATGATGCAGATGCTGGGCGGCAAGGTCGAGCGCGGCCACGGCACCGCCGAGTTCGGGCGCGCCTATGTCACCCCCGAGACCCGCCATGAAGAGTTGCTGCTGGGCTGGTTCCTCGACGGGCGCGAGCAGGTCTGGATGAGCCATGGCGACCACGTGAGCGCCATCGCGCCCGGCTTCGAGGTCTATGGCACCTCGCCCCATGCGCCCTTTGCCATCACCGGCGATCCGACGCGCCATTTCTATGCGGTGCAGTTCCATCCCGAGGTGCATCACACCCCCAACGGGCGCACGTTTTACGAGAATTTCCTGCGCATCGCGGGCTTTACCGGCGACTGGACCATGGGCGCCTATCGCGAAGAGGCGATCGCCAGGATCCGCGCGCAGGTGGGCGATGCCCATGTCATTTGCGGCCTCTCGGGCGGGGTCGATTCCTCGGTCACGGCGGTGCTTTTGCACGAGGCGATCGGCGATCAGCTTACTTGCGTCTTCGTCGATCACGGGCTGTTGCGCCACAACGAGGCCGACGAGGTCGTGGCGATGTTTCGCGATCACTACAATATCAAGCTGATCCATGCCGATGAAGCCGAGTTGTTCCTGGGTGAGCTTGAGGGCGTAAGCGACCCGGAACAAAAGAGAAAAATCATCGGGCGGCTGTTCATCGACGTGTTCCAGCGCTATGCGGGCGGGATCGAGCGCGCCGAATTTCTGGCCCAGGGCACGCTTTACCCGGACGTGATCGAAAGCGTGTCCTTCGCGGGCGGCCCGTCGGTCACGATCAAGTCGCATCACAATGTCGGCGGGTTGCCCGAGAAGATGGGGCTGAAGCTTGTCGAACCGCTGCGCGAGCTTTTCAAGGACGAGGTGCGCGCACTCGGTCACGAGCTGGGCCTGCCCGCATCCTTCATCGGCCGTCACCCCTTTCCCGGCCCGGGCCTCGCCATCCGCTGCCCCGGCGAGATCACCCGCGAGAAGCTCGACATCCTGCGCAAGGCCGATGCGGTCTTCATCGACCAGATCCGCCGCCACGGGCTCTATGACGAGATCTGGCAGGCCTTCGTCGCCATCCTGCCGGTGCGCACCGTGGGCGTGATGGGCGACGGACGGACCTATGATTTCGCCTGCGCCCTGCGCGCGGTGACGAGCGTCGACGGCATGACCGCCGATTACTACCCGTTCAGCCACGCGTTCCTCGGCGAAACCGCGACCCGCATCATCAACGAGGTGCAAGGCATCAACCGCGTGACCTATGACATCACCTCGAAACCCCCCGGCACGATCGAGTGGGAATGAGTGGACCAACGGTTTCCGGTTTTTGGACCGCCCCGAGATAAGCTCCCAACTTCACACATGTTAGGGTCAGGACTCACAACCAGAACATGACGGTAGCGGCGATGCAGATGGCGGAGAGGAACAGCTCGCCACATCTGTCGTAGCGGGTAGCAATCCGGCGCCAGTCCTTGAGGCGAGCGAACAGGTTCTCAATCCGATGGCGCTGCTTGTAGAGTTTTCGGTCATGGCTCGCAGGGTTCTTGCGCCCACGTCGGGCCGGGATGCAGGCCGCAATCCCCTTGTCCTCAAGGGCCTCACGGAACCAGTCGGCGTCGTAGCCCTTATCGCCCAGCAGCATCTTGGCGGGCGGCAATGCATCCAGAAGCGCCAGCGCACCCTTCGCATCACTCATCTGGCCGGGCGACAGGAAGAAGGTCAGTGGCCGCCCCAGCGCGTCGCAGACCATGTGCAACTTCGAGTTCAGCCCGCCTTTGGTCCGTCCGATGGCCCGCGTCCG
>JAABTV010000004.1 GCA_011389685.1 Paracoccaceae bacterium
GAACCCGACCCCCGACACCGTCCCGGTATCGGCCGGCCCGTCTATGTCGACCGTCACCCCGTCTTGCATGTCGAAGTAATCGACGATCATGAACTGGCTGTCCATATTGGCGAAGGTGAGCGTGTCATCGCCAGGCGAGCCGATGATCACATCCCAGAACCCGACACCCCCGGCTCCCAGGGGGTCGATGAAGTCATCGCCCGACCCGCCCTGGATCGTGTCCATGAACGGTGTGCCGGTGATCGACAGGTCCGCCCGGACCCCGCCGAACTCGAAATCCGCGCCCGCGCTGGCCGTGTCACCCCGGACCGTGAGACGCTGCTGGCTCAGCAGAGCATCCAACGCCGACTCTTCGCCGCTTGTCCCGATATCCGCCAGTGCATTGTTGAAGGCGGTCAGCGACCACGCCAGATCCGAGATGGCGGCGACGGTTGTACCGCCCTGCTCGAAGGTCACGCCGTTTATGATCCCCCCCAGGGGCGTGTCATCCGGTGCAAGGTTGAATCCCGACCCGCTCAGCGTGGTGAGCGCGCCGTTAAAGGTGTTTTCCAGAACGATCTCGGTCGCGGAACTCGACACCACGTTAAGGCTTACCGCGTTGGTATCGTCAAAGAAGGCCCGGTCGAAGAAATCGGCATCCGGGCCGAAATAATCCACCGATCCGGTCGTCTCGAACTGGCCATCGAGCGCCTGAACCTGTGAAAGCGTCAGCGTGCCATCGAGGAATTCGAACATCTCGACATTCACGGCCCGAAGGTGTTGCGACCCATGAGCCAGATCGATCCCGCCCGAATTCGCATCCAAGTAGACATTGGTGCTGGCCGTTGGCAGCACCAGCGTGTCCGACCCGGGCCCGCCGTCGACATAATCCTGTCCGCCACCGCCACTCAGCGTGTCGTCGCCGCCGTTCCCGAACAGCCCGTTGTCATCCGAGGAACCGTTGATGACGTCATTGCCCGCGCGCGAACCGCGCGCATCTTCGATCGAGATCAAACTGTCGGTGAAAGCCTGCCCGTCCCAGCTGCCGGTGGCCACCCCGTCGGCAAGATCGACCTCGACGGCACCGACGCCGCCGCGGTCATAGCGCACCCTATCGTACCCGCCTCCGCCATCCAGCGTGTCGTCGCCAAGCCGGCCGATGAAACTGTTGTCACCATCATGGCCGACCAGGAGATCGTCCTGATCCGTGCCACGAATCTCCACGCGCCCTGTCATGCCCGGGGCAATATTGATCGTATCCGTACCGCCGATGCCGTCATCCGCGGTCCCGTTCGGAAGATCCACCGACACCCCGGACGGGGAGGAGCGATAGTCGATCCGGACGGTGCCCGCCGTGTCGATATTGATCGTGTCGTCGCCGGCCCTGCCTTCGGCATCCATCCACGTCTGTGCACCGCCGGTGAGGTTGAAGACATCGTCGTGGCCGGTCCCTTCGAAGCCAATGCCATCGTTGAAATTCCAGTTCATGGCGCGCGCGATATCGACCAGCGTATCGGTGAACCCGGCCCCCGTCACCGTCCCGGTGTCGGCCGGCCCGTCGATATCGACCGTCACCGCATCGTCCATGCGGGAGTAATCGAAGATCATGAACTGACTGTCCATATTGGCCAAGGTGATCGTGTCATCGCCCAGCGACCCGATGATCTGATCCCAATGACCGGCCCCCCCGGCCCCAAGCGGGTCGATCAAATCATCGCCAGCCCCGCCCTGGATCGAGTCCATGAAGGGCGTGCCGGTGATCGAGAAATCCGATGTCGCCCCTCCGGCAGAGAAATCGAAACCCGCGCTGGCCGTGGCACCATTGACGGTCACGTCGTCCTGCGACAGCAGAGCATCCAGCAGCGATCTGTCATCGGTTTGCTGAATGGCGTCCAGCGCATCGAACAGCGCCTGAAAGCTCCAGGACACATCCGCCAGCGTCGCAACGGTCGCGCCGCCTTGCTGAAATTCCAGACCGGTCACGGTCCCCGAGGCGACATCGGTCGCAAAGTCATATGCGAGCCCCGTGCCCGTGATGCGCGTCACCGCACCGGTCTCGGTGTTCTCCAAGACGAACAGCGTGGAACTCGTCGTCGTCGGGTTCAGCGGAAGGTCCGTGCCAGGACCAAAGAAAGCCGTATCGACGAAATCTCCATCGGGGCCAAAATAATTCAAAACTGCGACCATTGCGCTCACCTCCTGAAAATTTTGAAAGTCAAATTAATTACAGACCATGGAAAGGCAACGATAAATTTGAGATTTTCGAGCCGTGGGCCTAAAATTTTCCTGCGAAGTCCTGAAATTTCTATTTGTGTTTATTCAAGTTTTCTATTACGCGCGCGGGCGACTTTATATAACAAGCCGGTCTGCCAGCGTACTCGCTTTCTTCTCCCGATTCCAAGGTCGGGTATTCATCTCTCCAACCCCTCAGGCAGTCGTCGCGCCTGCCGGTGATACCGAATCGTTTCATCCCGACGACACGCACACGACCCACCATGCGGCCAAGGCGGGCGGATTCGCTCGGCCCGCCCCGGCGTCTCGAACCGCGACGCCCGGTGCGCCGCGGGGTCACCGCGCCACGATCAGCGTTGCAGGCAAGGGGCGCCTTGAACGACTTGATCCATGCTCCTGTTACAATTGCGGCGCATCGTGGCGTTGAACAGAACCCGGGTATGGCGAAGAACAATGAGTTCGGTCATCGATAGCTCTTTTGACCTGGCGGTGATCGGCAGCGGCCTCGGCGGGCTGACCGCCGCGGCGATGGCGGCCACCGCAGGGCGGCGGGTTCTCGTGCTGGAAAAGAACGCCCATCCCGGCGGTGCGGCGGGCACCTTCGACCGCGACGGGCGGCGGTTCGAGATCTCGCTGCACGAAACCACGGACCCGTTTCGCGGCGCCGACCCCAAGGCGCGGATCTTTGACGCGCTGGACCTCGCCAGCCGGATCGATCTGGTGCCGGTGCCCGAGTTCTGCGAGATCCGCTCGCCCCTTCTGGGCACGCCCCTGCGTCTGCCCCACGGGCTCGCACCGCTGCAAGAGGCGCTGAGCGCCCGGTTCCCCGCCGATGCACAGGCCATCGCGCGTTTCCTGCGCCAGATCGCGCGCAGCCAGGAGGCGATAAGCCTGTTTCTGACATCGCATGACGGGGCATGGTGGCGGGCGCATATCGCCGATCTGCCACTCGACCTCTGGGCGCTGACACGCGACATGGGATCGACGCTGAGCACGGTGCTGGAGCGATATTTCGGCACCAACGAGGCGCTGAAACTCGCGCTGGCGCCGAACCTGCCCTATTACACCGATGATCCGGACCGTTTCTGGTGGCTGGCCTATGCGATCGCGCAGGGCGGGTTCCTGTCGCAGGGCGGCTATTACATCAAGGGCGGGTCCCGCGCGCTGGTGCAGGCGCTGGTCGCGGTGATCGAGGAAAACGGCGGCACTGTCGCGACAGGTCACCGGGTGCACGCCATCCTGACCGACGCCGCGGGCACGGTGCGGGGCCTTGCCTATCGCGATGCCGCGGGTGTTCCCGGCGAACTGTCGGTGCCGCTGGTCTTTGCCAATGCCGCGCCGCAGGCAGTTGCGGCCATGCTGCCCGAGCCGCAGCGCGCCGCCTTTGCCGCCCCATACGAGGGGCGGCCGCTTTCGATCTCGCTGTTCGAACTGTCGCTGGGGCTGGACCGCCCGGCCGCCGATCTGGGCGTTCAGGCCTATTCCACCACCCTGTTCCCCGCCTGGATGGACACGCTTGCGGATTTCCAAGGCGCGGCGGCGCTGCTGGGCGCGGCACCGGGCGAGCGGATGCCGCCGCTGATCGTGGTGGATTACGGGCAGATCGACAGCGGGCTGGGCGGCGACGGGACCGACCCCGCCCCCATCAGCGTGACCGGGGTGGACCGGCTGGACAACTGGGCTGGCCTGGACGCCGCCGCCTATGCCATGCGCAAGGCGGCGTGGATGGACGCGATCATCGCACGACTGGACGCTGAATGGCCCGGACTTGCCGCCGCGGTTCGGGTGCGCGACATGGCGACGGCGCGGACCATGGCCGACTATCTCGGCACACCCGGCGGCGCGGTCTATGGCTTCGCGCCCGAGGTGCCGGCGCTGCCTCTGCCCGGCCCACGCCACCGCACCGGGGCCAGAACCCCGGTCGAGGGGCTGTGGCTTGCCTCGGCCTGGGCCGGTTTCGGCGGGTTCACGGGCGCGATGGGTTCGGGTGCGATGGCAGCAATGCAGGCGCTCAGGGCCTGAGCATCCGATCGGCAAGGCGCGGCACTTCGCGGCGGAATTCCAGCAGGGATTTGATGTGATGGGCGACCCTCAGGGTGTGTTACACTCGATCGAATTCACCCCGCCCGCCCCGTTGTCCCTTTGGTTGGGCATCGGCCGAGTCCCATTCGACGCAACAGCCTCTAACACCGTAACCCGGGACAACGGTCCGGGGTGCGGTGATGAGCATTTCGGAAGGTGAATTCAACACGGCAGCAGCCGCCAGTCCGAAACAGAAACGCGTGGCTCCGATCTCGCTGCGCCTGTCTTTCAAAGAGAAGGACTTGTTGCGCGCCGCAGCAAACGGCGTGCCGCTCGGCGCTTACATCAAGGCGAGGCTCTTCGATCAGCCGCAGGGGAAGGTCCGCCGCCGCAATACCAACCCGGTCAAAGATCATGAAGCCCTGGGCCGTCTCCCTGGCTCGCTCGGGCAATCTCGCCTGTCGCAGAACCTCAACCAACTCGCCACGGCGACCAACACCGGCGCATTGCCCTTCTGCATGAAGACAACCGGACCGACATGCGCGCCTCGATTCCGTTGGTGCCTGAAACGCTCTCTCCGGGCGCCACGTTAACCTTTGCGCGGTTAACAAATGGTTGATTCAAGCGGCAGCCGGGCAACAGCCGGATGTCATACGCATATCACCCCCCGTTTTCCGGGCCGTGATTCGAGTGTTAATCGCCCCCCGGCGGCAGCGAATAGGTCAGCGACGCGCGTGCCACCGGGGCCGTCATGCCTTCCGAGAAAATCAGCACGTCCCCCACCGCCAGCACCCGCCCGAGCTTGAGCAGACGGCACTGCGCAACAAGGTCCGCACCCGCCGCCGGCTTGCGCATGAAGTCGATCGTGGCATTGGTCGTCACCGCCAGCGCCTTGCGCCCCACCATGGCCAGCGTGATCGCGTAAACCGCGCAATCTGCTAGAGAAAACATGCTCGGCCCCGACACCGTGCCGCCCGGCCGCAAGTGCCGATCCGCCACCTTGAGCCGCAGATCGACCTCCATCTCGGCCAGCCGGTCCACCGCGAAATCGCTGTGAACCTGCGGAAAGACCTCCTCGAGATAGGCCATCAACTCTTCGGCGTTCATCTGCAGCGGCATCTCTTCCCTCCTCGCCCGTTCCCCCTTAGGATTGCCGTCAAAGCGAAGGGAGAACAAGATGGCTCTGCTTGAACGTAACGACACCGGCAAGATCGCACGCCTGCACCTCAACGACCCCACCCGCCTCAACGCCCTGTCCGACGAGATGCTGGCCGCGCTGCAATCGCAATTCGACGCGCTCAAGAGTGACACGACGATTCGCGCCGTGGTGATCTCGGGCGAGGGCAAGGCGTTCTGCGCGGGGCATGACCTCAAGCAGATGCAACAGGGCCGTCAGGCCGAGGATGGAGGGCGCGCCTATTTCAAGGATCTCTTCGACCGCTGCACCCGCGTGATGCTGAGCATTCGGGAAATGCCGCAACCGGTCATTGCCATGCCCCACGGCATCGCTACCGCCGCAGGTTGCCAGCTGGTCGCCTCCTGCGACATGGCCGTCGCGGCCGAGGGCACGCGCTTTGGCGTCAATGGCGTGAATATCGGGCTGTTCTGCTCGACCCCGATGGTGGCGCTCTCGCGCAACGTGGCGCGCAAGCAGGCGTTCGAAATGCTCACCACGGGCGAGTTCATCGACACCGACCGCGCCCTCGCCATCGGCCTGATCAACCGCGTCGCTGCGCCCGAAACCCTGGACTCCGAAACCCTCGCGCTGGCCGAAACCGTCGCCACCAAGCTTTCGGCCGCCGTCACCATCGGCAAGCGCGCTTTTTACGACCAGATCGAGATGACCCTGGAAGAGGCCTATGCCCATACCGGCGCGGCGATGGTCGAAAACATGCTCCTGCGCGACACCGACGAAGGCATCACCGCATTCATCGAAAAACGCCCGCCGGACTGGCAGACCTAGCGTGATCGGGCCACGGACGCGCCCCGCTGCATTGTTTCCATATATGTGCCGGATATTTTCCATAAATGCCATTGTTTCGCCCCAAATCAAGATGGTAGCCAGTTGTTAACCGAAGGCATGAACGAAATGATCGCCGTCATGCACAAGTGGGTCACCGTCGGCATCCTGTCTCTCCAGGCCTCTCTCTCTCAGGCCGCCGAATTACCAGAACCGGTGACCCACTCGGCGTTTCCCGAATTCCCGTTTTCCACCGTTCTTCTGGGTCGAGATCTGTTTTACGACCCAATCCTTTCGGGCAATCGCAACATCGCCTGCGCCACCTGCCACCATGCCGTGATGGGTTCGGGCGATCGGGTGGCTCTCGGACTGGGCGAAGGCGGTATCGGGCTCGGGCGGGTCCGCTCCGGGCGCGCAACGGCCCCGGCGCGCGCCCATGTCCCACGCCACGCGCCCACCCTGTTCAACCAGGGGGCGCCGGAGTTTGACACCTTGTTCCACGACGGTCGCGTCGCCCGCGACGCCACCGAACGCATGGGTCATGCCATGCCCGAGGGCCACGCGCTTGAACGCCCGGTGCCGATGACACTGGCCGCGCAGGCGCTCTTGCCCATGGTCGCGCCCGGGGAAATGGCCGGCGACCCCGGCGAGAACGAGATTGCCGACGCGGTCGCGCGCGGTGCGATCCGGGGCCTTGCGGGCGCATGGCAGATGCTGGCAGCACGGATCGAGGCCATCCCAGAGTATCGCCGGCGCTTCGACGCGATCATCGGCCCGCATGAACCGATTCACGTCACCGATATCTCCACCGCCCTCGCGGCGTTCATTTCCTACGAGTTCCGCTCGATCGACAGCCCGTTCGACGCGTGGCTCTCCGGGCGCCAACACGCCCTCACCCCGCCACAGAAACGCGGCGTGACGCTGTTTTATGGCAAGGCGCAATGCAGCACATGCCATTCCGGCCCGTTCCAGACCGATCACGGATTTCACGCCATCGCCATGCCCCAGATCGGCCCCGGCAAGGGCCATGGAGCGCCGGGCGCCGATCATGGCCGCGCCGCTGTCACCGGCAACCCGGGCGACCTCTACCGCTTCCGCACTCCCTCGCTGCGCAACGTGGCGTTGACCGCTCCCTATGGCCATGCCGGGGCCTACGCCACGCTCGACGCGGTGATCCGCCACCATCTCGACCCCGCCGTTTCGCTCGCGCGGTTCGACCCTGAAACGGTGCGCCTGCCCGCGCTCGACGGCCCCGGCACCCTACCTGCCACCGGCCCCGATGCGGCCGAAATCGCGCGCATCGCATCCGCGATCCAGATCGATCTTCCGCCGCTCACCGATGCCGAGATCGCCGACCTCATTGCCTTTCTCGACGCCCTGAGCGACCCCGGCGCGGTGATCGGCCGGCTCGGGGCCCCGGCGCGGGTGCCCTCGGGCCTGCCGCTCGACCTGCTGACCCTCAACTGACCCTTTCCAAAGCCCGCGCGATCCCCTACATCCCGGGCCATGACAGAAACGCTTCACATCATCGGCGGCGGGCTCGCCGGGTCCGAGGCCGCATGGCAGGCGGCCCGCATGGGTGTGCCCGTCATCATCCACGAAATGCGCCCCCAGACCGGCACGTTCGCCCACAAGACCGGCGATCTGGCGGAAATGGTCTGCTCCAACTCGTTCCGTTCGGATGACAGCGAACAGAACGCCGTCGGCCTGCTGCATTGGGAGATGCGCGCGGCCGACGGGCTCATCATGTCCATGGCCGACCGTCACCGGCTGCCGGCCGGCGGCGCGCTGGCGGTGGATCGCGATCCCTTTGCCCAATCCGTCACCCGCACGTTGCTCGATCATCCGCTGATCAAGCTCGACACGCGCGAAATCACCGCCCTGCCCGATGATGGCCACTGGATCATCGCCACCGGCCCGCTCACCTCCTCCGCGCTCGGCGCCGCGATCCAGGACGAAACCGGGGCCGAACGGCTCGCCTTTTTCGACGCCATCGCGCCGATCGTCCATGCCGACAGCATCGACATGTCCGTCGCATGGAGGCAGTCGCGCTATGACAAGGGCGAGACCGAGGCCGAACAAAAGGCCTATCTCAACTGTCCGATGACCCGCGACCAGTACGAGGCCTTCATCGACGCGCTTCTGGCCGCCGACAAGACCGAGTTTCACGAAGGCGAGACCGCAGGCTATTTCGACGGCTGCCTGCCGATCGAGGTCATGGCCGAACGCGGTCGCGAAACCCTCCGCCATGGCCCGATGAAGCCGGTCGGCCTCACCAATGCCCACAAGCCCGATGAGAAGCCCCACGCCGTCGTGCAGCTGCGCCGCGACAACGCACTGGGCACCCTCTATAATATCGTCGGCTTTCAGACCAAGATGAAGTATGGCGCGCAAACGACTGTTTTCCGGATGATTCCCGGACTTGAGAACGCCAGCTTCGCGCGCCTTGGCGGGATTCACCGCAACACCTTCATCAATTCGCCCACGCTTCTCGACGATCGGATGCGCTTGCGCTCGAAACCGCATATCCGCTTCGCCGGTCAGGTCACGGGCGTCGAGGGCTATGTCGAATCCTCGGCCATGGGCTTGTTGGCCGGACGCATGGCGGCCAGCGCGATCCTGGGCCGTGACCTGCCCCCGCCACCTCCCACGACGGCCATGGGCGCGCTGATCACCCACATCACCGGCGGCGCCGAGGCGAAGACCTTTCAACCGATGAACGTCAATTTCGGCCTCTTCCCCCCGGTCGACGGTCTCAAGGGCGGGCGGCGCGGGCGCAAGGACCGCTACAAGGCCTATACCGACCGGGCCAAATCCGACTGGCACGACTGGCTCGCTCAATACGCACTGGACGCGGCCTGATCGCGCGCATTATACTCGCGACATGTCCAAGGAATTCCTCGACAGGGTCTATGACCTGCCCGAAGGTGGCGACAGCCGGGCGCTTTATGCCGAATGGGCCGAAACCTACGAGGCCGAACTGGCCGCCAACGGATACGCCACACCGACCCGCGTCGCCGTCGCCCTGTCCCGGTTTGCCCGCGACGAGTCGGCGCCCCTGCTCGATTACGGCTGCGGCACCGGACTTTCCGGCTTGGCCCTGCAAGAGGCCGGGTTCACCTCGATCGACGGCATCGACATTACCCCGGAAATGCTCGAGATCGCGCGCGCCAAAGCGGTCTATCGCAAGCTCGATCTGGCCGACCCGGCAGAACCCGCCCCGATCACGCCCGGCGCCTATCCGATGATCACGGCCATCGGGGTCATCGGCATCGGCGCCGCGCCGCTCTCGCTGTTCGACGAATTGATGAAGGCCTTGCCGAAAAACGGGCTTTTCGCCTTCTCCTACAACGATCACACACTGGAACACCCGGAATACGAGGCTAAGCTCATGGAATGGACCGATTGCGGCGCGTCCCGGCTGCTCTGCCGGGAACGGGGCGACCATCTCCCCGGAAAGAACATCAAGTCCATGATCTACGTGCTTGAAAAAGCGTGACTTTCAGAACCCGCTTTGCCCCGTCTCCGACCGGTCCGCTGCATCTGGGCCACGCCTGTTCGGCCTTGATCGCCCATGATCTGGCACAGCGCGCCGGGGGCGAATGCCTGCTCAGGATCGAGGATATCGACCAAAGCCGCGCACGTCCCGAATGGGAGGCCCAGATCTATGACGATCTCGCCTGGCTTGGCCTGACATGGCCGCACCCCGTCCTGCGCCAATCCGATCGGCTGGCCAGTTATCGCGCCGCGCTGGTCCATCTCTGGGCGCGCGGGCTGCTTTATCCCTGCAGCTGCAACCGGCGCGACATCGCCGCCGCCGCCAGCGCCCCGCAGGAAGGCGCGCCCCCCCCGATCGGCCCGGACGGGATCGTTTACCCCGGCACCTGCCGTCCCGCGCATCCGCCCTCCGGCCCGATGCCTGACGCCGCCCTGCGTCTCGACATGGCCCGCGCCACGGCGCTGGTCGCCGCCCAGCCGATGCGCCCGCCGCTTGCCTTCCATGAGGAAGGCACGGGCCCCGACGGGCAAACCGGCGTCATCGCCGTTCCGTCCGACTGGCTGCTGACGCATGTCGGCGACGTGGTGCTGGGTCGACGCGGCATGGCCGGCTCCTATCACCTGTCGGTCGTGCTCGACGACGCGGCTCAGGGCATCACCCATGTCGTGCGTGGCCACGACCTTTTCACCGCGACCGCGATCCATGTTGTCCAGCAACGGCTCCTGCAACTGCCCACGCCGGTCTACCATCACCACCGCCTGATCCGCGACGAGACCGGCAAACGCCTTGCCAAACGCGACGACGCCCGCGCCATTGCAACCTACCGTGCCGAGGGGCGCTCCCCGCAAGACATCCGCCGCATGGTCGGGCTTTAACCCTCCATCGGTGTCATGATCTCGACTTCCCGACCATCCCTGACCGCGGTGTAGAAACAACTCCGCCGGTTGGTGTGACAGGCCGGGCCGGTCTGCTCGATCAGGACCAACAGGCAGTCGCGGTCGCAATCAATCCGCATTTCGACCAGTTCCTGCACATGCCCGCTGGTTTCTCCCTTGACCCAGAAGCTCTGCCGCGACCGGCTCCAATAGGTCACCTTGCCACTTTCCAGCGTCCGGCGCACCGCATCCGCGTTCATCCACGCCATCATCAGGATCTCGCCAGTGGCGGCGTCCTGGGCAATCGCCGGGATCAATCCCCGGTCATCATATTTCAGTGTTTCCGCCTCAAAGCCCATGCCTGCCCCCTTTGCATCCGCGACCGCCGGGTTTATCTAGGACAAAAGGACCGGGAAGGAAACGACATGAGCGAGACCGATCTCATCAAGCTCTACTCCGAGCGCATTCTCGCGCTGGCCGCGGATATCCCGCATCTCGATCGGCTCCCCGACCCGGATGCCACCGTGAAACGCCGCGCGCCGCTCTGCGGTTCGACCGTCACCGTCGATCTCAAGCTGCGCGATGGCGTCATCACGGATTACGCGCAGGACGTGAAGGCCTGCGCCCTGGGGCAGGCCGCGGCCAGCATCGTCGGCGCCAACATCATCGGCCGCACCCGCGACGAGGTCGAAACCGCGCGCGACGCCTTGCGCGACATGCTCAAAAGCGACGGCCCGACCCCGCCCGCCCCGTTTGACGGGCTCGAGGTTCTGCGCCCGGCGCGCGATTACAAGAACCGCCACGCCTCGATCCTGCTCGCCATCGAGGCCACGCTCGAAGCGATGGACAAGGCCGCGCAAAGCAACTGCGCCTGATCACGACCAGTCCGAAAAGAAAAAACCGCCGCGCTTGGGGTCCAAGGCGGCGGTCAGTTGCGTGAGCCCCTGTGCCCCCGCCAATCAGTCGGGGCCGATGAGGCAACCCCGGGACGACATGAGGGACAGGCAGTGTCGGTCTCGGCGCAGGTTTTGGGACAGGTCGCGCCGAGGACGGGGGCAAGGGCTCACGAGGCAGAAATCATCAACAACAGGTCAGACAAGCCCGGGCAGGTGCAACCCGGCAATCAGCAGGATCATCAGCGACACCGCCCCGATCGCATCCTGCCAGATCGTGTCCTGGCTGCGTTCGATAACGGATTTGATTTGGCTGAACATCGGGAACCTCCTGCTTTCGGGCTTTGTTTCTCCTTTGTTCTCATTTTCGGAGGTACTTGTAAAGAACTTTTTGAGAACATTAGTGAACTTTTAAGAATTTGCAGGATCAACCCACTGAAATCAAACGAATCGCCTGATCCTGCTCCATCAACCACAGCAAGACACGCGCCGACCGGCCCCGCTCCGTCTCAAGCAGCGGATCGTCGTTCAGAAGTTTGCGCGCATCGCTCTGCGCCACCGCCATCAGCGCCGCCTGATGCTCCATGTCCCCGACGCGGAATTTCGGCAGACCCGACTGCGCCACACCGATCAGATCACCCGCGCCACGCATCTCCAGATCGACCTCGCTGATGCGAAACCCGTCCTCGGTGTCGCGCAGTGTGGTCAGCCGCCGCTCACCGCCCTCGTTGAGCGGTGCCTGATACATCAGCAGACAGGTCGACGCCCCGCTTCCCCGTCCGACGCGGCCACGCAACTGGTGCAACTGGGCCAGGCCGAAAATCTCGGCCCGTTCGATCACCATGATCGTGGCGTTGGGCACATCCACCCCCACCTCGATCACCGTCGTGGCCACCAGAACGCTGGTCTCGCCACGCTGAAACGCGGCCATCGCCGCATCCTTTTCCGGCCCCGGCATCTGGCCATGCACCAGCCCCACCCGGCCCTCGCCAAGCGCCGCGCGCAGATGTTTGAACCGCTCTTCCGCGGCGGTCAGATCGCTGCTCTCGCTCTCATCGACCAGCGGACAGACCCAATAGGCCTGTTTGCCCTCGCTCACGGCGCGGCGAAGATGGTCGATGACTTCGCCAATCCGCCCGGTGCTGACCAGCGCGGTCTTGATCGGTTGCCGCCCGGGCGGTTTCTCGTCCAGAACCGAGATATCCATGTCGCCATATTGCGCCAGCGACAGGCTGCGCGGAATCGGTGTCGCCGTCATCACCAGAACATCCGCCCCCGCCCCCTTGCGGCCCAGTTCAAGCCGCTGGCGCACACCGAACCGGTGCTGCTCGTCGATGATCGCCAGCCGCAGATCGCGGAATTCCACATCCTTCTGGAACACCGCATGGGTGCCGACAAGGATCTGGATATCGCCCGCCGCCAGCGCCGCCAGCTTGGCCCGCCGCTCGCCCCCCTTGTCGCGCCCGGTCAGGATCTCGATCACCACGCCGGCGCTTTCGGCCAGCGGACGCAGCCCCTGCAAATGCTGGCGCGCCAGTATCTCGGTGGGCGCCATCATCACCCCCTGCCCGCCCGCCTCGACCGCGATCAACAGCGCCATGAACGCCACCAGCGTCTTGCCCGCCCCCACATCCCCCTGCAGCAGCCGGTTCATCCGCTGCGGGCGCCCCATATCCGCCGCGATCTCGTTGATCGCCCGTGTCTGCGCCCCCGTGGGCCGAAAGGCCAACCCCTCAAGCACCCGCGCCTGCAACTTTCCGGTGCCATGGCTTTCGCGCCCCTTGGCGCGGCGCAAATTCGCCCTTGCCAGCGCAAGGGTCAGCTGATGGGCCAGAAACTCGTCATAGGCCAACCGCTCGCGCGCCGGGGCCGTCGCCGCCAGATCGCTCATCGCGCGCGGCGCATGGGCGCGCTCAACCGCATCATGCCAGTCCGGCCAACCCGCCTTGGCCTTTTGCAGCGGGTCGATCCATTCCGCCAGATCCGGCGCCCGCAGCACCGCCGCACGGGCCGCCTTGGCCATCACCTTCTGCGTCACCCCCGAAGTCAACGGATAGATCGGCTCGAACGCGGGGATCTCGCCCGCCTCATGCGGGTCGAGCACGTAGTCGGGATGCACCATCTGCGCCATCCCGTCGAACATCTCGACCCGCCCCGAGACCAGCTTGCGGCTGCCCGGGGGCAGGATACGGTTCAGATACTCGTCACGGGCATGGAAAAACACCAGCTGAAACGCGGTCCGGGAATCCTCGACATTGATCCGATAGGCCCCGCCGCGCCGCGTCGCATGGCGATGCTGGCCAACCTCGACCTCGACGGTCAGCGTCGCGGGCAGGTCCGCCCCCTGAACCGTGTCGCGCCGACGCCGGTCCACCACCGAATAGGGCAGCGTGAACAAAAGGTCGCGCGGTTTCTCGATCTCGATCTGGGCCAGGTGACGCGCGGTCTTGGGCCCCACGCCTTCCAGCGTCTCGATATCCGCGAAAAGCGGGAAAAGAGGCTCCGGCCGCCCGCTCATAGCCCTTCGATCATCCCGAGCCAGCCGTCCTCGTCGATCGTCTCGACCCCCAGTTCCATGGCTTTCTTGGCCTTCGACCCCGCCCCCGGCCCGGCAATCACCAGATCGGTCCTGGCCGACACGCTGCCCGCGACCTTGGCCCCCAACGCCTCGGCCCGCGCCTTGGCCTCGGCCCGGGTCATCCTTTCCATCGTGCCGGTAAAGACCAGCGTCTTGCCCGCGATCGGGCTGCCCTCGGCCCGCACCGGCGGCTCGGCCGGTTCGATCTCAAGCTCGCGCACCAGCCGCTCGATGCTGGCCCGCTCGGCCTCCTGCGCGAACGCGGTGACCAGCGACATCGCCATCACCCGCCCCACGCCGTCAATCGCCAGAAGGTCCTCCCAGGCAGGGCCCTCCAGAACACGCGCCTCATCCATCGCCGCCACGAAAGCGTCCCATGTCCCGTAATGCTGCGCGATCAGCCGCGCCGCCACTTCGCCCACATGCCGAATCCCGAGCCCGAAAAGCACCCGCTCGAACGGGATTCTTCTTTTTTCTTCAATCGCTTCAAAGAGGTTCCTCGCGCTCTTCTCGCCCCAGCCCTCGCGGTTCCTGAGCTGTTGCATCCCCTCACCATAGCGCTCTTGCAGGTGAAAGATGTCCGCCGGCTCCCTGATCCAGCCATCGCGATAGAACTGCTCCACCTGCTTCGCGCCCAGACCTTCAATGTCGAACGCCTTGCGCGACACGAAATGTTTCAGCTTCTCCACCGCCTGCGCCGGACAGACCAACCCCCCGGTGCAGCGCCGCACCGCGTCGCCTTCCTCGCGAATCGCCGCCGATCCGCATTCCGGGCAATGGTCGGGAAAGACGAACGGTTCCGCCCCCTCGGGCCGCTTGCCAAGGTCCACATCCGCCACTTTCGGAATCACGTCACCGGCCCGATAGACCTGCACCCAGTCGCCCACGCGGATATCCTTGCCGCCCCGGATCTCCTCACCCGTGTTCGACCGGCCGGCAATATAATCCTCGTTGTGCAGCGTCGCGTTCGACACCACCACGCCGCCCACTGTCACCGGCTGCAACCGCGCCACCGGGCTGAGCGCACCGGTCCGCCCGACCTGGATGTCGATCGCCAGAAGCCGGGTCCAGGCCAGCTCGGCGGGAAACTTGTGCGCAATCGCCCATCGCGGCGTGGTCGAGCGAAAGCCCAGCCGCTTTTGCAGGGCCAGGTCGTCGACCTTGTAAACCACCCCGTCGATGTCATAGCCCAGCGTCGCGCGCTGCTCCTCGATCGCATGGTAATGCGCCAGCATCTCATCCAGCCCGGCGCAAAGCCGGGTCAGCGGATTGGTGCGAAACCCGAGGCTCTCCAGCCGTGCAATCGCCCCCATCTGCGTCTCGGCCAACGGCGCGCTCACCTCGCCCCAGCCATAGGCGAAGAATCGCAGCGGGCGGTCGCGGGTGATTGTCGCGTCAAGCTGGCGCAGCGATCCGGCGGCGGCGTTGCGCGGGTTGGCGAAGGTCTTGCCGCCACGCTCCGCCTGCCGCACATTCAAGGCCTCGAAATCCGCATGGCTCATATAGACCTCGCCACGCACTTCCAGGACTCCAGGCGCGCCCTCGATCCGCTCGGGGATGTCATCCACCTCGCGGGCATTGGCGGTGACATTCTCGCCGGTCTCACCATCGCCGCGCGTGGCCGCGCTCACCAATGCGCCACTCTCATAGCGCAGCGACAGGCTCAGCCCGTCGATCTTTGGCTCGGCGGTATAGGCAATCGTCGCCTCGACACCGAGATAGCGGCGCACGCTTTCATCGAATTCGCGCAGGTCGCCCTCGTCAAAGGCATTGGACAGCGACAGCATCCGCACCGCATGTCGAATCTTGCCAAACCCCTCGGCCGGGGCCGCCCCGACCTGCTCGCTGGGGCTGTCATCGCGTTTGAGATGAGGAAATCGCGCCTCGATCGCCTGATTGCGCTGTTTGAGCGCGTCATAGGCCGCATCCGACATCTCCGGCGCGTCACGGGTGTGATAGGCCGCGTTCGCCGCCGCGATCTCCTGCGCCAGCCGCTCCAGCTCGCCCCGCGCCTCGCGCCCGCTCAACTGATCCACCGGTGTCTCGCCCGTCACATCGCCCCCCAAGGATTGAGCGCGCGCCGTCATGGCGCAGGTCTTGCCCGCCAAGGATTAGCCGCGCCCCGACCCGAGGTCCAGCCGTGAAGGCATTGCCCGGCCCGCGTCACCCGGCTCCGATGGCCCCTTCCGGTCCAGACATGAAACAGGTGCCGCGCGATCCCCGCGCGCGGCACCCATCCGTGAGTGGTATCCCTTGACCCGCGCGCCCACCTTCGGCCTTGCGCGGGCCCGCCTCAACCCGTGGCTCGGCCCAAACGGGCCGGCTCAGGTCCCCATCTCAGGCCCCCATCGCGATCTGGCGGTCCGGCTCCTCGACCGGCGACGGGTCGCGCAGAACGTAACCCCGGCCCCAGACCGTCTCGATGTAGTTCTCGCCGCCCGTGGCGGTGGCCAGTTTCTTGCGAAGCTTGCAAATGAACACGTCGATGATCTTGAGTTCCGGCTCGTCCATGCCGCCATAGAGATGGTTGAGAAACATCTCCTTGGTCAGGGTGGTGCCCTTGCGCAGGCTCAGCAGTTCGAGCATCTGGTATTCCTTGCCGGTCAGGTGCACCGGCCGGTCATCGACCTCGACCGTCTTGGCGTCGAGGTTGACACAGACCTTCCCGGTCTTGATCACCGATTGCGAATGCCCTTTCGAGCGGCGGATGATCGCATGAATCCGCGCCACCAGTTCCTCGCGGTGGAACGGTTTGGTCAGATAATCATCGGCGCCAAAGCCGAACCCCTTGAGCTTGTTCTCGGTATCGTCCGCGCCGCTCAGGATCAGGATCGGCGTATCGATCCGCGCCAGGCGCAACTGCCGCAGAACCTCGTGCCCGTTCATGTCCGGCAGGCCCAGATCGAGCAGGATCAGGTCATAATCGTAAAGCTTGGCAAGATCGACCCCCTCCTCGCCGAGGTCCGTCGTATAGACATTGAGGTTGGCATGGGTCAGCATCAATTCGATACTTTTCGACGTCGTCGGATCGTCTTCCACCAGCAGCACACGCATTTTTCGATTCTCCGCTTCAATGCATTCGTCGGAATTAAACGTGAACAAAAATGGTTAACTACAAGTTACCGACGCAAAGAAATCTACAAACTCTCGTTACGGTTGTCTATACCTTTGTAGCCGCGTCGCCTTCAACGCATCTTCCCCAAACTCCGTAACCGCTGAAACCCATTCAAGAAATTCCTCCTTGCTCAAGCCATATCGCTCAAGGGCCTCATCCTGCGAGATCAGACCGTAGACCACCCCGCGCACCACCGCCGCCTTGCGGCTGGCCACCCAGCGCACCGTTTCCGCCGGCGGCAGGTCGGATCGTGACATCACGCTTCCGTCCGGCAGGGTCACGGCCCTTGGCCCATCGACTTTTTTCAGGTACATCGCCCAAACCTCGTCATTGCGATGCCAAGGTGATGCACCCGGCAGGCTTAATGACCGGTGAAACCCGGGCTTGAGAGTGTGTAGGATTTTCCTATATTTTCTCAGGATTTGAAGGAACACGTCATGTCGCTCGATACCGCGGCCCCGCTCAATTCGCTGGGGATCGCCAAACCCGTTTCCGAAACCCGCGTGGTGGTGGCCATGTCGGGCGGGGTCGATTCGTCCGTTGTGGCCGCCATGCTGGCCGACGAAGGCTATGACGTGGTCGGCGTCACGCTGCAGCTTTACGACCACGGCGCGGCGCTGGCCAAGAAGGGCGCCTGCTGCGCGGGCATCGACATCCACGACGCCCGCCGCGTGGCCGAGGACATGGGCTTTCCCCATTACGTGCTCGATTACGAGAACATCTTTCGCGACGCGGTGATCGACGAATTCGCCGACAGTTACCTCGCCGGGGCCACGCCCGTGCCCTGCATCCGCTGCAACGAACGGGTGAAATTCAAGGATCTGCTGGAAACCGCCCGCGATCTCGACGCCGATTGCATGGCCACCGGCCACTACATCCAGCGCAAGATGGGCCCACAGGGCGCCGAGCTTCACAGCGCCGCCGATGCCAACCGCGACCAGAGCTATTTCCTGTTCTCGACCACCCAGGCACAGCTCGATTTCCTGCGCTTCCCGCTGGGGCACCTGGCCTCGAAGGATGAAACCCGCGCGCTGGCGGCGAAATACGGCCTGCCCGTGGCGATGAAACCCGACAGCCAGGACATCTGTTTCGTCCCCAACGGCGATTATGCCAGCGTGATCGAGAAACTGCGCCCCGGCGCCGCCGAACCTGGCGAGATCGTCGATATCGACGGCAACATCCTGGGCACCCACAACGGCGTGATCCATTTCACCATCGGCCAACGCCGCGGCCTCGGCATCGGTGGTCTGGCCGACCCGCTCTACGTGGTGAAACTCGATGTCGACAACCGCCGCGTGATCGTCGGCCCCAAGGAAATGCTCGCCACCCGCATCGTGCCGGTGCGCGAGGTCAACTGGCTGGGCGACGACCCCTTGGCGAACAAGCCGGAACGCGAGATCATGGTCAAGGTCCGCTCGACCCGGCCGCCCCGCCCCGCGATCCTGCGCGCGCTGACACCGACCACGGCCGAGGTCGAGCTTCTGACCCCCGAGGAAGGCGTCTCTCCCGGACAGGCCTGCGTGTTCTACGAACCCGGCGGCAGCCGCATCTTCGGCGGCGGCTGGATTCACGCGTGCTGACCACAGGCACCCGACCGTGCCTTCATCTTGCCCGAAATACTCCGGGGGAAGCTGACAAAATGCCCTGGCATTTTGCAGCGCGGGGGCTGGCCCCCGGCCCCGGCCTCACATCCGCGCCAGAACCGCCCGCGCCGCGCGCAGCCCCGGCGCCTCGCCCCCCCGGCCCAGCCGCTCCATGGTCAGGTCCAGCGCCGCGCGCTGTGCTTCGGGGGCCTCAAGCATCGCGATCACCGCATCCGCCATCGGCCCCACACGACAGGCCGTGCCGATGAAATCCGGCACCGCCCGCGTCTCGCTCACCAGGTTGACCAATGTCACCGTGTCCACACGCAGCAGGCGCGGCACGATCTGGCGGCTGAGCCAGTTGAGGTCATAGCCGATCACCATCGGCGTCCCCTCCGCCGCCAGTTCGAGCGACACCGTCCCCGACGCCGCCAGCGCCCCGTCCGCCGCCCGGAACGCCGCCCGCTTGCGCGCCGCGAACACATCCTCCTCCACACCGCGCGGGTCGAGCAGCACCGGATCCCCGGCCCAGCCCGGCACGATCCCGGCCAGCATCTCCGCCACCGGCGCCGCCGCCGGCACCACCACCCGCAACCCCGGGCGCGCGGCCACGGCGCGGCCGATGATCTTCCCGAACCGCTCGGCCAGAAGCGCGATCTCGCCCCGGCGCGATCCCGGCAAGACCAACAGCATCTCGCCTTCGATCCCGTGCGCCGCGCGAAACGCCGCCGCCTCGGCATCGCTTGCCACCGGCTCGCTCACCACCGGGTGGCCGACGAAATCGCAGGCCATCCCGGCGGCCTCCATAAGCGGCGGCTCGAACGGCAGAAGCGCCAGAACATGGTCGATATGGCGCGCCATCTTCGCCGCCCGCCCGGGCCGCCACGCCCAGACCGAGGGCGCGACGTAATGCACCGTGCGGATATCCGACGCCGCCTTGACGCCCCGGGCCACGCGCAGGCAGAAATCCGGCGCGTCGATGGTGATCAGAACGTCGGGACCCCAGTCGAGCACCGCCCGCACCACCTCGTCGCGCCGCCGCAACAAATGGCGCAGCTTCGGCAGAACCTCGGCCACGCCCATGATCGATAGCTCTTCCATCGGAAACTGGCTCTCGATGCCCTGCGCGCGCATCTGCGGCCCGCCCAAGCCGCGAAACGCGATATCGGGCACCAACGTCCGCAGCCCCGCCATCAACGCCCCGCCCAGCCGGTCACCCGATGGCTCGCCGGCGATGACAAAGACCTTCATGGCCGCTCCCGCACCCAGAGGAACATGTGCATCGCATCGAGAATCGCGACCACCCGTGCCTCGTCCAGAACGATCACGCCGCCCGCCTCGATCACGATCCCGTCGCAGCCGGCCTGCGCCGCCGCAATCGCCGTGCCCGCCCCGATCGTGGGCAGGTCGATGCGCCGGTCCTGTTGCGGCTTCGGCCCCTTGTAGAGGATGGCCCCCGCGCCGGGCGCGTCATGCGCCTCACCGGCCAGATCGCGCAACCACGCCGCCCCGGCATCGCTCAGCGCGCCATCGGGGTTGAACCCCCAGAGCAGCGGATCGCCCTCCCGAGGGCGCTCGAACGCCCCGGCCAGCCCGGCCAGCATCGCATCCGTTCCCGACCGCGCCTCGCGCGCCAGAACCTTGCCCTTGCGGATCACACAGGCCTGCCCCGCGTCCGCCGCCCCCATCTCGGCCAGAACATGATCGCCCAGATCGGCATCGCCCCGATGCCCCGACCGGGGCTGCCGCCGCGTCGGAATGCCCGCCCGCGCCACGATCTGCGGCGCGATCTCATGCGCGGCGCGGATGGCAAAGCCGGTGCGCTCGAACAGGTGGATTGCCGCGCGCAACGCGCCGTCGTCGCCCTTGGCCAGCGCCTCCATGAAGATCGGCACCAGCGGGCGCGTCTCGGCGTCGAGCCGGGCAGGGTCGAGCGTCGGGCGGTCGATCGCACCACAGAAACAGACCTCGGTGACGCCGCGCACGCCCAGCGTCAGCAACAGTGTGCCCAGCGTCTCCAGGCGGAACACCAGATCCGGGTCGAGCCGGTCCGGCGGCGTGCCCTCCATCGCGCAGATGACCGGCCGCTCGCGCAGCGCCGCCACCACCTTCTCGGGCAACTGTCCGCGCCCCGCAATCAATGCCAGCATTGCCTCACCCCGGGGTCAGAAAGGACCGGTCGCTGCCCGCGGTCACGAAATCGACGATCTGGCGCACGTAATCGCTCTGCGTCTCCTCACCCAGACGGCGGGCCCGGTCCTGGAACGCGCCCTCACCCTGCGCCAGCATCTGGAACGCGGCGCGCAGCGCGGTGATGTCGGCCCGCCCCACCCCGCGCCGCTTGAGCCCGACAAGGTTGAGCCCGTCCAGAACCCCGCGCGGCCCCTGGACGAGGCCATGCGGAATCACGTCATTGGTGACCATGCTCAGCGCGCCGATGATCGCGCCCTGCCCGATGCGCACCCATTGATGCACCCCGCACAAGCCGCCGACGATCACGTCATCCTCAAGCACGCAATGCCCGGCGATGGCCGAGTTGTTGACGATGATCACCCGGTCGCCGACCTGCGCGTCATGCGCGATGTGACAGCCCGCCATGAACAGCCCGTCATCGCCGACCCGGGTCACGCCGCCGCCGCCCTCGGTGCCCGCGTTCATCGTCACATGCTCGCGGATGCGGTTGCGGGCACCCACGATCAGCCGGGTTTCCTCGCCCTTGAACTTGAGATCCTGCGGCACCTCGCCGATCACCGAAAAGGCAAAGATCACCGTCTCGGCGCCGATCTCGGTGTTGCCGGTCACCACCACATGGGACTTGAGCACGACCCCCGCGCCAAGCCGCACCCCCGGCCCGACCAGACAGAATGGCCCGATGTCACAGCCCTCGCCGATCTCGGCGCCCGCTTCGACGATCGCGCTGGGATGGATTCGGCTCATCCGGCTTACTCCTTCGGTATGTCCATCATCGCGGTAAACTCGGCCTCGGCGGCGATCTCCTCGCCGACCTTCGCGGTTCCGGCGAATTTCCACACCTTGCCGCCGGGCTTTCCGCGCCGGGTTTCGAGATACATCTCCAGCACGTCACCGGGGCCGACCATGCGGCGGAACTTGCAGGTCTCGATCGCCATGAAATAGACCATCATGTCACGATCCGCCATGTCCAGCGCCGTGCCCACCATCACCGCCGCGGTCTGGGCCATGGCCTCGACGATGGTGACGCCGGGCATGATCGGCTTGCCCGGGAAATGGCCCTGGAAATGCGGCTCGTTCATGGTCACGTTCTTGACACCGCGGGCCGATTGATAGCCCACGATATCCTCGACCCGATCCACCAGCAGAAACGGATAGCGATGCGGGATGATCCGCTGGATCAGGTCGATCCCCGCCCGGGTTGCCTCGGTCATTGTCGTTCCTTTCATCGGCGCGCCAACCGCTTCCGGTCCGCGGCGCGAAGCCCCGCCACTGCGGCCCGTCGGCAAGCGCGCGCCGCACTCACATTTCTCGCTGGCGTGCCTCGGATCCCGCCGCGAATTCAATGGGAAAGGCTTTACCAACTCCCTCCCGACCGGGCAAGCACGCGCATGCCCGGCAGCTCACTCGCCGCCGTCCGGTGGCAGCACGAGCGGTGGCGCCTCCGGCGGCGGTGTAACCACCGGGTCCGCGGGCGCCTGCTGTCCTGTGTCGGTCGGCACCGCGCGGCCATCTCCGATCACGTCGTCGATCCGGTCCACCGCCGCGTCGGTCACGTCGACCGCGTCCGAACTGAGCAGCACCGACCGCGTATCGAGCAGCACCGAAGCCCCGCTCTCTTGCATCAGCCGCTCCAGCACCGGCCGCGCCGCGCCAAGGAACCGGCGTTGCGCATTCTCTTGCTCTTCGGCCAGCGCGCGGGCCTTGGCTTCCTGTTCGCTCCGGGTCCGCTGCACCTTGGCATCGAACGCATCCGCCGCCTTGCGAAACGCCTCCGGCGTCATCCCGGAACGGCGTTCGGTCAGCACCTTCTCCTCTTCGGTCAACTCCGCCTCGATCCGCCGGTTCTCGCGCGCCAGGGCCGCGCTCTCGGCCTCGAGCTCGCTCGCGACCCGCTCGCCGAACCGCGTTTCGTTGAAGAGCCGGTTGAGATCGACCACCAGAACCGGGCTGTCCGGCAGGCCCAGCACCTGCGCCCGCGCCACGGGCGCCGCGCCCGACAGCCCTCCCACGATCGCCAGCGCCAGTGTCAGAACCCGCAGCGCGCGCCCCATCACCGCCTCAGAAATTGGTCTGAATGGTCAATTCGAACTGCTGTTCCTTGTCGAAGGTCTCTTTCTTGAGCGCCTTTGACCAGTTCAGCCGCAGCGGACCGACCGGCGTTTTCCAGTAGATCGAGATGCCGGCGACATGGCGCACCGGCCCGCCCGCATAAAGCGTGTTCGGGTTGGTCGCGTCCAGCCCCCAGACCGACCCGACATCATAGAACAGGCCGCCCTCGATGCCATATTCCTCGGGCAGGCCCAGCGGAAACTGTGCTTCGAATTTCGCGGTGGCGAACATGTTGCCGCCAAGCGCGTCATCGACCAGCCCGGGCCGGTATTCGCGCGGTCCGACCCCGTCATATGCAAAACCGCGGATGATATCGTTGCCGAACAGGAACCGGTCGGTGATCCGGCTGCCCTGACCCTTGCGGAAATTCACCATCCCGCCGGCAAGCGTCGCGCGCAGCGTCACCTCCTCGTTCAGGATCTTGGTCTGCGCCATCAGCCGCGCGGTCGATTTCGAAAAATCGACATCGCCCCCGGCCCCGCCGAAATCCTGGGCAAACTCAAGCAACATCCCGGCATTGGGGTTCAGCCCGGTCAGCCTTGTGTCATAGGCAAAGGTGAACCCGATGGAACTGGCGTTCAACGGACCGCGCGCGGCCTCGGCCGCGAGCAGCGACCCGCCACCCGTGTAATTCTGCACCTCGGTGCGGTCGAACTTGTAATTCACCCCGAACCGCGCCCGCTCGCTGATCGGGAATTCCAGCCCGAAGCCCAGTTTCGCCGACGAGGTGTCGTAATTCGAGTTGAACCCCTCGGTCTCGGTATAGCCGATGTCGAAATGGAACCGCACATCCCGCCCCAGAAACGCCGGTTCGATGAAATTCAGACCGTAATTCGTGTTGTCTTCGGCCCCCGAGATCGAGAACCGGAAGGTCTGCCCACGCCCGAGGAAATTGGTTTCCTCGAACTGAACCGCAAGGCCGAAGCCGGTCTTCGACGAGAAACTTCCCCCGAAGGACAGCGAGCCGGTCGCGGCTTCCTCGACATCGACATCGATGATCACCTGTTCCTCGCTCGACCCTTCGCGCGCGTTCACATCGGCCTTGTCAAAGAACCCCAGCGCCCGGATGCGCTCGGCCGCCTCGCGGATTTCGCGCGGATTGAACGGGTCGCCCTCGACCACCCGGAACTGCCGCCGCACCACCCGGTCGAGCGTGGTGGCATTGCCTTCGACGTCGATCCGCTCGATGAACACGCGCGGCCCGCGCACCAGCGCGAATTCCACATCCAGCGTGAGATCGCGGTCGTTGCGGGTGATCCGCGGCTCGACCCGCATGAAATCGATCCCCTTGCGCACCGCCAGCCGCTCCATCCGCGCGATCGAGTTTTCCACCAGCGATGGCGAATAGACCACCCCGGAGCGCACCCGCAGGATCGATTGGAACTCCTCGGCATCGACCTCGTCCATCTCGCTCACCGTGGTGATCTCGCCGAACCGGAACTGCTGGCCCTCCTCGACATTGAAGGTGATGAAATAGCCGTCGCGCTCGCGCGCCAACTCGGCGTTCACACTGGTGGTGCGAAAGTCGATATAGCCGCGGCTGAGATAGAAATCGCGCAGCACCTGCCGGTCGAATTGCAGCCGGTCCTCGACGAAGGTGTCCTTCTTGATCAGGATCCGCAACAGCCCGGCCTGCTTGCTTTCCAGAACCCGGCGCAAACGGTAGTCGGAATAGACCTGGTTGCCGACAAAGCCGATCCGCTCGATCTCGACATTCCCGCCCTCGAAGATCTCGAACACCAGATCGACCCGGTTGTCGCTGCGCCGGATGATCTTGGGGCTGACCCGCGCGGCAAGGCGACCGTTCTGCAAATAGGCTTCGGCGATGGTCTCGGCGTCGCGTTCGGCCTTGGTCGGGCTGTAGACCAGCCGCGATTTCGAGTCGATGAACCCGGCCAGTTCCTCGTCCTTGAGGCGCCGGTTGCCCTCGAAACTGATGCGGTTGATGGTGGGGTATTCCTTGACCGCGATGACAAGCCGGCTGCCGCGTGGCTCGATTGTCACGGTTTCGAACAAGCCGCTGCCCAGAATGCGCTGATAGGCGTCATTCAGTTCCGCCGCCGAGACCGTCTCGCCGCGCGCGATTCCCGCATAGCTCAGGATCGTGCCCGCCTCGATGCGCTGGTTGCCCTCGATGGTCACATTTGTGAAGCGATAGGACTGCGCCTCGCCGACAACCGGCAAGATGGTGAAAACGAATGATAATCCCAGAAATACGAGCGCCGTGAACATGCGGATTCGCGTGCCCTTCTGGTTCCGTCTCTTGGCATGGCCAATCATTCTATGCGTCATGTGCTCAACCCGGTCAGTCACCCCAATTAAAGACTAGCTAAAGGGATTGCCCGGACTTGTCAAAAACGCAAAAGCCCCCCGGGCGGGGGGCTTGCGAAAAAAGCGGTGTCCTGATGCGCTGGGCCGCGCTGGCCGGCGGCGGAGGATCCCGGAACAGACTCAGAACAGAGACCCGAGCCAAGCCCCGGCGCTCAACGCCACGGCAATGGTGCAGACATAGAGCAACCGATCCCAGTTGAGATCCCAAAGCAGATGAAGCCCCTGATATCCGTGCGCGATCGTGCTCATCTTTCACCACTCCTTGCCGGTGTTCACATTGATCGTGTTCGCACACAGAATGGCGGGCCAATATGGCACAAAGCAGACCCCGATTATGGCAAGATTGTGGCATTTGCCCCGAAACGCCCCAAAACGCCCGGGAAATCGACGATCAGGGGCAGAACAGATCGTTGCTCAGCGCAAACACCATCAGCGACAGGATCGCCGTCAGCCCGATCGTCATCAGCACCCGCAAGGCCCGATCCGAAGGCGGCCGCCCGGCCACGGCCTCATAGCCGTAAAACACCAGATGCCCGCCATCGAGCACCGGAATCGGAAACAGGTTGAGCAGACCCACCGCCGTGCTCAGAACCGCGATGAACCAGATGAAACTGGACGCCCCCTGGCTCGCCATCGCGCCCGACACCTGCGCGATCCCGATCGGCCCGGACATGTTGCAGCTTGAAATCGCGCCGGTCACCATGTGCCACAGCCCCGAGATCGACCCCTCGATGATCCGCTCGGTCTGCTGCACCCCGCCCCAGACCGCGGTGCCGAGCCCCGCCATCTCTGTCGCCGGCTCGAAGACAAGTCCCCCCGCGATCCCGATCCGCCAGTTGGTCTCGAACCCGCCCTCGTCCTGCGGCTCGTCCACCCGGCGCGGCACCAGCGTGAATTCAAGCATCTCGCCGTCCCGCCGGACATCCAGCAGCAGCGGCTTGCCATTGCCGCCCTCGACCCGCTCGCGCAATTGATCGAAGGCAAAGATCGGCGTGCCGTCCACTGCGGTGATCACGTCGCCCACCTGCAGGCCGATGTCATAGGCCGCCGATTGCGGCGACAGCTGCGTGACCAGCGGCGGATAGGGATAGGGCCCCCGCACCGGCATCTCGCGCGCGCTCCGGCGCACATCGTAATCCAGCACCGGCTCGACCGGCACCGCGTCGCCGAAACTGCGGAACGCCTCGCGATCATCGAACGCGGGCACCCGGATCCCGCCAATGGCGATCACCTCGTCGCCCTCGCGCAGCTCCCATGTCTTGCCCGGCAGATCGCGCATCTTGCCCACGGTCAGCGGCTCGGCCACCTGCCCCTGCCACAGGATCACCCCGGCAAACACCAGGATCGACAGGATGAAATTGAACACCGGCCCCGCCGCCACCGTCGCCGACCGCGCCCAGAGCGGCGCGCCATGCATCGAATGGCGCCGCTCCTCGTCCGACAGGCCATAGACCGCATCCTCGTCCTTGGCCGACGCGGCGTTCGAATCACCCAGAAACTTGACATATCCGCCAAATGGAAGCGCCGCTATCTGCCATTTCGTGCCATGCCGGTCATGGCGCGACCACAGCACCGGGCCAAAGCCCAGCGAGAACACCTCGGCCTTGATCCCGGACCAGCGTCCGACGATGTAATGACCGTATTCATGCACCGCCACGATCACCGACAGTGCCACCACAAAGGCGATCACGGTCATGACAAATCCGCCGAACTGCGGAATCAGGGAAATATCCAAAACGTTGTCCTGCCTGTTTTTTCTTACTGTGTCTTGATTTCTGTCATCTCGCGCGCGGCACCTCGATCAGGCGACCCTTTCCCGCAGCTCCTCATCTGCGAACCTGCGGGCGATGTGGTCTGCCGCCCGGATATTATCAAGGGTCATGTTGGCATCAATAAGGCCCTCGTCTGACCCGATTCGCTCCAGCACCGCCTCGACCACGCCCGCCATGCCGGTGAACCCGACCCGCCCGGCGATGAACCCGTCCAGCGCCACCTCCTTGGCCGCGTTGAACACCGCCCCCGACAATCCGCCGCGCGCCATCACCTCGCGCGCCAGCCGCAGCGCCGGGTATCGCGCCATGTCGGGCCGCGCGAAATTCAACTGCCCTATCTGGGCCAGGTCGAGCCGCCCCACCGGCAGCGCCGCGCGCGCCGGCCAGTTCAGCGCATAGCCGATCGCATGGCGCATGTCCGACACGCCGAGATGCGCCATCAACGCCCCGTCGCGAAACCCCACCAACGCATGAACCAGCGATTCGGGATGCACCAGAACCTCGATCCGCTCCGGTGAAATTCCGAAAAACTCATGTGTTTCAATCAGTTCCAACGCCTTGTTGAACATGGATGCGCTGTCGATGGTGATCCGCTGGCCCATCGCCCAGTTGGGGTGGCGGCTGGCCTCTTCGACCGTGGCGCGTTCCAGATCGGCCAGCGGCCAGTCGCGGAACGCCCCGCCCGACGCGGTGATGATGATCCGCTCGACCGCGCCCATGTCCTCGCCGACCAGCGCCTGGAAAATGGCCGAATGCTCGCTGTCCACCGGCAGCACCGTCGCCCCGTGCGCCCGCGCCACCTCCATCAGCAGCGGCCCCGCCGTCACCAGCGATTCCTTGTTGGCCAGCGCCAGCGTGGCGCCCTGCTCCAGCGCCCTCAGACCGGGCGCCAGCCCCGCCGCGCCCACGATCGCGCTCATTACCCAATCGGCGGGCCGCGCCGCCGCCTCGATCAGCGCGCCCTCGCCCGCCGCCGCCTCGATCCCGGTGCCCGCCAGCGCCGCGCGCAGATCACCCAGCAGCCCGTCATGCGCCGTCACCGCCAGATCGGCGCCGAGCCGCACCGCGTCTTCGGCCAGCCGCGCGATGTTGCGCCCCCCGGTCAGCGCCACCACGTCATAAGCCCCGGGTGCCCGCGCGATCAGGTCGATGGTCGATTGCCCGATCGACCCCGTCGCTCCAAGGATCGACACCCGCCTCATGACACCCCGGCAACGACAAGGGCCAGCGTCACCGCCAGCGCCGCGCCCATCATCGCGTCGAACCGGTCCATCACCCCGCCATGGCCGGGAATGAGGTTGGAACTGTCCTTGACCTTCATCCGCCGCTTGAGCGCGCTTTCCGCCGCATCGCCCATCTGCGAGGCAAACGAAAGCCCCACCCCGGCGAGGATCAACCATCCGGGCAGGCCAAACTGCACCTGCATCCAGCCACTCAGCGCCGCCGCCACGATCCAGCCCGCGACCGTGCCCGACCAGGTCTTCTTGGGGCTGACTGCGGGCCAGAATTTCGGCCCGCCGATGATCCGACCCGCGAAATACCCTGCCACATCCGTGACCACCACCACCGCGACAAGCCACAGCGTCCAGATCAGCCCGGCCTCGACGCGCAGCATCACCAGCCCATAGGCGCCCAGGAAGATGCCCGCGCCATATCCGGCGGTCAGCAACGGGTGCGCCCCGGTCCGCCCCACCAGCACGACCAGCAGGATACCGAGGATGAGCACCGCAACGCCGCCCGGCACGAAAAGCGCGATCGCCAGCGCCAGCGACGCCACCGCCCCCTCCTGCATCGCCGCGCGGCGATGGCCGGGGCGGATCATCCGCACCAGCTCCCATGTCATCAACCCCGCGATCACGATGGCCAGCGCGGCAAAGACGCCGCCGCCAAGCCAGATCGCCGCCGCGCCCACTGCGATCATCGCCACCCCCGAGGCCACCCGCGGCGCCAGATCGCCCCATTTCGGAGGGCCGGGCTTGGAAGAGGGCGCCGCGCTCATGCCCTCACCCCGCCAAAGCGCCGGTCCCGCGCGCCATAATCGCGCACCAGCCCGGCAAAGATCTCGGACGAGAAATCGGGCCAGAGCGTGTCGATGAACTCGTATTCCGCATAGGCCGATTGCCACAGCAGGAAATTCGAGATGCGCGCCTCGCCACTGGTGCGAATCACCAGGTCCGGATCGGGTAAAACGTAGGTATCCAGATACTTTGGCAGGGTTTCTTCATCCACGCTCGCCGGGTCGAGCCGCCCCGCCGCCACATCCTCGGCCAGCCGCTTGGTGGCTCGCGCCACCTCGTCGCGGCCCCCGTAGTTGAGCGCGATGGTCAGATGCACGCGCGTGTTCGCGGCGGTCATCTCCTCAAGCTCGTCCATCAGCCGGATCAGCTTGTCATCGAGCCGCACCCGGTCGCCGATGAAGCGCACCCGCACCCCTTCTTCCCTGAGCGCGCGCGCCTCCTTGGTGATATAGCGGCGAAACAGGCTCATCAGCCCGGCCACCTCGACCTGCGTGCGCTTCCAGTTCTCGGTGGAAAAGGCGAAGATGGTCAGGTATTCGACCCCGAGATCGGGACAGGCCTCGACGATCTCGCGCACCCGCTTGGCCCCGGCATGGTGGCCGAACAGGCGCGGCCGCCCGCGCGCCTGCGCCCAGCGTCCGTTACCATCCATGATGATCGCCACATGGCGCGGGCCGCGCTGCCCTGGCCTGCCCGTGGTCTGATCCTTGGGGGACATCGCCCACTCCTCCCGCAGTGCGGTCCGGCGACAGGTCGTCTCAGACCTGCATGATCTCGCCCTGCTTGTTTTCGAGCGTCTCGTCCACCGCCTTGATGAAGCGGTCGGTCATCTCCTGAACCTCGGATTCCCAGAACTTCTGGTCGTCCTCGCTCAACTGCCCGTCGGACTTGGCCTTCTTGATCTGGTCCATCCCGTCGCGGCGCACGTTGCGAATGGCCACCCGCGCATGTTCGGCATATTGCGCCGCCACCCGCGTGAGGTCGCGTCGCCGCTCCTCGTTCAGTTCGGGAATCGGCAGCATGATGATCGTGCCGTTGGTCTGCGGGTTGATCCCGAGGCCCGAATTCATGATCGCCTTCTCTACCGCCCGGACCTGCGACTTGTCCCATACATTGATCGTAACCATCCGCGGCTCCGGCACGTTCACCGTGCCGAGCTGGTTGATCGGCGTCTGCTGGCCATAGGCCTCCACCGTCACCGGCTCCAGCATGGACGCGCTGGCCCGGCCGGTGCGCAGACTCGCGAACTCGGTGCGCAGCGACGCCATGGCGCCCTGCATGCGACGTTCCAGATCGTCGGTGTCCAGCATGAACTCTTCGTCGGCCATCTGCTCTACTCTCCCCTCGCGGGCTATCCTGATCCCGCTTGCTATATCCCCGGCGCGCGGGGTTTGTATAGACCAACCCGCACCGCGCTCCAACCACGCAGGCGCTCAGCCGCCGACCGTGGTATAGGTGCCCCGCCCGGCGAGGATGCCGCCGAACCCGCCCGGCTGGTCGAGCGGAAAGACGATGATCGGCAGGTTGTTGTCGCGCGCCAGCGCAATGGCGCTCGCATCCATGACCTTGAGATTGCGCGCCAGCACCTCGTCGAACGACACCTTGTCATAGCGTTTGGCGTCATCGTGCACGCGCGGGTCCTTGTCATAGACCCCGTCGACCCCGTTCTTGCCCATGATGATCGCCTCGCAGGCCATTTCATTGGCCCGCAGCGCGGCGGCGGTGTCGGTGGTGAAATAGGGGTTGCCGGTGCCGGCGGCGAAAATGCAGACCCGCTTTTTCTCAAGGTGGCGCACCGCGCGGCGACGGATATAGGGTTCGGCCACCTCGTCCATGCGGATCGCGGTGATCACCCGGCAATAGGCCCCCTCGGCCTCCAGCGCCGATTGCATCGCCAGCGCGTTCATCACCGTGGCCAGCATCCCCATGTAATCGGCGGTGGTGCGCTCCATCCCCTGCGCGCTGCCCTGAAGCCCGCGAAAGATGTTGCCGCCACCGATCACCATGCAGATCTCGACCCCCATGTCATGCACCGCCTTCACCTCCTGGGCGATTCGGCTCACGGTCGGCGGATGCAGCCCATAGCCCTGATCCCCCATCAGCGCCTCGCCCGAGATCTTGAGCAATACACGGTTGAAACGGGGTTTCGGGGTATCGGCCTTGTCCATGAGGGCTCCTTTGGGGCAATGCTTGACTGGCGCGCAAAATACGGGTTTCCGCCGGTGTTGCAATCGGTGAACGCCCTCCGCTATTCATTTCGATCCATCTGCAAGGCAAACACCCATGACCGCGCCCGCGAGATCGTCAGACGATATCCTTGCCGACACCCCGCCCGAGCGGCCGGTGCTCATTGCCGGCCCCACCGCCAGCGGAAAATCCGCCCTCGCCCTCGCCATCGCCGAGGCGCAGGGCGGCACCATCGTCAATGCCGACGCGCTCCAGGTCTTCGGCAACTGGCGGGTGCTGACCGCGCGCCCCTCCGAGGATGACCTCGCCCGCGCGCGCCACGCGCTTTATGGTCATGTCCCGGGCGATGCTGCCTATTCCGTCGGCCACTGGCTGCGCGATGTCGCGCCGCTTCTCGAATCCACCCGCCCGATCATTGTGGGCGGCACCGGGCTCTATTTCAACGCGCTCACCGAAGGGCTGGCCGAGATCCCTGCAACCCCCGCGACGGTCCGCGCCGAGGCCGATGACCGCATGGCGCGCGAGGGCCGCGAAACGCTGCTGGCCGAGATCGACCCCGCCACCGCCGCGCGCATCGACACGCTCAACCCGATGCGGGTGCAGCGCGCATGGGAAGTGCAGCACAGCACCGGGCGCGGGCTGGCCGCGTGGCAGGACGACACGCCGCCGTCGCTGCTGCCGCTGGCACGCGCCACCGCAATCCTGATCGACGCGCCAAAGGACTGGCTCAACCCCCGGATCGAGACCCGGTTCGACCGGATGCTCGCGCAGGGCGCGCTCGACGAGGCCCGCGCCAACCTCACCACATGGGATTCGGCCCATCCCTCGTCGCGGGCCATCGGCGCGCCCGAACTGATCGCCCACCTGCACGGCCGGATGACGCGCGATGCGGCCCGCGCCGCCGCCATCATCGCCACCCGCCAGTATGCCAAGCGCCAGCGCACCTGGTTCCGCGCCCGGATGCGCGGCTGGCGGCATATTCCCGCCGTCTGACCCGGCCGCCACAAAGCCACCGTGGCGCGATCCGACCCAACGCGCTACCCCTTGAAAAAGCCACACCCGATCCGAAAGCCCCCCAATGACCAAGGACATGCCCCGCATCGACACGCTGGCCGCCCTCGCGGGCAAGGCGCCGTGGCGGCTCGGGCTCCAGCACAACCGCGACACCCACCTGCTGATCTGGATCACCCGAGGACAGGGGCGCGCCGTCGTCGCCGGTCAGCGCAAGGGAATCGGGATCAACAACATGCTCTTCGTTCCCGCCGGGACGCTGTTTTCGGTCGATCCCGGGCCCCAGGGGTTCGGGCTTGCCTTGGTGGTGCCTCCCGATGCCGGAATCTCGCTGCCCGAGCGCGAACATCACCTGCGCATCCGCGATGTGCATGCCCAGCAGGAACTGACCGCGCTGGTCGAGACCATGCAGCGCGAACAGTCCACCAGCCGGGATTTCCACGCCGAAGCGGCCCGGGCCCATGCGACGCTGATCGCGGTCTGGCTCAAACGCGCTCTGCTCGCCGCGCCCGGGCCCGGGCGCGAAGCCGCCAGCGCCGAAGCCCGCATCGCCGCCAGCTTCACCGACCTCGTCGCGCAAGAGTTCCGCACCGGCCAGCCGATGGCGAGCTATGCCGAGAAACTCGGCATCAGCCCGACCCACCTGACCCGCTGCCTCAACACCACCGCCGGGATGAGCGCCGCCGCGATCCTGACCGAATGCAGCCTGCATGCCGCACGAAGCCTGCTTTGCGATACCGACCACCCGGTCGGCCGCATTTCCGAACATCTGGGATTTGGCAGCCCGGCCTATTTCACCCGTTTCATCCAGCACCATACCGGCAAGACACCCTCCGGGCTGCGCGAAACGGGACACCCCGGCGCGCGGGCCCCGTCGGCCTCCTGACCCTTCCTGGCCCGGCCCAATCCGGCACCCGCCGGGCCCGCCCGCGCTGATCTCTGCGCCGGCCCGGCCCCGTCCCGTGGCCGCCGTTTCGCACCGCCGCACGGCCCGACCCCGAATTTTGCCGCGTTGACAACGACCTGCCCCGCAGGCCGATGTCGCGTTTTCGATAGCCGATGTCGCATTTTTTATATGAAATGACGATTGCAGCGATTGACGACAGGGTCAGAAACATGCGGGAATGATTTTGGCAATTTGGGGGAGATAGCTGCCAGGAGGACATGCCGCCTTGTGCCTATGCCTTCCCAATCAACCAAGAACAATGTCAAAGGGAGAACACGATGACCCAGACCATTAACGGAAAACCGGTTCACAAGACCGCGTGGACCTATGTCAAGGATTTCAAGGCCGGCAAACTCGGCCGCCGCGAATTTCTCGCCCGCACCACTGCGCTCGGCGTGACGGCGGCGGCCGCATACACGATGGGCGGCCTCAGCCAGCCGGCCCGTGCCCAGGCCGACATCAAACAGGGCGGCACGCTGCGCATCCAGCAATCCATCAAGGGCATGAAGGATCCGCGCTCCTATGACTGGTCCGAGATCGGCAACCAGTCGCGCGGATTTCTCGAATATCTCGTCGAGTATAACGCCGACGGCACCTTCCGCCCCATGCTTCTCGAAAGCTGGGAGGTCAATGACGACGCGACCCAGTACACGCTCAATGTCCGCCAGGGCGTCAAATGGAACAACGGCGACGATTTCACCGCCGAGGACGTGGCCCGCAACATCGCCGGTTGGTGCGACAAGTCGGTCGAGGCCAACTCGATGGCCAGCCGTATGGGCGGCCTGATCGACGAAGCCACCGGCAAGGCCCGCGATGGCGCGATCGAGGTGGTCGACGATCACACCGTGGTGCTCAACCTTTCGTCGCCCGACGTGTCGGTGATCGCCAACATGTCCGACTATCCGGCCGCGATCACCCATGCGAGCTATGATGGCGGCGACCCGTTCGACAACGGCATCGGCACCGGCCCGTTCCGCCCGGTCAGCATCGAGGTGGGCATCAAGTGCATTCTCGAACGCGACACCGAGCGCGAATGGTGGGGCACGTCGGTCTATGGCGGCCCCTATGTGGATCGCGTCGAATTCACCGACTACGGCACCGACCCCTCGTCCTTTGTCGCGGCGGCCGAATCCGGCGAGGTCGACCTGCTCTACGAAACCGTGGGCGATTTCATCGACGTGATGGACGCGATCGGCTGGACCAAGACCCAAGCCGTCACCGCGGCGACGCTGGTGTTCCGCGGCAACCAGGTGGCCGAGGTCGACGGCATGAAGCCCTATGCCGACAAGCGCGTGCGCCAGGCGCTGGCGCTGGCGGTCGACAATGGCTTCCTTCTCGAACTGGGCTATTCCAACCGCGGCGAAGTCGCCGAGAACCATCATGTCTGCCCGATCCATCCCGCCTATGCCGATATCGGCCTGCCCGAGCATGACCCCGCCAAGGCCAAGGCGCTGATGGAAGAGGCCGGCATGGGTGATTTCGAACACGAGATCATCACCGTCGATGACGACTGGCAGCGCAACACCGGCGACGCGCTCGCCGCACAGCTGCGCGATGCGGGCATCAAGGCCAAGCGCACGGTGCTGCCGGGCAACACGTTCTGGAACAAGTGGACCGAATACCCGTTCAGCGCGACCCAGTGGAACCACCGTCCGCTCGAAGTGCAGATCCTGACGCTGGCCTATCGCTCGGGTGAGGCTTGGAACGAAGCGGCCTATTCCAGCGCCGAATACGACCAGCTCATCAATCAGGCCAATGCCATCGCCGATGCCGATGAGCGCCGCGTCGTCGTCGAGAAGATCGAGCGCCTGATGCGCGAGGACGGCGTCATCATCCAGCCCTATTGGCGGTCGCTCTACAACCACCACAACGGCTCGCTGGTGAACTCGGCCAAGCACCCGTCGCACGAGATCCATCTCTACAAGATCGGCTTCGCGGCCTGATCGCCACGCGGCACTGAAACAAGGGCGGGCGCACCCGATGCGCCCGCCACACCAAGCCGGACCAAACCGGCACAGGGGCAAACGACCCCGAAAACAACTGGGAGATTCCGATGGGGCTTTTCATTCTCCGGCGGGTCATGACGATGGTGCTGACCGCGCTTTGTCTGACCTTTGTCGTCTTTTTGCTCACCAATCTTTACCCGAACCTCGAAAAACTGGCCAAGACCGAAGGCAACATGCGCATGACCGATGCGCAGGTCGAAAGCTGGCTTGGCGCAAACGGATACCTGCAACCCCTGCCCCTGAAATATGCCCAGTGGCTGGGCATCGCACCGGGTTTCGTCAGCACCACCGAGGACGGCGCGACCGTCGGCCATTGCATCCAGCCCGGTGTCGATCCCGAAAAGGCGCCGCGCTTTTGCGGCGTGCTCCAGGGCGATTGGGGCCAATCCACGGTCTTCAAGGACTCGGTGACCAATATCATCACGACCCGCCTCGGCCTCACCGCCAAGCTCATGCTCTGGGTCATGCTGCTGATGGTGCCTTCGGCGCTGCTGATCGGCGTGCTGGCGGGCATGCGCGAAGGCTCGCGCACCGACCGCACGCTCTCGACCTTCGCAATCTCCACCACCGCGACGCCGGAATATGTCTCGGGCGTGATTTTCATCGCGCTTCTGGCATCATCGCGCTACGGGCTCTCGCCGCTCCTGGTCGAATGGGGGCTGATCGACGGCGGGACACTCTTCAAGGGCACCGCCACCAGCGCCATGGAAAACGCCAATTTCGGGAATTTCTTCCTGCCGGTGCTGACCATCGCACTCTACGGCATGGGATATATCGCGCGCATGACCCGCGCCTCCATGGCCGAGGTCATGACCGCGCAATATATCCGCACCGCCCGGCTCAAGGGGGTGGTGTTCCGCAACATCGTGATGAAACACGCGCTCAGGAACGCGCTCATCGCGCCCTTCACCGTCATCATGCTGCAGATCCCGTGGCTGCTGAACGGTGTGGTCATCGTCGAAACCCTGTTCAACTACAAGGGCTTCGGCTGGACGCTGGTGCAGGCCGCCAGCAATAACGACATCGAACTGCTGCTCGCGGTCTCGGTCGTCTCGGTGATCGTGGTTCTGATCACACAGCTGATTTCCGATATCGGCTATGTGTTCCTCAATCCGCGCATCCGCATGTCATAACGAAGGAGAGCCGAGACATGGAACCGCTTACCTGGTTTGGCGCCTATGGCAGCTCTTTCGGCCCGCTGCTTCTGGTGCTCGCGACCCTGGCCATCACCTGCGGGCTCTGCGCCGCGCTGCTGGCTTTCATCGACAACACCCCACGGGCGAGTTTCTCGCTGTTCAACGGCGTCGCCGTGCTGCTTCTGCTGCTGGTGGGTTTCACCTATGTCTATGGCGGGCTGACCGGCGCCGAGGGCGGCGCCATGCCGCTTTCGACCCTGGGCTGGATGCTTGGCACGCTGGCCGCGCTTGCGGTCTTCGCCGCGATGCTGGCGTGGTTTCTGGACAATTTCTTCGACAATCCCGCCGCCTTCATGGGCATCCTGTTCAAATGGGCCATCTACGGCGTCGGCGCGGTCGTGGTGCTCTGGCTGGTGGTCACGCTGCTCTGGCAGGGGGCGGCGCACAAGGAATGGCTCGCCGGCTTCGACGCCGCCGACATGCCCCCCGCCGAAGAGATCGCCCGCCACAGGTATATCTCGCGGCTCGAAAGCCTCGGCATCCTCGCCAATGTGGCGATCCGCTTCACCCCGGTCTGGATCGCCCTCGTTGTCCTCTATGGCGTGTCGATCCGCTACAAGCGGCGGCTCGGTCTCTATGGCAAGCTGTTTGACAGCGTGATCGGCATGATCGGTTTCGGCCTCGTGATGTTCTGGGTCTTCACCGCGCTTTTCGTCGGCGTGTTCGACATGATCGCCACCCATGCCGCGCTCGAACAGGCGTCGGGCATGAAGAACAAGCTGCCGGGCACGCCGCTCATGCGGGCCGGCCCCGAAGAGTTCCCGTTCTACCTGCTGGGCGGCGACAACCTTGCGCGCGACATCTTCTCGCGCATGGTCTATGGCAGCACGATCGTGATCCAGATCGCCCCGCTGGCGACGCTCTTTGCGTTCATGGTGGGGATCACGCTGGGGCTTCCGGCGGGCTATTACAGTGGCAAGCTCGACACCGCGCTGTCCTTCCTCGCCAACCTGATTCTCGCCTTCCCGGTGATCCTGCTCTTCTACCTGCTGGTGACACCCGAGATCGTGCAGACCGGCCTGCCGCAATACATGGCGATGGTGCTGTTCCTGTTCCCGCTGGTGTTCATGGGTGTGCTGATCCAGTCGCGGTTCCGAACCCAGCCGCAAAAGAACGTGATCTGGATAGCGGTGGTCCTGATCCCGCTCTTCCTGCTCTACGCGGCGGCGATCAACGATGGCGGCCCGGATTCCAAGATCCGGTTCTGGCCGCTCGACTTCTTCGACATCCCGCCGGGGATTCTCGTGGTGTTCGTCGCGGTGGTCTTCGTCAACTCGCCCACCGTCTTCCGGATCGTGCGCGGCCTCGTGATGGACATCCAGACGCGCGATTACGTGGCCGCCGCCCAGACCCGGGGCGAACGTCCGTGGTATATCATGCTCTGGGAGATCCTGCCCAATGCGCGCGGGCCGCTGATCGTCGATTTCTGCCTGCGCATCGGCTACACCACGATCCTTCTGGGGACATTGGGCTTCTTCGGCCTCGGCCTGCCGCCCGAAAGCCCCGACTGGGGGACGACGATCAACGAGGGGCGCAAGCTGCTGTCGATCTATCCGCACCCTGCCCTGCCACCCGCCTTCGCGCTTCTGAGCCTCGTGCTCGGCCTCAATCTTCTGGCCGACGGGCTGCGCGAAGAATCACTGAAGGATTGAACCCGTGATGAGCAAGGCGAACGGCACGGTAACGAACACCCCTCGGCCAAGGGCGACATCCGGCGGCAGCCGGATGTCAGCCGGGCGGTGCACGCATGTCACCCCCCCTGTCGGGGCGTGAAAGGAGAAAGTTAATGCCGAAAATCCATGATTACGACGGCCCCATCCTCGAGATCGACAAGCTCTCGATTTCCTTCTTCACGCGACTGCACGAAATCCCCGCGGTGATGGATTTCTCGGTCAAGGTCAGCCCCGGCGAAGCCGTTGGTCTTGTTGGGGAATCCGGTTGCGGCAAATCGACGGTCGCGCTGGGCGTGATGCGCGATCTGGGCAAGAACGGCCGCATCGTCGGTGGCTCGGTCAAGTTCAAGGGCCGCGACATGGCCGCCCTGAGTGACGCCGAGCTGCGCAACCTGCGTGGCAATGAAATTGCCATGATTTATCAAGAGCCTATGGCCTCCCTCAACCCCGCCATGCGGATCGGCAAGCAGTTGATGGAAGTGCCGATGATCCACGAGGGGCTGAGCGAACACGAATCCTACCAGCGCGCCCTCGAAGTCGTCACCGACGTCAAGCTCCCCGACCCCGAACGCATCCTGCGCAGCTATCCCCACCAGCTTTCGGGCGGCCAGCAACAGCGCATCGTGATCGCCATGGCCTTGATGTCAAAGCCTTCCTTGCTGATCCTCGATGAGCCCACGACCGCGCTCGACGTCACGGTCGAGGCGGCGGTGGTCGAACTGGTCAAGGATCTGGGCAAGAAATACGGCACCTCGATGCTGTTCATCTCGCACAATCTCGGCCTCGTGCTGGAAACCTGCGACCGGATTTGCGTGATGTATTCCGGCGAAGCGGTCGAACGCGGCGATATCGAAACCGTGTTCAACAACATGCAACACCCTTATACCCAAGCGCTTTTCCGCTCGATCCCGCTGCCCGGCGCCGACAAGAACTCGCGCCCGCTGGTGGCGATTCCGGGCAATTTCCCGCTGCCCCACGAACGCCCCCCGGGCTGCAATTTCGGGCCCCGCTGCGACTATTTCCAGGCCGGGCTTTGCGATCAGGACGACATCACCATGAAGGATGTCGATGGCGACGGTCTGCACGAAACCCGCTGCCTGCGCTTCCGCGATATCGACTGGAACGCACCCATCACCCTGGCCCAGACCAAGACCAAGGGCGAGATCGGGCGCGTCGTCCTCAAGATGGACAATCTCAAGAAATATTACGAGGTCGCCGCCAATGCCCTCTTTGGAGGTGGCGAAAAGCGCGTGGTCAAGGCCAACGAAACCCTCAGCTTCGAGGCCCGCGAAAGCGAAACCCTTGCCATCGTTGGAGAATCCGGCTGTGGCAAATCGACCTTCGCCAAGGTTCTGATGGGGCTGGAAACCGCAACGGATGGCGAGATCCTGCTCGACGGCAAGAACATAGAACAGATCCCGATCGACAAGCGCGACACTAAGACGGTGGCGGATATCCAGATGGTGTTCCAGAACCCGTTCGACACGCTCAACCCCTCGATGGCCGTGGGCAGCCAGATCATGCGCGCGCTCGATATCTTCGGCATCGGCAAGAACGATGCGGAACGGCGCACGCGCATGCTCGAACTGCTGGACCTCGTGAAACTGCCGCGCGAATTTGCCGACCGCATGCCGCGCCAGCTCTCGGGTGGGCAGAAACAACGCGTCGGCATCGCCCGCGCCTTTGCCGGCGGCGCCCGGATCGTCGTCGCGGACGAGCCTGTGTCGGCGCTCGACGTGTCGGTTCAGGCCGCCGTGACCGATCTGTTGATGGAAATTCAACGCAACGAGAAGACAACGCTCCTGTTCATTTCGCACGACCTGTCGATCGTGCGCTATCTCTCGGATCGGGTCATGGTGATGTATCTCGGACATGTGGTCGAACTGGGCAGCACCGACGAGGTGTTCTCGCCGCCCTACCACCCCTATACCGAGGCGCTGCTCTCGGCGGTGCCGATCGCCGACACCCATGTCACGAAAAAACATATCGTGCTCGAAGGAGACATCCCCTCGGCGATGAATCCGCCGAGCGGCTGCCCGTTCCAGACGCGCTGCGGCTGGAAATCAAGGGTGCCGGGCAACCTTTGCGAAGAAGAGGTGCCCCCGGTGCGCCAGCTCAAACCCGGCCACCAGATCAAGTGCCACCTCTCGGATGAAGAGCTTGCGAACATGGAACCGGTCATCAAGTTCGGGCAGGAGGCGGCCGAGTAAGCTTTCGACCCGAAAGGAACGTGGGCCGCAATCCTGCCCACGTTCTTTTTTCCCTTGATGGTTACAAATGCAACCATCAAACCGGGGACCAGCAAAGCAAAAGGACGCACATCATGAAAATCGAGAAAATCCACCACGTCGCCTATCGGTGCAAGGACGCCAAGGAAACCGTCGAATGGTATGGCAAGATGCTGAACATGGATTTCGTGCTCGCCATCGCCGAGGATCACGTGCCTTCGACCCACGAGCCCGACCCCTACATGCACGTGTTCCTCGACGCCGGGAACGGCAATGTCCTGGCCTTTTTCGAACTGCCGACCAAGCCCGAAATGGGACGCGACCCGAACACGCCCGAATGGGTGCAGCATATCGCGTTCAAGGTGAAGGACCGCGCGGAACTCGTTGAATTCAAGGAACATCTTGAGGCAAGCGGAGTCGAGGTTCTGGGCGTGACCGACCATTCGATCTTTCACTCGATCTATTTCTTCGACCCCAACGGCCACCGTGTCGAACTGGCCTGTCCCGACCCCGAGGAAGACGCCATGCTGGCCCGCCTCAACGCCGTTAAATGGGACATGCTCGAAGACTGGAGCCGCACGAAGAAGGCCCCGCAACATGCCGACTGGCTGCATGCGAAAGAGCTTGAAAAGGACTGAGCGGAATTGGCATCCGGGGCGGCGTCAACTGCCCCAGATCACCTTGACGTAATTCCGTGTCTCTTTGTAAGGCGGCACGCCGCCATGTTTCTTGACCGCATCCGGCCCGGCATTATAGGCCGCCAGCGCGAGGCGCCATGATCCGAACGCGCGATATTGTGCCATCAGGTATCGCGCGCCACCATTGAGGTTTTCATAAGGATCATGCGGATTGACCCGCAAGGCCCGCGCCGTTCCGGGCATGAGCTGCGCCAGCCCGATCGCCCCCTTGTGCGACACCGCCTTGACCTTCCAGCCTGATTCCTGCTGAACCAGCCGCAGGAACAGATCCTCGGGCACCCCGTGCCGCCGGGCCGCATCGCGCGCCATGGCCAGATAGGGCCCCTTGTATGTGCCGGAATAAGTCTTGCCATCGCCCCATTTCGACGGGGTGACAACGCTGGGCGGTTGCAGCCGCACCGAGGCATTGTATTGCGATTTCGCGCGGGTATCGAGAATCTTGGTCTGCGACTTGAAAAGCTTGCTGCGAGATTTGGTCGACAGGATATCCGCCACCGCCACCTGCGGCATCGCGAGGCCCGCAATCGCCACCAGAACCAGAACCTTGCGCATGTCCTCACCCACCCGAAAGCCGTCGTTGCACACCGTTATAAACAGTTTTCACGATTCTTCCAGATCAACCACACCCATCGACGCAGATCAAGACCACCGCCAATCCGCCCGCATCGCCGGACCTGCCCGGTTTCGTTCTCATTTTAGGCTTTTCTTAACCGGTTCGGGATGATGTAAGCTGGAGATGAGAAACTTGGATTCTGTGGGAGAAGACGATGGCCGGCTCGGTGAACAAGGTTATTCTGATTGGCAACCTCGGTCGCGACCCCGAAACGCGCACCTTTCAGGATGGCGGCAAACTGTGCAACCTGCGCATCGCGACTTCGGAGAACTGGAAAGACCGCAATACGGGTGAACGGCGCGAACAGACCGAATGGCATTCCGTCGTCCTGCGCGGCGAGGGTCTTGTCGGCGTGGCGGAACGATACCTGCGCAAGGGCTCCAAGGTTTACATCGAAGGGCAGTTGCGGACCCGCAAATGGCAGGACCAGAACGGTCAGGACCGCTATTCAACCGAGGTGGTCGTCTCGGGCTTCGGCGGCTCCATGGTGATGCTTGACGGGCGCAGCGAAGGCGGTGGCGGCGGTGGCGGCCAATCCGGCCCGGATTACGGCAGCGACCCCGGCAGCAGCGGCCCGGGCCAGGGCTACGACGACGAGATTCCGTTCTGAGCGCCCCCTTGCAACATCCGGTGCCCCACCATGACGCGGCCGTCCGCGCGCCCCGCCCGGCCTTGATTCCGAACCGGCCCTGCCCCATGTCAAGAGCATGACCCGGGTTCTCGCCGTCTTCACCCTGACCGTTGCCATCGGCTTTGCGCTGGTGCCGTTCCTGACCTCGGGGTTCAACGGCTTCACCGCCGATCAGTTTCCGGTGCCGCAAATCGACCCGCCGGTGCAGCCTGCGGGCTATGCCTTTTCGATCTGGGGGCTGATCTATCTCTGGCTCATCGTCGGCGCGGTCTATGGTCTCGTCAAACGCCCCGATGCGCCGGGCTGGCACGCTGCACGACCTGCCCTGCTGGTCAGCCTGCTGATGGGCATGTTCTGGATCCCGCTCGCCCAGGTCTCGGTGCTCTGGGCGACGGCGTTGATCTGGCTGATGCTGGTCACGTCCCTTGCTGCGCTCTTGCGCGCCCATCGGCAAGACCGGCTCTGGCTGCGCGAACCGATCGGGCTTTATGCCGGCTGGCTCACCGCCGCCGCCTGCGTCTCGATCGGGCTGATGCTTGCCGGGTATGGCGTGACCGGGCCGACCGTGGCCGCGCTGATCGCGCTGGCCCTTGCCCTCTTGATCGCCACCGCGATCACCCGCGCGCGCCCCGATACGCTGGCCTATCCGCTCGGCGTGATCTGGGCGCTGATCGGCGTGGTCGTTCAGAACAGCGCGCCGCTCGACCCGGCCCCGCTCGGCCTCGCCATCATCGGCATTGCCGCCCTCGCGGCGCAGGCGTGGCGCAACGCACGCACGCGCGATTAGTCCATTTCGCGGCGCCCAAATCGGATCCTGAGCCAACGTCACGCGCGTGCCCGCATTTGGGGGGACTATGCCCGCTCCGCAATCGGCCCGAGCAAAACGGAAGCGATTGAACGCAAAATGCGATACACCGCCCGCACCCTCCGTTAACCATCTCACGCAACACCCCGCCCCACGGGGTTAACCTTTGCCCGGCAGCCGCGTGGCAGCCGGGCGGTGCACGCTTTGTGCATCGTGATTTCGCATCAAAACCAGAGCGCGTTAACGTTAACGGGTTCATTCGGCAGGGGCGTTCGCCATATCGCCCGCCCCATCGCGCGCCGCTGCAAACCCAACCATCCGCTGCGCCTGCTCGTCATAAAGCTTCCAGCGGTAACAGCTCATCGCCTCGCGAAAGCCGATTCGGTAACTCTCCAGAAGATCGCCCGCCTCCTCGAAGCAGCGTTTGAGGTTGTAGCAGGGGACATTCGCGTTCAGGTGGTGCAGATCGTGATAGGCGATATTGAGCGTCAAAAGGTCGAACAAGGCGCCAAACCGCAGCACCGAAGTCCCGTCCAAAGCCCCTTTTTCAAAGGTATATTCCGGCTTGCGCCCCCAATAGACCTGCTCGAAATTATGCACCACGTAAGGGATCACCGCCCCGAACGTGGCCCCCACATAGATCGAGCCCAGAAGCACCAGAATTCCATTCCATCCCGCGACCAGGTAAAGCCCCGTGAAATACGCCACCACCATCGCATCATGCAGGATAACCCATTGAATACCCGTCTTTATCCCGTTTCGCGGAAACCGTCGCAGAATGAGGTAGAGAACGAATGGCCCGACCAGAAGCAGGGTAAAGGGCGAGCGATAAAACCGATACCACAGCCGCCGGGCCAACGGCGCGTTGCGGTATTCCTCGACCGTCATGATGTCGATTTCAAAGGCTTCCCGGTGGTCCAGATCACCGACATGGGCATGGTGCAGATTATGGTTATAGCGCGTCGCCACATAGGGGCTCAGCGATATGGGCGAGATCACTTCGCCCACCACGTCGTTGAGCTTGCGCGATGTGAAAAAGGCCCGGTGCATGCAATCATGCTGGATCATGTAGACCCGCAACCCCATCAGCCCCGCCAGCACCGTCAGCGGCACAACCAGCCCCAATGTTTGCGCATAAGCGATAGCCAGTCCGATGCAAAGCCCGTAGGCCAGCAGCGTCCCCCAAAGCTCGCCCCAGGCACGCCGGTCACGTTTCGCCGTGTAACCTCTTGTAAATTGACGAATATTCATCTCGTCACCGTCCCCTGCCCCCCCCGAAAAGCCGGGAGCGGGCAGAACATTCTTGTTTCTGCAGGACAAAGCTAACGCGTGTAGCGGTCAAGAAAAAGCATGAAAACCATACTTTTCCACCGGAGGATCAGTCACGCCGCCCTTCAAGATGCTTGCGCAGTTTCGACGGCGCCTTCTTCTTGCGATCCTTATAGGGGTTGCGATCACCCTGGCCGCGCATGAACAGCCGGATCGGCGTGCCGGGCATATCAAAGTCGTCCCGCAACCCGTTGACAAGATAGCGAGAATAACTTTCCGGCATCTTGTCGGGATAGCTGCACATCACCACGAATCCGGGCGGCCGGGTCTTGGCCTGGGTCATGTAGCGCAGCTTGATCCGTCGGCCCTGTGGCGCGGGCGGCGGGTGCGCCTCCACCATATCGCCCAACCACCGGTTGAGCACAGCGGTCGGCACCCGCCGGTTCCACACCTCATGGGCTTTCATCACCGCCGCCTGCAACCGATCGAGGCCCCGCCCGGTCTTGGCCGACACCGTCACCAGCGGCGCCCCGCGCAACTGCGGCAAAAGTCGCTCGAACGCCTCTTTCAGATCGCGCAGTTTCTGTTGTTTTTCAGGCTCGACATCCCATTTGTTGATCGCCAGGACGACCGCGCGCCCCTCGCGCTCGGCCAGATCGGCAATCCGCAGATCCTGCTGCTCGAACGGGATCTCGGCATCGAGCAGAACCACCACCACCTCGGCGAATTTCACCGCGCGCAAACCATCCGACACGCTCAGCTTTTCCAGCTTGTCCTGCACCTTGGCGCGTTTGCGCATGCCGGCCGTGTCGAACAACCGCACCGGCACGCCGTCCCAGTCGAGAGTGAGCGAAATCGCATCCCGCGTGATCCCGGGCTCCGGCCCGGTCAGAAGGCGATCTTCGCCCAGTATCTTGTTGATAAGCGTGGATTTTCCCGCATTGGGCCGCCCCACCACCGCGATTTGCAGGGGCTTGGCCCGGGTTGGCCGCCACGGGGTATCCTCGTCGCCGTCCTCGACCGGCACATCGGTCGCGGGCGCATCCTGCGCGGCGCGTTCGGCATAGGCATCGGAGAGCGGCGCCAGCATCGAATAAAGCTCGTTCAACCCCTCGCCATGCTCCGCCGAAAGCCGCACCGGCTCGCCCAGCCCCAGCGCATAGGCTTCGATCAACCCCGCATCCGCCGCCGACCCCTCGGCCTTGTTCGCGGCCAGGATCACATGCGCCGATTTCTTGCGCAGGATCTCGGCAAACACCTCGTCGGTGGGCGTCACCCCGGTGCGCGCGTCGATCATGAACAGGCAGATATCGGCCATCTCGACCGCGCGCTCGGTCAGGCGCCGCATCCGCCCCTGGAGGCTCTCGTCGGTCGCCTCTTCGAGCCCCGCCGTGTCGATCACCGTAAAGCGCAGATCACCCAGCCGCGCCTCACCCTCGCGCAGGTCGCGCGTGACGCCCGGCTGATCGTCGACCAGCGCAAGCCGGCGACCGACCAGCCTGTTGAACAGGGTGGATTTGCCCACATTGGGCCGTCCCACGATGGCGAGGGTAAATGTCATCTCATGGCTCCGGGCGTATCAGACCGCCCCGATACATCACCAAAGGCTCAACGGAAAGCGTAAAGCGCGCCCATGGCCGAGACCACATACATCACGCCGCCCGCAAAGACCGGGTTTGTGGTGGCCCCGCCGGGAATTTCGAAGGTGCCGGTCAATTCCCCTGAAACCGGGTCAAAGGCGCGGATCAGCCCGTCATTGCTGGCCACGATCAACCGCCCGCCCGCGATCACCGGCCCGTAATGGGCGAAAACTTCCTTCTGGCGCCGTGGTCGGTCCTTGACGAACAGCGGCAGTTTCGTGCCCCAGATGCGGCTGCCATCCTCGGCATCGAGCCGGACCAGCTCGTTCTGATCCGAGACCAGAAACAGCGATCCACCCGCCACCCAGACCGGGTTGAGCGGTCCCTCTTCGGCGGTCCACAGACGCTCGCCCGTGCCCGCGTTGAGCGCGACCAGCCGCCCGCCATGCGTGCCCACATAGGCCGTGCTGCCCGACAGCACCGGATCGCCGGTGATATCCGTCACCTTCGCCCGGCTGAACCCGTCGCGATGCCCCGAGATGACCGAGTTCCATAGCCGCAACCCGCCACCGCGGAACGCGGCCTGAACCTCGCCCGAGCCAAAGGCGAAAATCGCCACCTGGTCGTTCAGCGCCGGGGCCGGTCCGCCCAGGACATTGTGCACGCTGGGCGTCGATTCGAACTGCCAGCGAATACGCCCGTTTTCCGTATTGATCGCCCAGGCTGTGCGATCCCCGGCGACAAGGTAGACCGTGTCGCCCATCACCGTCGGCGTGCCCGAGCCGGTGGCTTCGAGTTTTTGCTGCCAGATCTGCTTTCCGGTCGCGGCATCAAGCGCGGTCATCAACCCGAACCCGGAGGAGACGAAGAGCGTGCCATCGGCAAAGGCCAGCCCGCCGCCGGTGGCATCGCGGGCCCGATCGCGCGGCGGGACAAGATCGGTTGACCAGACAGTTTCGCCGCTGGTGTTTGTGGCGGTCACACGAGCCTCGGAATCGAGGGTGAAAACGCGCCCACCCGCAACCACCGGATCGGCCGTGATACGGTTGCGCCGCGCGTCGCCCGCGCCGATATCGTTGCTCCACAGCAGCTCCATCGCGCCCCCAAAGGCCGGGTGGGCGATCCGTGTCGCCGGGCTGCCATGGCGCTGTGTCCAGGCGGTATTGGCAACAGTCGCCGGCAGGCTCACCGGAAGTTCGCGGTTCTCGGGCACCTCCTGCGCAGCCAGCGCCGCCTCGTCCTCACTCAGGATAGAGCGCAGGTTTTCGCGTTCTCCCGGCAGGATGATCTGGCGTTCGGCACAGGCGCTCAGTCCGACCAGACCGGCAAGCCCTAGGACCCATCCGAATCTTCCGATCAACCGCACCCGCATCGCTGCCCGTCCTGCCCGTGTCTCAGCCCAGATCATGGCCTCACCTACCTTGTCATTCCGGCCCAGCCAATCCGGCGTTACCCGCCATTCGTGGCCGTCACCGCACCGTTCGCGCCGCCGCGCGTTCCCGGTTCGCCGCCCAGTGCCACAATCAACTGAGATGCCCGCCGACGCAAGCCCGCCGTTGCGCCCTCGTCCTGTGCAATCGCCTGCAACCGTTCGATCGCAGAGGCTGTCTTGCCGGTCTCCATGTCGATCAGCGCCAGTTGCTCCTCGGCCAGAAGCCGCAATTGCGATCCTGGCCCGATCAGGGACGCATAGCCTTCGCGGCGCTCCTCGGGCGACAGGCTGTCGGCCTGCACCGCCAGTAGCTTGAACAGGGCAACCTGACGATAAACCAAGGGCAGGTCCGAGCGTTCCGATACCGCCTTCAGTTCTGCAATCGCGGCATCATGCTCTCCAGCCTCGATAAGCTGCCCCCCCGCCAGAAGCGAGACGACGGCTTGTGCGCCCGCCGTCTCGGGGTTGACGTCTACCAGTTCCCGCGCCCGGGTTTCGGAATCGTCGGCGCGCAGCGCCGCGATCATCGCATCGCCGGTTTCCTGGGCCGCGCGCTCGGCCTGCGCCTTTCGCCATTCGTTCCATGCCGCGCCGCCCACCAGCAAGACAACGGCCAGAACCGCGATCCACCCATAGCGCCGCATCAGCGCGAACAGGCGGTCGCGCCGGACCTCCTCGGTGACTTCCTCGATAAAACTGTCGGTCTCGCTCACGCATCCGTTCCTTCTTGTTCCGCCCCTCTTAGCGCAGCACCCGCGCCCTGCCAAGGGCCACGCCGGCCGCGTCGGAATCACAAGCAAACCCGGGCGATGCTTGCAGTCATTCGCGGGACCAATTAACTGGCAGATTGAATCGGTCCAGCCGCCACCACGGTGCTCCCAGAGATTTCGACGCTTGCAAACCGATCCATGACACCTAAGTCAACCAACGGGTCAAAGCCCACCCGGCGAAAAGCGCGAAAGACGAGTGAAATGCGAATAGTCCCGCTTCTGACCGCCTGTCTCGTAACCGCGTTTCTTTATCTGCTGATCATTGAACGCGATGTGCTTTTTTCCTTGGCGCGGGGCGAGGACGTTACCGCACCACCGACCGAGGCCGCGTCACCCGCGAGCCAGCAGCCGGAGGAGCCCGATTCCGTCGGCGTGGTCGCCATGCACTCCGAGGCCCGGGTGATCGACAGCAACGTCATTCTGCGCGGCCAGACCGAAGCCGCCCGACAGGTCGAGGTGCGCGCCGAAATCTCGGGCCTCGTGATTTCCGAACCGCTGCGCAAGGGCGCTTTCGTCGAGGCCGGTGAATTGCTCTGCCGCCTTGACCCCGGGACCCGTGCGGCATCGCTGGCCGAGGCGCGGGCGCGGCTCGAAGAGGCCCGCGCCCGAAAACCCGAGGCCGAAGCCCGCATTCCCTCAGCCGAGGCCCAGCTCGAAACCGCCAAGGCGCAGCTCGAAGAGGCCCGCATCAACGACAACGCCGCACGCAAGCTCTCCGAGGGCGGCTTTGCCTCCGAATCGCGTGTCGCCGCCGCACGGGCCGCGATCCGCGGCGCCGAGGCCGCGGTCAAATCCGCCGAGGCCGGGGTCAAGACCGCGCAATCGGGCCTGAAGACGGTGGCCGCGGGCATCCAGTCGGCCGAAGCCGCCGTGGCAACCGCAGAAAAGGAGATGTCGCGGCTCGAAATTCACGCACCGTTCGCGGGCCTGCTCGAATCCGACACCGCTGAACTGGGGTCTTTGATCTCGCCCGGCGGGCTGTGCGGCACCGTGATCCAGCTTGACCCGATCCGCATCGTCGGCTTCGTGTCCGAGACCCAGATCGACCGTGTCGAGACCGGCGCTCCCGCTGGTGCCCGGCTGGCCGACGGGCGCGAGGTGACGGGCCGCGTGACATTCCTGTCGCGCGCCGCCGATCCGCTGACCCGCACCTTCCGGGTCGAGCTTCAGGTGCCCAATCCCGATCTCTCCATTCGCGACGGCCAGACCGCCGAGATCGCCATCGCCTCGGACGGGGCATCGGCGCATCTCGTTCCACAGTCCGCTCTCACCCTCAGTGATGACGGGAAACTCGGGGTGCGCATCGTCGACGACGAGAACCAGGCCCTGTTCCGCCCCGTGACCCTCCTGCGCGACACCGCAGACGGCATCTGGATCACCGGGCTCGATAAGCGTGCCGACGTGATCGTGATCGGACAGGAATACGTGGTCGACGGTGTGCCGGTGCGGCCCAGCTACAAGGATCCGGCGCAATGACCGGCATCGTCGACTGGGCCACCAACCGCGCCCGCATGGTTCTTGCGTTCATCTTGCTCTCGCTTCTGGCGGGCGGCTATTCCTACTTCCAGCTCCCCAAGGAGGGCGAGCCCGATATCCAGATCCCCGGCCTCTTCGTTTCGGTCCCCTTCCCCGGCATCTCGGCCTCCGACAGCGAAACGCTGCTCGTCAAGGTGATGGAAACCGAACTGGCCGATCTCGACGGGCTCAAGACAATGACCTCAACCGCGGCCGAGAACTATGCCGGGGTGTTTCTGGAATTCGAATTCGGCTGGAACAAGAGCGCGACCATGGCCGATGTCCGCGAGGCGATGAACACGGCCGAGGGCCAGTTTCCGCAAGGTTTCGAGAAATACTCGATCAACGAGATCAACTTCTCTGAATTCCCGGTGCTCATCATCAACCTCACCGGGGCGGTGCCCGAACGCACGATGAACCGTATCGCCAAGGACCTGCAAGACCGGATCGAGGCGCTCGATTCCGTGCTCGAAGCGGGCATCGCGGGCAACCGCGACGAAATGCTCGAAGTCGTCATCGACCCGCTCAAGCTCGAATCCTACAACGTCACCGCGGGCGAGCTGATCTCGGTCGTTCAGAACAACAACCAGCTGATCGCCGCCGGCGAGGTGGAAACCGCCAACGGCGCCTTCTCGGTCAAGATCCCGTCAAGCTTTGACGAGCCGCAGGACGTCTATTCCCTGCCGGTCAAGACCAATGGCGACCGGGTGGTGACGCTGGGCGACCTGGCCGACATTCGCCTGACCTTCGAAGACCGACGCTCGACCGCGCGGTTCAACGGTGAGAACACCGTTGCGCTCCAGGTGGTCAAGCGCAAGGGATTCAACCTTCTCGACATGGCCGACACGGTCAAGGCCACCGTTCAAAGCGCCAGCGACGACTGGCCCCCCGAGATGCGCGCCGCCGTGCAGGTCGGCACATCGAACGACCAGTCCCGCGTGGTGGGCTCGATGATCAGCCAGCTCGAAGGCTCGGTGCTGACCGCCATCGCGCTGGTGATGATCGTCGTGCTCGGGGCACTGGGGGTGCGTCCCGCGCTGCTCGTGGGGTTTGCCATCCCGACCTCCTTCCTTCTCTGTTTCGCCTTTCTCGCCCTGATGGGTGTGCCCGTCTCCAACATCGTGATGTTCGGGCTGATCCTCGCCGTGGGCATGCTGGTCGACAGTGCCATCGTGGTGGTCGAATATGCCGACAAGCGGATTCAGGCCGGCACCGGACCGATGCATGCCTATGTCGAGGCCGCCAAGCGCATGTTCTGGCCGGTGATCTCGTCGACCGCCACGACGCTTTGCGCCTTTCTGCCAATGCTGTTCTGGCCCGGCGTTCCGGGGCAGTTCATGGGGATGCTGCCGGTCACGCTCATTTTCGTTCTCTCGGCCTCGCTCATCGTGGCGCTGGTCTACCTGCCGGTCATGGGCGGGGTGACGGGGCGCGTGACCCGTCGTTTCACCCGTAGCGCCGAGTGGCTGCGCGCGCGCCTTCCCTGGACGGTGCGCGCGGCCCTCGTCCCGCCCGCGCTTGGTCTCATCTTCGTCGGCATAATGCAGGTCCTCAACCCCGATTACCTCTTTCTCCCGCTCACCAGCGCGGCAAACCCGTTGACCGGTTTCGTGGCCTATTTGCCCGGCATTGTCCTCTTCCTTCTCGGGGCGATGGCGAGTTCGATCACCCTCAGCGCAGCGAAAATCCCCCGCCGCGCTCCGCCCGTCGCCGGGCGCCGTCGCCGCACCGCGTTCGGCTTGTTCATCAAGCTTCTGACCGGCAACCCGATCATGCCGATCGTGACAATCGCAGCGGTGGTCTTCGTGGTGGTCAATGTCTTTATCTATTACGGCGAGAACAATAACGGCACCGAATTCTTCGTCGATAGCGAACCCGAACAAGGCATCGTTTATGTGCGCGCCCGCGGCAACCTCTCGATCACCCAGAAGGACGCACTGGTGAAGCAGGCCGAAAAGGTCGTGCTGGCGCATCCGGGTGTCGACAACGCCTTTGCCTTCGCCGGTGAGGGGGGGCTCAACAACAACACCGGCGGCGCACAACCGCCCAAGGATACCATCGGCCAGGTCCAGTTCGAGACCATCCCCTGGGAGGACCGCACCGACCGCCCCGAGCTTGACGGCGACATCGTGATCGCCGAGTTGACCGAAGCGCTCGAACAGATCCCCGGCATCAAGGTCGAGATTCTCGCACAAGCGCGCGGCCCCGCCTCGGCCAAGCCGGTCCATCTGCGCCTCAAGGGCGACGATTGGGAAAACCTCATCGCGGCCACTGAAGCCGCCCGCGCCCGGTTCGAGGCAACCCCCGCGCTCGAACTGATCGAGGATACGCTGCCCCTGCCCGGCATCGACTGGCAGATCGACGTCAATGTCGAACAGGCCGGTCGCTATGGCGCCGATGTGGCCACCGTGGGCGGCATGGTCCAGCTTGTCACGCGCGGCCTGCTGCTCGACACCATGCGGGTCGAAAGCTCGGACGAAGAGATCGAGATCCGCGTCCGCCTCCCCGAGGGAGATCGCGTGCTGTCCACGCTCGACTCGCTCAAGGTCCGCACCGCCGAGGGGCTGATCCCGCTGTCGAATTTCATCACCCGCAAACCCGTCGCCAAACTGGCCGAGATCAACCGCACCGACCAGACCCGCTATTTCGACGTCAAGGCCGGGGTCCAGTCCGGCTTGCAGAAGCTGGTTTTCCAAGGCGACACCCGGCCCGATCCCACTGGCACGATTTCGGATCTTGTGGGCGATGAGGGCGGGAATCGCGCTGTCGTGGGTGCCCGAACGCTTGGCCTGTCGGACAGCGCGGCACTCGGCATGCGCTCGGATGCAATTGCGATCCTGCGTCCGAACACCGATGGCGCGCTACGCAGCGCCAACGGAACCGCCCACGCCGTCGAGGAAGGCAGCGCATCCTATTCGGACGCGCAGTTGCAGACCCTGATTGACGAGGGCGCGGCAAAACTGGTGCCCATAACCGCCAACGAACGCATCGCCGACCTGACCGAATGGCTCGAAACCGATCCCCTGCCGGGCAGCATCGAATGGGAATGGACCGGTGACCAGGACGATCAGGCCGAAAGCCAGACCTTCCTGATGACCGCCTTCGCGGGCGCGCTGGCATTGATGTTCATCATCCTGCTGGCGCAGTTCAACAGTTTCTACAACGCGGTGCTGGTCCTGCTCGCCGTGGTTCTGTCGACCACCGGGGTGCTGATCGGCATGCTTGTCATGGACCAGGCCTTTTCCATCATCATGACCGGCGTCGGCATCGTAGCGCTAGCGGGCATCGTGGTGAACAACAACATCGTGCTGATCGACACCTATCAAGAATACGCCGGCTACATGCCCCGGGGCGAGGCGATCATCCGCACTGCCGAAGACCGCATCCGCCCGGTGATCCTGACCACGATCACAACCATGGCCGGTCTCACACCAATGATGTTCGGGCTCAGCCTCGATTTCTGGAACGGCGGTTACACGATCGACAGCCCCACCGCGCTGTGGTGGAAGCAACTGGCCACCGCGGTGGTCTTCGGCCTGGGCGTGGCCACCATGCTCACGCTGGTTTTCACGCCCTCGATGCTGGCGCTCAGGGTCTGGGTTTCGACCTATGCCGGCTGGACCGCCCGCGCGCTTGCCGCGCTCAGCCTCGGCCGGGCCAGCCGCGCGGCACAGGATTTCGCCCTGCGCCGCGCCGCCAGCCGTACGCGGGTTCCCGAACTGCTCTGGTCCACCGGGATCGCCACCGACACGACGGAATTCGAGGAGGCCGATGACGGCACAATCGACCCCACCGCCGACGAAATGCAATCCGTCTTCGCCCGCCTCGGCAAGCTGCAATCGACCTCAGATACTGAAAGGAACAGCACCTCGAAGGACAACGAAACCGACGAGACCACGAACAAGATCGACAAGGGCAACGACACAATGCGCGCCGCGGAGTGACGGGCGCGGATCCGCTTGCACCCTTGCCCCAAGCCTGCCAGCCTGCCTGCAACGAGTCTGACAGACAGGAAAACAGCATGCGCGTCCAACGTCTCACCGGTCTTTTCGGTGCCGAGATTCTCGGCGCAGACATCCGCGACCCGGCACAGTTCGACGCGATCCGCGACGCCTTTGTCGAACATTCCGTCATCACCCTGCGCGATCAACATATCTCGCCCGACGATCACCTTGCCTTCGCGCGGCGCTTCGGCGCGATCAACGTCAATCGCTTTTTCACACCGCTCGACACCCATCCCGAGATCGCACTCGTGGTCAAAGAGGCCGACCAGACCGGGGCTGTGGGCGAGGCATGGCACACCGACCACGCCTATGACGCGGAACCGGCCCTGGGTTCGATCCTGCATGGCATCGACATCCCGCCACATGGCGGCGATACCGTGTTCTGCTCGACCGTCGCAGCCCATGACGCGCTCTCGGATCGGTTCAAGCGGATGCTGGAGGGCTTGCACGCCTGGCACAGCTCGCGCCATGTCTTCGGCACCGAGAACCGAGAGGCCGACAGCAGCCGCACGGGCCGCATCGGCAATGCCCATCTCGCCACGCAGGACGTGCTGCACCCGGTGGTGATCCGGCATCCCCTTTCGGGCCGCCGGTCGCTCTTCGTGAACCCGCAATTCACCACGCGGATCGACGGGCTCTCGGAGATCGAGTCGCGCCACATCCTCGCCGCACTGTTCGAGCATTGCCAGAAGCCCGAGTTCCAGGCCCGTGTGCGCTGGCAACCCGGCGATGTCACCATGTGGGATAACCGTGCAACCTGGCACAAGGCCATCAACGACTACCACGGCTTCCGCCGTGAGATGCACCGCATCACTGTCGAGGGCTGCCCGCTCGAACCGGCCTGACCACCAGCCACTGAAACCCGCGCCCGGATCACCGGGCCATGACGCATGCATGCCCAACGAAGGTCAGACTCGCCACAGCACCGGGTCATCAAAGCTCTGCGCGACGGTCAGCCGGCCTGACCCGGTTTCCGGGACAAGACCCACCATCCGCCACGCATCGCGCCATGGCTCTTCAACCGGATGCGGCGGCTCCATGCCATGCGCGTGGGCCGGGCCGAACCCAAACCGCCCATAATAAGCCGGATCACCAAAGACAAACACCGCCGCCACGCCATCGTCGCGCAATCGCGCCAGCCCTTCGGTGATCAGCGCCGCGCCAATCGCCTTGCGCTGGCATGCGGGCCACACCGCCAAAGGCCCCAGAAGCGCCGCCTTTCGCCCGGCGATCCGCGCCGCGCTGAACAGGATATGTCCCACCGCGCCCGCTTGGGCTTCGGCCAGCAGCGACAGGACCGGCTGCGCCGTCGCATCCTGGAAAAGCGCGTCGACCAGGGCCGCCTCGTCATCCTGACCAAAGGCCGCGCGGTGGATCTCCTGCACCGACGCGCGATCCGCCGCATTCGCCTCCCGAACCCGGATCACGCCGCTTCCTCGCGGTCCGACGCCTGGCGCTGCCACAGGCTCCAATAGCGCTCGCGCCGAGCCAGAAGATCGGCATGGGTGCCTTCTTCGGCGATCTCGCCATTCTCCAGAACGACGATCCGGTCGGCATCCGCCACCGTGGACAGGCGGTGCGCGATCATCAGCACCGTGCGCCCTTCAGCGGCCCGCTTGAGCGCACCCTGGATCTCCTGCTCGGTCTCGGTGTCAAGCGCGCTCGTCGCCTCGTCGAGAAGCAGGATCGGCGGGTTCTTGAGCAGGGTCCGCGCGATCCCGACCCGCTGCTTCTCACCACCCGAAAGCTTCAGCCCCCGTTCGCCCACCGCCGTGTCATACCCCTTCGGCAGGCTCATGATGAAATCGTGGATCTGCGCATCCTTGGCGGCCGCCACGATCTCGTCCTCGCTGGCCCCGTCGCGGCCATAGGCGATGTTGTAGCGGATCGTGTCGTTGAACAGGACCGTGTCCTGCGGCACCACGCCGATCGCGTCATGCAGGCTCTTCTGGGTGACGTCGCGCACATCCTGCCCGTCGATCGTGAGCGCGCCGCCCTGAACATCGTAGAACCGGAACAAAAGCCGCCCGATGGTCGATTTCCCCGACCCCGAAGGCCCCACGATGGCCACGCTCTGCCCCGCGTCCACCTCAAGGCTCACCCCCTTGAGGATCGGGCGCTCGTCGTCGTAACCAAAGCGCAGATCGTCAAGCCGCACCACGCCGCCTTCCACCTCCAGCGGCTTGGCATCAGGCTTGTCGGCGACGTCGGTGGGTTGCTCCAGCAAATCGAACATCTCGCCCATATCGACCAGCGCCTGCCGGATCTCGCGGTAGACCGTGCCCAGGAAGTTGAGCGGCATGGTGATCTGGATCATGTAGGCGTTGACCATCACGAAATCGCCCACGGTCAGAGTGCCGTTCTGCACTTCAAGCGCCGCGAACACCATCACCGCGACCAACCCGCCGGTGATCAGGAAGGACTGGCCGAAATTCAGGAACGCCAGCGAATAGGCGGTCTTCAGCGCCGCGCGCGCATAGGCCGCCATCGCGCTGTCATAACGCTGTGCCTCGCGCTCCTCGGCGCCGAAATACTTGACCGTCTCGAAATTCAGCAGGCTGTCGATCGCCTTCTGGTTGGCATCCGTGTCCTGGTCGTTCATCTCGCGGCGCAGCTTCACGCGCCATTCCGTCACCTTGAAGGTGAACCAGACATAAAGCGCGATGGTCACCACCACTGCACCGAGGTAACGCGCATCGAAGAGCCAGAAAAAGATCACCCCGATCATGAACAATTCGAGCACCAGCGGCGCGATGCTGAACAGCAGAAAGCGCAACAGGAACTCGACCCCCTTCACGCCCCGCTCGATGATCCGGCTCAAGCCCCCGGTCCGGCGCGTGATGTGATAGCGCATCGAGAGCCGGTGGATATGCTGAAAGGTCTCCAGCGCCAGCGCCCGCAGCGCCCGTTGCCCGACGGCGGCAAAGAACGCGTCGCGCAATTGCTGGAACCCGTTGGTCATCAGCCGCGCCATGCCATAGGCCACGGTCAGACCCACCGCGCCCAGCATCAACTCGCTCATCCCGTCTTCGCCGCCCAAGGCATCGACCGCCAGCTTGTAGAGCATCGGCGTCAGCACCGCGATCACCTTGGCCACCACCAGCGCCACCATGGCCAGCACCACCCGGCGTTTCACCCATGCCGGTTCATCGGGCCAGAGATAAGGCGCGACCCGCCGGATCGTGCGCAATCCCGACGCCTGATCCTTGTTGAGCCTGGTATTATCACTCTTGGCGCGGCCTCGGCGCATGGGCAGTCCTTTCCTCGGGGTCGAAGGCCTTAGATATGCCCCTTTCCCGGCGATTGCCAGAGGGGCCCGCGCCATGCGGACCCGCATCACGCCCGGCGAGAACCCTCACTCGGGCGGAATGTCGAAAACCTGCCCGGGATAGATCAGATCAGGGTCGCGGATGCGGTCGCGATTGGCCTTGTAAAGCCGCACATAGAGAATGCCCTCGCCGTAGTTCTCGCGCGAAATCGCCCAGAGCGTATCGCCCGGCTGCACCGTCACCGCCGCCACTCTCCCGGACTCCGCCATGGCATCGGAGCGGACCCCGGCCAGAACGTCCGGAGCCTCGCGCTTGAACGGCGTCTCGACCCGGCTCACCACCCGGCCTTCATCGTCGATCTGATCGACGCGCAAGGTATAGACGCCACTGTCGACGTCGGGCAATTCCGTGCGCCAGTTCCCGTCCATGGCGATCCGCGACGTGGTCACGGCGCGGTTGTCGAGATAAAGCCGGACAAACCCGCCATTCCCGTTTCCCGCAGGCCGCCCGCGCCCGGTCACCTCGACCTCTCCGGCGTCGGAATAGGTGATCGCGTCGATCGCCACCACTCTCATCACGCCCGGCGCGGCCTCGCCCGACACCGGCGGCTGCACCACCCGAATACCGTCTTCACCCGACATCAGGACCGCCGTCCTCCGCTGGACGAGTTCGGGCGCAGGCTCCGGTGCGCTCACGGGTTCCGCCTTCTCCGCATCGGGGCTTTCAGGTTGCGCCGTCGGCGCCGTCTGAACCTCGGGCCGGGGCACGACCTCGGGCCGCGCATCCGGGAGCTCCGATATTTCGACCCGTGCCGGGCGCCCTTCATCATCGCCCGTATCGCTGCCCGCATCATCCCGCGCAACCAGATCCCGCGCGACTTCATCCTCCACGGGTTCCACCGGCATATCCGGCACCAGTGCACCCACCTCGGGCTCGCTGTGCGGCGCGGTCGCATCCTCCGTCACCGCATCCAGTCCCGGCTTTGCCGCAGCCACCACGACCGGCGCGAGAATCGCCTCGTCCCGCGACACCTGCCGCGACCCGCCTGTGATTTGCACAAGACGCAGGACACGCGCCGCCTCGGACGGGGGCACAATCACGAAACCTGCAAAACTGCCATCGCCCCCTGCCCGTAACCGGGTCATTTCCTTGCCATCCAGCTCGATCATGATCTCAGCCCCCGGGGCACCGCGCCCCGCGACCATCGCGCTACCACCCGGCTCGATCCGCACCAGATCAAGCCGGGGCACCGGCGGGCCAACGACCGCTTCGCCGGCGGTTCGCGATGTCGCATCCGGCGCCGGTGTCGTATCGGTCCGCTCCGTTTCCTCCGCCGGCCCGGACCCACCCTCATCACTCGGCTCGGAAGCCGCCTGCGCCGACGGCTTGCGGTCTTGCTCCACCGCCGTTTCACCGACGCGCCGGGTTTCCTCCGTCAGCTCCCGCTCAACCATATCGGCCGAGTCCTCCACCTCCTGTTCCGTAGGTGCATCTTCCCCGGGCGCGTCGCCGCGCCCGGACTCCGCAGGCCCGGCCGAAGCCGCCGGCCGGGTGTCCTCTTCGGGGTCAGGCCCGACCATATCGGCAGCGCCGGCCTGGTCCTCTGCCACCGGCGCCGCGTCCCTCGAAGGGTCCGCCGGCATCCCTGCAACCGGCGGCTCGGGCGGCGCACCCGGTTGCGGCAGGGTTCCGGGTTCATCCACGGCACCCGGCGCACGGTCGGCCTTGGCCGCGGTTTCCAAGCCAGGTACGGGATCGGACCCGGGCGCAGCCACGCCCCCGGTTGCCGGCTCGATATTCAGCGCGGGTTCCACTTCCGGTGCGGGCAGTGGCTCGGCCACCTCCTGCCGCTCGTCCCCGACCTCGGTTCCGTCCTGAGCCGGTAACGGCTGGCGCTCCTGCTGCTCCGCCACCGGCGCGGGGGCCCCTGGGTCGCTCTGGTCTTTTCGACCCCACCAAGCGCCCGCCAGCGCGATCGCGGCAATCACCACCCCCGCCAGCGTCACGCCCTTCACCCCGGTCAGCCCGGCCAGTTTGCCCATGTCAGATCCTTTTCCCCTCCGCGTCACGGCAGCACACGCGGTTGAGCCTCTTTAGCAACAAGTATAACAGGGGTCAAAACACCTCTTCTCACGCAGAATGGACCTCCCATGACCGCACCCGCACCAAAGCCGTCGATCTGTGTCTATTGCGGCTCGCGCCCTGGCGCCGATCCCGCCTATATCGAAGACGCGACCGGGTTCGGCACAGCACTCGCGCGCGAAGGCTGGCGGTTGGTTTATGGCGCAGGCGATGTCGGACTGATGGGCGCCGTGGCGCGCGCGGCGCAAGCGGCCGGTGGCGATACGTTCGGCGTCATCCCGTCCCACCTCATGCAACTCGAAGTGGGCAAACGCGACCTCACCCGCTTTGTTGTCACCGAGAACATGCACGAACGCAAGAAGGTCATGTTCATGAATTCCGACGCCATCGTCGTGCTTCCCGGCGGCGCGGGCAGCCTCGACGAATTCTTCGAGGTTCTCACCTGGGCCCAGCTTGGCCTGCATGGCAAACCGATCGTCCTGCTCAATACCAAAGGCTACTGGACCCCGCTCAGCGCGCTGGTCGACCACGTTATCGCGCAGGGCTTTGCCGATCCCTCGCTGCGCGATTTCCTCACCGTGGTGAACGGCCCCGACGCGGCGCTTTCAACCCTGCGCAAGGCACTCACCGCGCCGAAAGCGTCGGGGTAGGCGCAACAGCGCCGTTCGATCCCAGCCTTTCAACGCAAAACGGCCACCCCGAGGGACGGCCGCCTTTGTGCAAACCTGACGGACAGGCTCATTTCATCCGGCTGGCCACGTTTTCCCAGTTCACCAGGTTGTTGAGGAAATTGTCCAGATAAACCGGGCGCTTGTTGCGGAAATCGATGTAATAGGAATGCTCCCAGACGTCACAGCCCAAAAGCGCGGTCTGATCGAAACACAGCGGATTGACACCGTTTTCCGTCTTGGTCACGGCCAGCGACCCGTCGGCGTTCTGCACCAGCCAGCACCAGCCCGAGCCGAACTGCCCGACCCCGGCGGCAGTAAACTCCTGCTTGAATGCGTCGACCGAGCCGAACGCTTCGGTGATCGCTTTTTCAAGCTCCCCCGGCATGCCCGCATCGCCCGGCGCCATCATTTCCCAGAACTGCATGTGATTCCAGTGCTGCGAAGCGTTGTTGAAAATTCCGTTCTGGGCCACCGCGCCGGCCTGGTAGGTGCCTTTCACGATCTCTTCGAGCGGCTTCGTTTCCCACTCGGTTCCTGCAATGAGCTTGTTGCCATTGTCGACATAGGCCTTGTGGTGCAGGTCGTGGTGATATTCCAGCGTCTCTTTCGACATGCCCTTCGCGGCCAGCGCATCATGGGCGTAGGGAAGATCAGGAAGTTCGAAAGCCATGGGAAAGCCCCCTTCATGTTCGCGTTAAACCATCGCTTGCCACATGGGGGGCTGGGTCGGAAAAGGTCAAGGGGTCGCGGGCGAAATTTCCGGATGAACCCACCGGGAACAGGGGCCGCCTCGACCCCCACCAGACCGTCGCCACGGGGTATCCTGCCGCCACGTCGCCGACCGATCCGCGCCGTCCGCACCGCCAGTCAAACCGGCGCAAGAGCCTCCATAAAACCGTCGAACATCGCCTTGCCATCGGTGCCGCCATGCGCCACTTCGGCCATGCGTTCGGGGTGCGGCATCATCCCCAGCACCCGGCGGTTCTTCGAGACCACACCGGCAATATCGGCGACCGAGCCATTGGGATTGTCGACATAGGAAAAGGCGATCCGCGCCTCCTCCCGCAACTGTGCCAGCTTGGCGTCGTCCACGTAGTAATTCCCGTCATGATGCGCGATCGGCACGGAGATTACCTGCTCCGGCTTGTAGCCGCGCAGGTAAACCGTGTCGCAATCCTCGACCCGCAATTCGACCGGCTTGCAGATATACTTGAGATTGGCATTGCGGCGCAGCGCGCCCGGCAGCAATCCGGTCTCGGTCAGCACCTGGAACCCGTTGCAGATGCCAAGCACATACCCGCCCCGCTCGGCATGGGCCACCACCGAGCGGCAGATCGGCGAATTGGCCGCGATCGCCCCGCAGCGCAGGTAGTCGCCAAAGGAAAAGCCCCCCGGGATACCCACCATGTCAAGGCCATCAGGCAGGTCGGTGTCCTTGTGCCAGACCATGCTGACCTTCGCCCCGGCGCGCTGGAAGGCCACGGCAAGATCACGGTCGCAATTCGACCCAGGAAAGACGATGACGGCTGCATGCATGGGACCGGCTCCTTGTCCTATCGCGTGAAATCGGTGATCACCGCCACCCCCGGCGGCGCAGGGGCATCAAAGGCGGCCAGCTCGCCGCTCACCTCGCCCAGGGTGATATGCCGGGTGACCAGCGGTGACAAGTCCACCTGGCCGCCCTCGATCAGCGACAGCAGGCTGGGATAGCGCCAGGCCGGCATGCCGCGCGTGCCATAGATCGCCAACTGCCCGGAATAGATCGCATCCATTGGCAGATGCATCTTCACGTGATCACCCGCCGGCATGCCGACCATTACCATCCGGCCCAGCTTGCGCAGGCTGCGGATAGCGCCCACCACCGTCACCTCGACCCCCAGCGCCTCAAGCGCCACATCCGCACCGCCACCGGTGATCTCGCGCACCGCCTTGGCCGGGTCCACCTTGGCCGCATTGACCACGGCATCGGCGCCCAACCCGCTGGCATAGCCGAGCTTGTCCTGCACCACATCCACCACGACGACCCGCGCACCCAATGCCCGCCCCAGCAAGAGCGCCGCCGTGCCCACGCCGCCACCGCCGAAAACGGCCAGCCACTCACCGGCGCGAAGCCCTACCCGACCGGTCAGCGCATGCCACGCCGTGGTGACGCGACAGCCCAGCCCGGCGGCCAGCGCCGGTGCGATGCTCTCGGGCAGCCCGGTCAGGTTGTGATCGGCGAAAGGCACTGCGATCCGTTCGGCGAATGCTCCCGGGATGGTGAACCCCGGCACCGCCTGATCACCGCAGGCGGTCTGGTTGCCCGCCGCGCAATCCGGGCATTGTCCACAGGCCAAGATGAACGGCGCGATCACCCTGTCGCCCACGCGCCAGCGCCGCACCCCGGGGCCGACCTCGACCACCTCGCCACAGAATTCATGCCCCGGCACATGCGGCAGATGCACATCCGGGTCCGCCCCGACCCATGCATGCCAGTCACTGCGACAGACGCCGCAGGCCAGAAGGTTCAGAACCACCCCGCCTGCACCCGCCACCGGCTCCGGAAGATCCACGATCTCCAGCGGCGCGCGCCACGCAATCAGTCGAGCAGCCTTCATCGCGCCCCCTTTCACAGGATGGGGTTCAACCCACGCACCCGCCCCGATCGGCAGCGGGCATCACATCTCGATCCGGTAACTCTCGATCACCGTGTTGGCGAGCAGCTTCTCGCACATCTCGCGCACCGTCGCCTCGGTCGTGCCCGCCGCCAGGTCAAGCTCGATCACCTTGCCTTGCCGCACATCCTCGACCCCGTCGAACCCCAGCGCGCCAAGCGCATGCTTCACCGCCGCGCCCTGCGGGTCGAGCACGCCCTCTTTCAGCATCACATAAACCTTCGCCTTCATGGCCGACCCCCGTCATCCTGCGCAGGCGCGCCTGCTTCATCTTGCCCCAAATATTCAAACCCGCCCGCGTCACGGGCGCTTTCGCCTCAATTGATCAGGGTCGGCTTGATCGGCACCGCCGACCCCTTGGGCATCACGCCCAGCCGCCGGGCCACCTCGGTGTAGGCATCGGTGAGCGAGCCCAGATCGCGCCGGAACACATCCTTGTCGAGCTTCTGACCCGTCGCCACGTCCCATAACCGGCAGGAGTCGGGGCTGATCTCGTCGGCCACGATCAACCGCTGGAAATCGCCGTCATAGACCCGGCCGACCTCGATCTTGAAATCGACGAGCTTGATCCCGACCCCGTACATAACCCCCGACAGGAAATCGTTCACCCGCAGGGCAAGGCTCACGATGTCATCCATGTCCTGCTGGCTAGCCCAGCCGAAGGCCGCGATATGCTCTTCCCCGACCAGCGGATCGCCCAGCCCGTCGTCCTTGTAGCAATATTCGATGATCGGGCGCGGCAGCGCCGTGCCTTCCTCGATCCCCAAACGCTTCGACAGGCTCCCGGCGGCAAAGTTGCGCACGATGATCTCGAGCGGGATGATCTCGCAGGCGCGCACAAGTTGCTCGCGCATGTTGAGCCGCCGGATGAAATGGTTCGGCACCCCGATATTGGTCAGCCCGGTCATGAAATATTCGCTGAGCATGTTGTTGAGCACACCCTTGCCCTCGATCACATCCTTTTTTTCCGCGTTGAACGCGGTGGCGTCATCCTTGAAATACTGAACGATCGTGCCGGGCTCGGGCCCCTCGAACAGGGTCTTTGCCTTGCCTTCGTAAATCTTCTTGCGCCGTGCCATGGGGGCTCCTCAAGCGTGGCCGCGGCTGAGTCCCCGGCCCATGGGTCCTCATATTCCAAAGGCCGCAATGTCGCAAGATGCGGGCCGGGTCTTGCGCAGACCGCCCCGGACCGGCATATCAGGGACAACCGAAACGCCATGCGGAGACATGACCCCCATGACCACATTCGACGACCGTGAAAGGGCATTCGAAAACAAGTATGCCCATGACGAGGAAATGAAGTTCCGCGCCACCAACCGGGCCAACAAGCTTCTGGGGCTCTGGGCCGCCGAGCTTCTGGGCAAGACCGGTGAGGACGCGAACAGTTACGCGCTCGAAGTCGTGAAATCCGATTTCGAAGAAGCCGGCCACGAGGATGTGGTGCGCAAGGTGGCCACCGATCTGGGCGACATTGCCGATGCCGACACGATCCGCGCCAAGCTGGCCGAACTGACGCCGGTGGCCAAGCAACAGGTCATGAACGAGACCTGAAGCCGGACCGGCTGCAGCGGACCATTTCCGTCGCGCGGGCCTTCTGCCCCGCGCGGTGTCTTCCTTTAGCCTTCGCTCCCGACGGTCCCGCGTTTGTCATGCAATCATGATGATTAAGCGTGATTTGAAATTGCGTACGCATTGCGGATATGAAAGGGGATGTTCGACATTCCGTGAACGAGGCCTGACATGACCGATCCGCTGCAACGCCTGCTTGACACCCGCGACTGGCTGATGGCCGATGGCGCGACCGGCACCAACCTTTTCAACATGGGGCTGGAATCGGGCGAGCCGCCCGAGATGTGGAATGTCGACCACCCCGACCGGATCCGCACCCTCTATCGCGGCGCGGTCGAGGCCGGTTCGGATATCTTTCTGACCAATTCCTTCGGCGGCAACGCCGCCCGTCTCAAGCTCCACGGCGCCGAAAAACGCGCCCGTGAACTTAGCCGTATCTCCGCCGAACTGGGCCGCGACGTGGCCGATGCCGCCGGGCGCTCGGTGATCGTGGCCGGATCGGTCGGGCCCACGGGCGAGATCATGGCGCCGATGGGCGAACTCACCCATGACCTCGCTGTGGAAATCTTCCACGAACAGGCCGAGGGGCTCAAGGAAGGCGGCGCCGATGTGCTCTGGCTCGAGACCATCTCGGCCCCCGAGGAATACAAGGCCGCGGCCGAAGCCTTCGCGCGCGCCGGGATGCCGTGGTGCGGCACGATGAGTTTCGACACCGCCGGACGCACCATGATGGGGGTGACCTCATCCGCCATGGTCGATCTGGTCGAGGGCCTGCCCAACCCGCCGATGGCCTTTGGCGCCAATTGCGGCGTCGGCGCCTCCGATCTCCTGCGCACCGTTCTGGGCTTCGTGGCCCAAGGCTCCGAACGCCTGATCATCGCCAAGGGCAACGCGGGCATTCCGAAATATCACGACGGTCACATTCATTACGACGGCACACCCGACCTGATGGCCGATTATGCGGTGCTGGCCCGCGATTGCGGGGCAAAAATCATCGGTGGGTGCTGCGGCACCATGCCGGACCACCTGAGGAAGATGCGCGAAGCCCTTGAAAACACGCCAAAAGGCCCGCGCCCGACACTCGATCAGATCACCGAACGGCTGGGCGCATTCTCTTCTGCCGCCGATGGCACGGTCGAAGGCGACACCCCGAAACGCCGCCCGCGCCGCCGCCGCGCCTGATCCGCCCGACGATCCGCCACCCCCCCACCGGTCAAGTCAACCGCGGCGCTGATCGGGATGCATCGCCGTGCCGAGAATATGGTCGGATTTGTGAATGACGTGGTGCGCGCTCGATACCAAAAGCGGGTCGGGCCGCCCGACGACCCGGTGATCCTTGCCCGGATAATCGAGGCTCGACAGGAAATGCCGCATACAGGCCAGCCGCGCGCGCTTCTTGTCGTTCGATTTCACCACGGTCCAGGGCGCATCCGCCGTATCGGTATAGAAGAACATCGCCTCCTTGGCCTCGGTATAGTCATCCCACTTGTCGAGGCTGGCCTTGTCGATCGGACTCAGTTTCCATCGTTTGAGCGGATCGGTCTCGCGGCTCTTGAAGCGCAAGAGCTGTTCATCCCGTGTGACCGAGAACCAGTATTTATAAAGCCGGATACCCGCGCGCACCAGCATCCGTTCGAGATCGGGCGTCTGGCGCATGAATTCAAGGTATTCATGGGGTTCGCAAAACCCCATCACCCGCTCGACCCCGGCGCGGTTATACCACGAGCGGTCGTAGAACACCATTTCGCCAACGGTCGGTAATTCGTTGATATAGCGTTGGAAATACCACTGTCCCTTTTCCTCCCATGTCGGCTTGTTGAGCGCCACGACACGCGCCGACCGCGGGTTCAGGTGCTCGGTGAAGCGCTTGATCGTGCCCCCCTTGCCCGCCGCGTCACGCCCCTCGAACAGCAACACGAATCTCTGTTCCGTCTCCTGCGCCCAAAGCTGCACCTTGAGAAGCTCGGCCTGCAACCTGGCCTTCTGCCGCTCATAGGTTCGTCGGTTCATCTTGTCAGAATAGGGATACTCCCCGCTCTCGAATGAACGGCGCACCTCTTCGGCACTCGGCCGCGCCCGGCGCCCGCGCGGCGCCTTGGCCTCCTCCTCCGCCATAGCCGACTCTGCGTCGCCGATTTCAACGGCTTCGTTGCCCTCGGGATCCGCGACACCGGATTTCCGCACCGCTTCCCCCCCTTTGTCAGCAGTTTTAGACATTATTCCTGTTTCCCTCCTTGAACATTTTACATGTTATCAAACGAGCGCGCCTGGCGCCTTGATCCCTGTCAAACCCGGGCATGACGCAACGGAACGGCACCAGGGGTTGCAGGGCTGTCATGAATTCTGTGTCATGCTGGGCATACGTACAGGGAGGAAACGCTCATGAACAGCTTCACCGCCACAACGCTGGCTCTCGCCCTCGGGGCCGGGTCGGCCCTGGCCGAGAACCGCATGGACACGATCCGCCCCGACGCGCCCGAACGCGCCGCCCTGGGGGTTTTTCCCGTCGGTGTGCAGCAGCGCAGCTTCACCGTGCCGGGGCGCATCGACATCCTGAACGTGACCGAGGATGCCACGCCGATCCATGACCGCCCGCTCACGGTGGAGATCTGGTATCCGGCGGCCCCCGGCACCGAACCCGGCACCACCTATGAAACCGTGATCCGCGACGGTCGGACCCCAACCACCCTGCATGGCCGCGCCGCGCGCGACGCCACCCCGGCCGATGGTCGGTTCCCGCTGGTGGTGATCAGCCACGGCTATCCCGGCAACCGGTTCCTGATGTCGCATCTGGGCGAAAACCTCGCCTCCAAGGGCTATGTCACCGTCTCCGTCGATCACACCGACAGCACCTATTCCGATCAGGCCGCCTTCGGTTCGACCCTCTATCATCGGCCCTGGGACCAAAGGGCGGCGATCGACTTCATGGCCGGGCTCGACGACCCGCTGGGCGCGATCACCGACGCCACCACCACCGGCGTGATCGGCTATTCCATGGGTGGCTATGGTGCGCTGATCTTCGGCGGCGCCGGGGTCACGCAACAGGCCGTCGATTACACTTGGGGCACGCCGGGCGGCCTGCTGGTGGCCAACATGGCCGGCACCGACAGCCACGAGTCCCTGGTCGACGACCGCGTGAAGGCAATCATCGCGATCGGACCCTGGGGCAAGAATTACAATTTCTGGGACGAATCCGGCCTGGCCGGATTGCGCAAGCCTACGCTGATGATGGCCGGATCGGTCGATGACGTGTCAAGCTACCCCGCCATGCGCCAGATCTTCGAGCAGGCCACCGGAACCGAGCGGCACCTCCTGACCTTCCTCGGCGCCAATCACAACGCCGCCGCGCCCATCCCTGCCCCGGCCGAAAGCTATCAGCCCTCGCCGCATCTCGATTTCACCCCGTTCGACCATTACGCCGACGCCGTCTGGGACACCGCGCGCATGAACAACATCACCCAGCATTTTGCCACCGCCTTCATGGACCTGCACCTGCGTGGCGATGCCGAGGCGGCGCGGTTCTTCGACCTCGTCGAACTTGCCGAGGACGGGGTGCATGCGCTCAACGACGACGGCAGCCCCAAACCCGAGCACAGCTACTGGGCGGGCTTCGCGCCGCGCACCGCCGCCGGTCTGCGATTCGAGACCAAGGGCAAGGGCGAATGACAGACAAGGCCACGCGCGAACGCGACATCGACCTCGGCGGTCATGGCTTCCACCTCCACGAATGGGGCAAATCCGGCCAACCCGTCATTCTCTGCCTGCATGGCTTTCCCGAATATGGCGGCGCCTGGGCCGACCTCGCCCCACATCTCGCGGGCTATCACCTGATCGCCCCCGATCAACGCGGCTATGGTCAAAGCTGGGCCCCGCATGACGTGGGCGAATACACCGCCTCGAAACTCGTGGGCGACATGGCCGCCCTGATCGACGCGCTCGATATCGCCCCCTGCATCGTGTTCGGCCATGACTGGGGCGCGGCGGTGGCCTATGGTCTGGCGATGATGCGGCCCGAACTGGTCTCGCGGCTGATCATCATCAACGGTGTCCACCCCGCCTCGTTCCAGCGCGCCATCGCCGCGGGCGGCGCCCAGACCGAAGCCTCGCAATACATCCACTACCTGCGCCGCGACGGCTCGGAGGACGCGCTGGCCGAAAACGATTTCGAGAAATTGCTGGCGCTCTTTTCGGCCAAGATGGACCTCTCCTGGCTCACCGGCGACCGGCTGGAGGCTTACAAACAGGCCTGGTCAGGCCCCGAACGGCTGCGCGGCATGATCAACTGGTATCGCGCCTCGCCCCTGCGCGTGGCCAAACCGGGCGAACCCATCACCGACCTGCCCGACCTGCCCCGCGACCGGCTCATGGTGCCGCATCCGCACCTGCTCATCTGGGGCGTGGAGGACAGCGCGCTTCTGCCCGAGGCGACCGAGGGGCTCGAGGATTACGCCCCCGACCTCACTCGCGTGACGATCGACGGCGCGGATCACTGGGTCTGTCACCAGAAGCCCGAAACCGTCGCCCGCGCGATCCGCGACTGGCTCGAGGCTCAGAACAACCGCAACTGATCCCCCACCCGCGGCGGCACCCGAAAGAGATCGCACCGCAAGGCAGGCTGCGCTTCGGCCAGCCCCAGCCGTCGCGCCGCCGCCTTGAACCGCGCGCCGATCATCCGCGCATGCGGCCCCTCGCCCCGCATCCGGTGACCCCAGCGCGCATCGTAATCCTTGCCGCCATGCATCTCGCGCAGCCGCGCCATCACCTTGGCCGCCCGCGCCGGCTGATGCTTCTTCAGCCACTCCTGCACCAGCGGCGACACCTCGCGCGGCAGCCGCAGCATGATCCAGCTGGCCGCATCCGCCCCCACATCCCGCCCTGCCTCAAGAATTGCCTCGATCTCGTGATCGGTCAGCCCCGGCACCACCGGCGACACCATGAGCCGCACCGGAATGCCTGCTTCGGCCAGCCGCCGGATCACCGCCAACCGACGCGCCGGGCGCGGCACCCGCGGCTCCATCCGGCGGGCGACATCATCGTCCAGCGTCGTCACCGACACGCCCACCCGCACCAGACCGTCGCGCGCCATCGGCGCCAGGATGTCGATGTCACGCTCGATCAGCGCGCCCTTGGTGACGATCGCCACCGGATGACGGAAATCGCGCAGAACCTCCAGACAGCGGCGCATGATCTCCCGTGTCTTCTCGGCCGGCTGATAGGGGTCGGTATTGGTTCCGATCGCGATCGTCGCCACCCGATAGGACCGCGCCGAAAGCTCCCGCGCCAGAACCTCCGGCGCATTCTCCTTGGCCACCAGCCGGGTTTCGAAATCAAGCCCCGGCGACAGGCCGAGATAGGCATGGCTGGGCCGCGCGAAACAGTAAACGCAGCCATGTTCACAGCCCCGGTAGGGGTTGATCGACCGGTCGAACGGCAGATCGGGCGAGCGGTTATAGGTGATGATCCGCCCGGCCCGTTCCACCCGCAACTCGGTCGCGAACCCGGGTCGCGACTCGGGCATGTCCCACCCGTCATGCGCCTCGATCCGCGCCAGCCGCTCGAACCGCCCCGCCATGTTCGACAACGCCCCACGCCCTTTCCTGCGGGTCTGCTCCACGATATGGCCAAGCTCTTCCATGTGGCGAGAATTAGAACATTACGCGAACATATGCAACGAAACTCATGATACACATGCGCAATTTTCGCGATGCTCGCCGCGCAATTCGCGTTAAAAGTCGGTCAACGCGCCGCGCATGTCGCAATTCGGACAGTCCATTTGCGACAATCCGGCAATAGCATCGGGGAACACCTCGCCACCCGCACAGCCGCGTGGCCCAAAGACAAAGGAAACGCCCATGTCCGAGGAAGAACAAGACATCGTCCTCAGCGAACTCGACGACGAAGAGCTTGTCGCCCAGATGTTCGACGACCTCTATGACGGTCTCAGGGAAGAGATCGAGGAAGGCGTGAATATCCTGCTCGAACGCGGCTGGAGCCCCTACAAGATCCTAACCGAGGCGCTGGTCGGCGGCATGAAGATCGTCGGCGACGATTTCCGCGACGGCATCCTCTTCGTTCCCGAGGTGTTGCTGGCCGCCAACGCGATGAAGGGCGGCATGTATATTCTCAAGCCGCTGCTGGTCGAAACCGGCGCGCCCAAGCAGGGCAAGATGGTGATCGGCACGGTCAAGGGCGACATCCACGACATCGGCAAGAACCTCGTGTCGATGATGATGGAAGGCGCCGGGTTCGAAGTCGTCGATCTCGGGATCAACAACGCCGTCGACGCCTATCTCGAAGCGCTCGAAGCCGAACAACCCGACATCCTTGGCATGTCGGCCCTGTTGACCACCACCATGCCTTACATGAAGGTCGTGATCGACACGATGATTGAACAGGGCAAACGCGACGACTACATCGTCCTCGTGGGCGGCGCCCCGCTGAACGAGGATTTCGGCCGTGCGATCGGTGCCGACGCCTATTGCCGCGATGCCGCCGTCGCGGTGGAAACCGCAAAGACCCTCGTGTCGCGCAAGCACAACCAGGGCGTAAATGTCTAGGCGGCGCGTAATGCGCCGTGTCTTGCCATGATACCCGAAGACCAGACCCTGACCGACTCCGGCCTCGCATTGCAGGGCAGCAAGGCCCGCCTTTTACTGGTGGCCTGCGGCGCGCTGGCGCGCGAGATCATCGCGCTGAAAGAGATCAACGGCTGGGATCACATCGATCTCGTCTGCCTGCCCGCGATCCTGCACAATACGCCCGACCGGATCACCACGCGGGTGGCCGAAACGGTCACGGCCCACCGCGACCGGTATGAGCGGATTTTCGTCGTCTACGCCGATTGCGGCACCGGCGGGCAATTGTTCGAAAAGTGCAAGGAACTGGGCGTCGAGATGATCCCCGGCCCGCATTGTTATTCGTTTTTTGAAGGCAACACCGCCTTCGCCGCCCGCGCCGAGGACGAGATCACCACCTTCTACCTCACCGATTTCCTCGCCCGCCAGTTCGATGCCTTCGTGTGGAAGCCGCTCGGCCTCGACCGCCACCCGCAATTGCTCGACACCTATTTCGGCCATTACGAGAAACTGGTCTATCTCGCCCAGAGTGACGATGACGCACTCACCGAAAAGGCCCGCGAGGCCGCCTCCCGGCTGGGCCTGAGTTTCGAGCGGCGTTTCACCGGCTATGGTGACCTTGCCACGCAACTGGAGCGTCAGGCTCAGAACTGACCCGACCCATCCCGGCCTCGATGCGCGCAGCACAGGGGTATTGAGACAGCTGATTTACGCTTGGCGGCACAAGCAGCACTGACCGCGCCGAACCGCGCAGCTGTGACGGCATGATCGACCCCGGGGCCGGGGTACGAGTGTATCTGGCCTGTGGCGTGACGGATACGTTCAATAGGGCGTGGTCGGCCCGACCTTCTCAATCGAATGAACGCGCGTGGATCGCCTGGGCCACTTCATCAGCCGTTTTCAGGGTTCTCACAACAAGCGGCACCAGCAAAGCGGTCAGGTTGCGGTCAAGCCCGCGCGCCCGCTGTGCCTGGCGGACATCGTGAAATACCGAGAGAACGAGCGGGATGAAACGCAGACATAGGGACACGCCAAGCGCAATCTGATTCTTCGGAACCCAGGATGGAGCAAATTGCAGCCCGGCCAGTATCCCGTCGACCATTTCGCTCGTCCGGGTTGTCGCCGTGACCACGGTCGCCGCAAGTATCAGAACGGCGAATCGGAACACCACGAAAGATGCGAAAAGGATGTCAACCAGATAGCTCTGGACGAGGAATATCGCCAGAAGGATCCAGACAGCGGGTCTGAGCGTAGCGACGACATGGCGCGCACGCAGCCCGGACAGGGCGAGACAAAGGGCGACCGCAACGCCACCAAGAGCCAAAGTGACCCAACCTTCGAAAACGAAAAGCAGTGTGCAGAACAAGACCAGAACCCCGATCTTGATGCCCGGGCGGGTGCGGTGGAGTGGGCTGTCGGCGAAGATATAGAGGTCCGTCAGCATTGCGAGCTTGCGATATAATTGTCGAGCACCGAAACCGGATTTCCGTCGGCGACAATCCTCCCGGCTTCAATATGCAGGATCCGGTCGAACCCCCGGAGAAGCTCGAGGTCATGCGAGACAACGACGACATGCTGTGGCAGGTCATTGATCGTCGCCATGAACTTCTGCTTGTTCCAAAGGTCGAGCAGGGTGGTCGGTTCGTCGAACACGATCATGCGGGGACGCATCACCAACACCCCGACAAGAGCGATCATCTGTTTCTCACCGCCGCTCAACTGATGCGTGAGGCGATTGCGCAGATGGTCGATCCCGAGGCGGCGCATGGCATCGGCGATCCTGTCTTCGGTCTCGTTCCTTGACAGCTTGAGGTTCTTCAGCCCGAAAGCCAGGTCCTCTTCGACGATCGGATAGACGATCTGATTGTCGGGATTCTGGAAGACAAAACCGACATGCCGCCTGAGGTTCTTGCGTTCAGGCACCCCGTCGAGCAGCATTTTTCCGGATGTCGGCACCTCGATGCCGTTGAAAAGCCGTGCGAAGGTGCTTTTGCCGGAGCCGTTTCGACCGATCACGCCAATCCGCCTCTCCGAAAGGCGGATGGATATATCCTGAAGGACGGTGACTTCGCCCTTCTTCACCGAGACATCTGCGAATTCGATATTCACTCGGGTCTGCCGGACCGTCCCGCGCTGTCGGCTTCCGCCTTGGGCTGAATGATCGGATAGGAGCGTTTCACGGTCATGATCACCCCCGCTGCAATCAGCGCCTTCACGATGTCACCGGGAACGAAGGACAGTGAACCGGTCAGCGCCGTCGAGAGAGGGATCTTGGCAACGAATGCGACCCATGGAACGCCGATGGCATAGAGCAGCACCACACCGCCAAGGACACAGATCGTGAAGGCAAGGACATAATTGAGCCGATGCCACAACCGCTCGGTCATGTAGCCGATCGCGAATGCCGCGAAAACCCAGCCGATCAGGAAACCGCCAGTCGGCCCGAGGAACACGCCGAACCCACCGCGCCCGCCGGGAAGGAGCGGCAGGCCGGTCGCCACAAGAACCAGAAAGAGGACAAGCGCAAGACCACCCCGGACGGCGCCGATCACGCCACCCGCCAGCATAACCCCGAGGGATTGCGCCGTGATCGGCACGCCCGCCAGGGGAAGCGTGATGGGAGGAAAAGCAGCGAGTGATGCAACGATAGCAGCAAACAGGGCGATGAAAACGACATCACGTGTTTCCAAAACCGTTCTCGATTCGACCTGAAGTCCGGCCATGGCAGTTCACCCTGTCATTTCATTCATGGACTGATCCGGCCCCGAAGGAAGTCCATATCAGCTGTTGGGACAGCCTGTATTCACCCGGTTCAAAGTATTCAATCCCTCGTCAGTTTGCGGAGCGCGGATTCTATGCAATGTCAACCAAGCTGTCGATCAAGCGCCAGACCGATCTCGTCAAGACTGTTCGCAATCTCGGCTCCCGACTCTTTCAGCAGCCGGATCTTAGCACTGGCGCTGTCTGCTTCATCGCCGATCATCGCGGCGACATGGCCGAAACTGACCCCCCTTGGATGATTTTCCTGAAAGCGCCCGGCGACGATCGCCACCACAGGTTTGCGCAACCGTTTGGACCGCAATGCAGCCGCGACCTCGGCCTCGTTGCCGGTCCCGGGTTCACCATAGATGACCATTGCATCGGTATCCTGGTCGGCATCGAACAGGTCGAGATACTCGCACATGGATCGCCCGGTTGTCCGGTCTCCACCCATCGAAATCGCGGTCGAGACACCGTGGCCCGAAGCCTTGAGCGCCATGGAGATCTCGGCCGACATGCCCCCGGACCGTGAGACGACGCCAATGCGGCCTGCCGGGTAGAGAGCGTCCGGGTTATCGCCCCCAATCCCGCCAATCTTGCATTTCCCCGGTGAAATCACGCCGTTCGTGTTGAAACCCACCAGCCAGGCGCCCGCCGCTCTGGCGGCGGCGACCGCGCGAACTGCATCATGACGCGGGACATTCTCGGTGGTTGCCAGGATCACGCCAATTCCGGCTTCGGCGGCCTCGGTCACGGCATCGCAGATGCCGTTCACGGGGACATAGAGAACGGCGGCATTTGCATCGGTGTTGGCCACGGCGGCGGCCACGGTATCAAATACGGGCACACCCTCCACTTCTTCACCGCCCCGGCCGGGGGTTACGCCGGCGACGATGTTCACGCCGTAATCCAGCGCGAGTCGCGTATCATAGCGTCCCTGATTGCCCGTGATGCCCTGCACGACCACGCGTGTCGAATTGTCGATCAAGACGCTCATGCCGTGGCTCCCTCGCCTTCTTCTGCAACAACTTTCCGGGTCGCGTCGACAATCGCGCGGGCGCCGTCCAACAGCGACGCACCGGATGGCAGATAGGTGATGCCACCGATCTGCGCAGCCAACGCCCTTGCCTCGGCCTCGCGCGGTCCGAAGAGCCGCAGGATGATCGGAAACCGTGATGTGTCGACCTTGTTGCTCCGCACGGAATTCGCAAGCGCTTCGACAACCCGGTCCACCGGTGCCATTTGCAAATGGTTGTAGCCGATCAGCAGGCTGCGGGTGTTCGGGTTCGAGAACACCGCATCCAGCACGGCCTCGGTCTTGACGGTGCCGGGGGCGGGGCTGATATCGGAATGGTTGGCAGGTCGTCCGCCAAGATCAATGATCATGTCGTGCTGAAGAAGCCCCGCACCCCCGCCCGCGACAAGCAAGCCGATATCGCCATCAAGTTCCACATATCGCGCGTCACCTCCGGGGTTTGCACGATTGACATCGTTGACCATCCGTTCGCGGGGATTGTCAGGCTGCTGCGATGGGGCATCGGGCAGTTCGGGATGACGCCCGAGTGCACCGTCATCGATTTCAATCATCGTCCCCACCATCGAGAGGCGTCCGTCCGCATCCACCGCAAGCGGGTTGATTTCCATCATTTCAGCATCCAACTCCACAAACGCGCGCCAGAGCCTCGCCGTGAGGCGGCCAACGTCGGCGAGCGCCCGACCTTTCAATCCGGCCCGCGACCAAAGGTCGATGGCTTCCCACGGCCGCAATCCCTTCAAGGGGTCGATCGGAGTCGTGACAATCCGTTCGGGCGTGGTCGCATGGACCTGTTCGATCTCGACACCGCCAGCGGTGGAGATGGCCAGAATCGGCACCCGGTCCGAGAAGCTGAATGCGAGATAGAATTCCTGCGCAATCTTGGCGCCTCTTTCGACATAAACCCGCTTCACTAAGCCCAGCTCGGTCTCCTGGCCCAGCATCTCGGTTGCGACGGCTTCTGCGTTGGCAGCGTCGACCAGGCGAACAAGGCCACTCTTGCCGCGCCTGCCCGTTGGCAAGAGTGCCTTCAAGGCAACCGTCCCGCCGAACTCCGAGGCCAGTTCCCCGACCCTGGTCGCCGTTTCGGCCGGTGCGCCTTCCGGCACCGGGAGTTTCAATCGCCGCATGAGGCTTTTCGCAATGTCTTCCGTGAGTTTCATGCAACCTCCCAGTCATTTCTCCATGTCGCTGCCTCAAGGCCGGCGATCAGGATGGACACTTTCTCACCATTAATAAAGAATGTTAACAACAGCAATGTCAAACAATAAGCCACAACAAAGGAGGCTGCATATGTCATGGCAACCAGAAGTAGATGAAATCGCGAAGCGAAGGGCCTGGGCCGAAGAGATGGGCGGGGGTGAGGGTGTGGCCCGTCAGACCGCCCGCGAACGCCAGACGATACGTGAACGAATCGCCGCTCTTGTTGATCCGGGATCGTTCCGGGAAGTTGGGAAACTGGCGGGGACGGCTGAATATGTCGACGGCAAACCTGTCTCGGTCACGCCCTCTTCCTATGTCATGGGGCTGGCAAAGATCGACGGCCGTGACGTCGCGCTTGGCGGAGAGGATTTCACCGTGCGTGGCGGCACCGGATCGACGGCGCGCCGGAAAGGTGGACAAGGCGGGTTCGTCGAGGACCTTGCGCATGAATACCGGATTCCCCTGATCAACCTGATCGACGGAGCGGGAGGGTCGGTAACCTCGCTCAAGCGCCGCGGCTACGCGCCGATGCCGGGGACCGATGATTTCGGCCGCTCGGTCGAACTTCTGGGCGAGGTTCCCGTGATTACGTCCGTGATGGGCACAGCGGCCGGCGGGCCGGCGGCACGGGCGATGCTGGCACATTTCTCGATGATGGTCCGCGACAAGTCGCAGGTGTTTGCCGCAGGCCCGGCTGTGGTCGAGCGTGCATTGGGAGAAACCTTGACAGCCGACGAACTGGGCGGCGCTTCGGTTGCGGTGGATACCGCCGGGTCAATAGACAATGCCTACCCGTCCGAGGCAGAAGCGTTTGAAGCCATCCGCGGATTCCTGAGCTACATGCCGCAGAACGTCTGGTCAGCCCCGCCCTTCGTCGAGACCAACGACCCGATGGACAGACGCGATGAAAGGCTGTTGTCACTGGTGCCGCGCAATCGGCGTCAAGCGTATAGCATGCACAAATTGATGTCGATCATCGCGGATCAGGACTCGACCTTCGAGATCCAGCCGACCTTTGGCAGATCCATCATCACCCGGTTTGCGCGGTTCGGTGGCCATGTCGCCGGGCTGATCGGGAACAATCCGATGCATTATGGTGGCGCCCTGGACTCGGCAGGGGCACAGAAGATGACCCATTTCATCGATCTGTGCGATCAGTTCGGTATTCCGATCATCTATCTGGCCGACGTCCCGGGCTTCATGATCGGATCTGCCGCGGAACGCTCCGGTGTGTTGCGGGCCGGCGTTCGGGCGGTGCATGCCGGACTTCAGGCCAGTGTGCCGTGCATGACCGTGATCATCCGCAAATGCTATGGCATGGCCGGGATGGCGATGGTCAACCAGAAGGGGCTGAACCTCAAGCTTGCCTGGCCATCAGGCGAATGGGGCTCGTTGCCGGTCGAGGGCGGCGTGGCGGTGGCTTTCCGTCGCGAGATCGCGACCGCGCCCGATCCCGCCGCTCGCGAGGCGGAGCTGGAAGCGGAATTCCGCAGCTATGCCAATCCTTTCAAGACCGCCGAGGCTTTTGCCGTCGAGGACATCATTGATCCGCGCGACACGCGGTTTCACCTGTGCCGGCAGATCGAAGCAGCACAGGAAAGATTGCGCACAGACCGTGGCCCGCGACCGCAGGTCGGGGTCCGGCCATGAGCCAGAACCCCTATCCTTGAGACACGCTCACGCGATCAGCGATTTACGCCTTTCCTCGACAAACCCGGTCCAGATCGCGCCGTCCCTGAAGTCGGGATCGTTCAGAACCGCGATGAGAAACTCGCGGTTTGTCGCAGGCCCTTCGATCCGGGTCGCCTCGAGCGCAGCGCGCAGGCGGTCGATGGCGATCGTGCGATCCTCGCCCCAGGCAATCAACTTGGCGATCATCGGGTCATAATAGGGCGTGATCGTATCTCCGACCCGGACGCCGGCATCGACCCGAATGCCCGGCATCGTGTCGGGCAGATCGAATGCCGCGAGCGTGCCCGGCGATGGCAGGAAATTTTTCGCCGGGTTCTCGGCATATAGACGGCATTCTACGGCGACGCCGGTTCTTGAGACTGAGGCAAGCGTGTCATGCAACTCTTCGCCCGCGGCGAGCCGCAGTTGCAATCCGATCAGATCACACCCGGTCACCATCTCGGTGACCGGGTGCTCAACCTGGATGCGGGTGTTCATCTCGAGAAAGAAATACTCGCCGGTGTCTGCATCGGCCACGAACTCGACCGTTCCGGCACCCGTATAGCTCTGAGATGCGGCAAGTGCGCGTGCCGATTCCGCCATTCCGGCCACGGCCTCGGCGGGGAACCCGGGTGCCGGGCTTTCCTCGATGATCTTCTGGAATCGCCGTTGCAACGAGCAGTCGCGCTCGAACAAGTGAACGGCCCGTCCGTCGCCGAAGCCGAAGACCTGGATTTCGATATGCCGGGCTCTTGGAATGAACCGTTCCAGATAGACAGAGCCATCGCCGAAACTGCGTTCCGCCATGGACTGCGTCGCCTCGACGGTCTTTCGCAACGTCTCCGCGCTGTCCACGCGCCGCATGCCGATACCACCTCCACCGGCCGCAGCCTTGACCAGAAGCGGATACCCAACGGCTTCAGCCATCTGTTCGAGTCCATCAAGCGCTCCGGGCAGGAGCCGGTCGGAACCTTGTGCAACCGGAACACCAGCCTTCTGGGCGAGCTGTCGAGCGCGCTGCTTGTCGCCCATGGCCTCGATCGTTTCCGGGCGCGGGCCGACCCAGATCAATCCCGCGTCCATGACTGCACGGGCGAAATCCGCGTTCTCGGCCATGAACCCATAGCCAGGATGGATGGCATCGGCTCCCGTTTCCTGGGCCGCGGCAAGGATCGCGTCCTGTCGGAGATAGCTTTCGGCGGCAGGCGGAGGGCCGATGCGCACAGACGCGTCGGCCATTTCGACATGCATCGCATCAGCATCCGCGTCCGAGTAGACCGCGACAGCCTCGAGCCCCAGCTTCCGGGCGGCCCGGATCACACGACAGGCGATCTCGCCTCGGTTGGCAACCAGTATTCGTTTCATGTCCTGCTCCCTGTCAAATACGAATCGTGCGGCTCTTGACGCCCAACTGCTCAGGCAGCAACCGCCAGGCATCATCCAGCCAATCGTTCAACAAGGAACGGGTTTCGCGGGGGTCGATGATGTCGGGAACCTTGAACCGCTCGGCGGTGAGGAACGGTGATTCAAGATGATCATACATCTCTTCCAACTCGGTCAGCCGCTCGGCGCGATCCTCGGGTGACAGCGCCTCGAGTTCCTTGCGATAGGCCGCTTCAACGCCGCCGCTGACCGGGATCGATCCCCAACGCGCCGAGGGCCAGGCATAGTGAAGGTTCAGCCCCTGAAGGCGACCATATGTCGTTCCGGCCAGCCCATAGAGACGCCGGACGATGATCGCGCACCAGGGCACCTGGCTTTGTTCGATCGCCGAAACGACGCGCACGGATCCCTTGACCGTCCCCTGAAGCTCGGCCTCGGGGCCCACAACGGTTCCGGGCTGATCAACGAAATTCACCACCGGAAGATGGAACGTGTCGCACAGGTCGATGAAGGTTTCCATCTTCTCCGCCGCACCCCGGGTCAGGCCACCACCATAATGCATCGGGTCATTGGCGATCACACCCACGGGCCGCCCGTCGAGCCGGGCAAAGCAGGTCACGACCGACCGGCCGTAATGCCTGGTCAGTTCGAAAACCGAACCCTTGTCCATGACCAGTTCGATCAGGCGCCGGGGCTTGTAGACGCGCCGACGATCCCGCGGAATGATGGAGAGAAGCTCCTCTTCGCGCCGGTCGCGCGGGTCGTCGCATTCGGTGACGGGCGGAATTTCAAAGACGCTGGAGGGCAGATAGGACAGAAACTTGCGCACCATCTCGAACGCTTCTTCCTCGGTTTCGGCCTCGTTGCCGATCACACCGCTGCCCCGGACATGGACCTTGGAGCCGCCGAGGTCTTCCTTGTCGACCTTGACGCCCATGCCCCGCTCGACCACGGGCGGGCCGCCCGCGAAGACCTGCGAGGTTCCCTTTACCATGACCGAATAATGCGCGCAGGCCGCCTTGAGCGCCCCAAGTCCGGCACAGGGGCCAAGGGCAAGGCCGACAACCGGAATGTAGCCCAGCTTGGAGGCCATCAACCATGTCGGATAACCCGGAATCTTGGTCGATGCCTGCTGTTCCAGGAGACGCACACTGCCACCTGCGCTTTCGACAAGGCGAATCAGGGGAATACGCATCTCGAGGGCGTAGTTCTCCGCGTAGATCCACTTCTCGGACACGGTCGCCTCAGAGGAGCCGCCGCGAATCGTCCAATCGTCGCCATCAACCGATACCTTGCGCCCGTCGATCTTGATGGTTCCGATCACCGCATTGGATGGCCTTACAGACACAAGATTGTGGTTGTCGTCATAGGTCGCCTTGCCCGCCAAGGCGCCGAGCTCACGAAAACTGCCTGGATCGGCGAGCTTGTCGATACGTTCGCGAACGGTGAAACGTCCAGCCGCATGTTGACGCTCCACCGCTTCAGGTCCGCCAAGGTCTTCGGCGATCTTTCTGCGCCTTGCAATTTCATCGACTTCTTTTTGCCAGCTCATACGGGATTTCCTCTTTGTATCTGCACCACCGGACCCGCCAGTGTGAGATGAGCGTAACAAGTATTGTTGACATTGTGAATGATTTCATCATCAATCGGAGTCGGATTACGAGCGGAGGAAATACAATGTCCCGACACGAAGAGCTTGCCCAGGATCTGGAGGCACGCCGTGCGCGTGTTCTTGAAATGGGCGGCCAGGAGAAGCTTGCTGCGCGCAAGGCCGCAGGCCAACTCAATGCGCGGGAGCGGATCGATCACCTGTTCGATCCGGAAAGCTTTGCGGAAACGGGAATGTTCGCCACGTCGCACATTCCCGCAATGCGTGATAAGTCGCCCGCGGACGGCAAGGTTTGCGGCTATGGGCGGATCGAGGGCCGCCCCGCTGCGATGGTCTCCTGCGACATCACGACACTGGGCGCCTCGTCGAGCCTGACCAATGTTCGCAAGATGGGTCATCTTCGCCGCACAGCCATTCGCAATGGCATGCCGATGATCTTCCTGAACGAAACATCCGGTGCGCGCATCCCCGACACCATGGGAGCACAAGGCACGGGTGCCTTGGGGCAAGACCCCGAACAGTTCATCCGTGGTCGGGAAATCCCATATGTGGCGGCCTGCCTGGGGGCCAGCTACGGCACGGGCACATGGTACACCATGCTCTCCGATTTCGTGGTGATGCGCAAAGGCGCATGCCTTGCGGTCTCTTCGCCGCGCGTGACCTCCCTGGCCATAGGCGAAGAGGTGCAACTCGAAGAGTTGGGTGGCTGGAAGCTGCACACTGAAAAGACCGGCCTTGTCGACTACGCGGTCGACAGCGATGAAGAGGCGCTTGATCTGGTAAAGCGGTTCCTGTCCTATTTGCCATCCCACGCCGAAGAGCTTCCACCCGCGGTGGAACCGCCGGACGAAAGCGCATATGATGGCTCTTCCATCACCGACATCGTTCCCGCCGAGCGCCAGAAGGTCTATGATGCGCGCAAACTGATCGCCGCGATTGCCGATCCGGGCTCGGTTTTCGAACTCAAGCCGCGCTTCGGGCGGGTCGCGACCACGGCGCTGACGCGGATGGGCGGCAAGGTCGTGGGCGTTGTCGCCACGAACCCGATGTTCAAGGGCGGCGCACTCGACCCCGACGGGTGCGACAAGATCACCAGCTTTCTGGTTCTCTGCGACAGTTTCCATATACCGATCGTGATGTTGACTGATACACCGGGCTTCCTGATCGGTGTTGAAGGTGAAAGGCGCAAGGCCCCAGGAAAAATCATGAACTTCATGTCCGCTCTGCAAATGTGCAGCGTGCCAAAACTTTCGATTGTTACCCGCAAATCCTATGGTCAGGCCTATCTGAACATGGGCGGATCGCGCAACTCGGACGAAATGGCGGCATGGACGACCGCGGATGTTGGTTTCATGGACCCGAATATCGGCGTAAATGTCGTATACGGGGTGACGGCGGAAAGCGACCCGCAGAAATTCGAGGAATTGAAAGCCGAAATATCCCGCGAGACGTCTGCCTATGATCTCGCCGCGATCTATTCGGCGCAGTCGGTACTTGACCCCCGCCAGACACGCCAGTGGCTGATGTCAATGCTGGGCGTGCATTCCCGTGGCAGGGAACGCGGCTTCTCGCGTCGGGCACTCGCAAACTGGCCGACCACATTCTGAAAAAAAGAAACATTCTGGAAACCAAGCAACGAAGGTAAGAAGAAACACCATGGCTGAAGAAAAAATCTGTTCGGAAATCACCGGAACCGTCTGGAAGATCGAAATGGGTGTGGGCGACAAGGTTGAAGAAGACGACGTGATCATGATTCTCGAATCCATGAAAATGGAAATACCGGTCCTCGCAACGTGCGCAGGCACGATTAAGGAGCTTCTCGTAGATGAAGGAAGCGCAATAGCAGAAGATCAAGTCATTGCTATTGTCGACACCTGATTCTATAGGTCATGCTCAGATAAACAATGAGTGTTTCGACTGGAATCTGATGTGACCTTGGGAAGTGTAAGTCGCCTTGAACACAGTTTGGGATCAATCCGCCCGGGTCTGACCGAAGGGCCCCATGCTCTCTCACTTGCCGAGCAAATCGCGACGCAACTTGCTGAATCGATCATAAACGAGGAATACGCGCCTGGTGCCCGCATCCACGAGATTGCCGTTTCCGAGCAGTTTCAGGTGAGTCGGGGACCAGTGCGCGAGGCGTTGCGCATTCTCGAGAATGCCGGGCTGGTCTCGATCCAGCCCAGACGGGGCGCCATCGTCACCAATCTGACGGTTGAGGAGGTCGATGATATTTTCGAGATCCGCGCCGTGCTCGTCGGGCTTGCGGCGCGTCGGCTGGCGCGCAACTTCCCGCCAAAGAACCTGTCCCAGATTGAAGAGCGGATCGCGAAGCTTCAGGACCTGACGACGCAAGCCGACCAGGATGCGGCGCGTTATGTCACGATCAGCCAGGAGTTGAGCTTTCTTCTCTGCGCAGGCACAGGCAGCGAGCAGCTCACGTCGATCGTCTATTCCCTGTTCCACCAGACCATCCGTTACACCCGCATCGGCCTGTCGACACCCGAGCGGCGACAGAACTCGGCCAAGACCTGGGCGAAGCTGCTGATGAATATTCGAGCCGGCGCAGAAGACGAAGCGGAAAGGACAGCCCGCGAACTGGTCGACAATTCGCGGGCAATGGCGATCAAGATGCTGCGCAGCGAAGAGGGCGCCAGCTGAGCGTGTCTCAGCCGGCACCGTCCTGATCCACAAACTGCCGCCGGGCACCCACCCAGGATGACAGCGCCCCAAGTGCGCGTGCGGCCTCGGGCAACTCGTCGAACACCGCAAGACCTGCCTTGCGCGCGCGTTCGCCGTCGCAACGTTGCCGCGCGTCGGTGGCCTCGGACCCGTCGGAACGCAACACCAGCACGATCCGCGGTGCGTCGGGCAGAGCGCTGACCCGCACCGCCTCGCGCACCAATCCTCCAATCACATCGACGGACTGGTTGGCCGAGCTGGTGAAAACCGGCAGGTTCACATGCACGACAATGGCATCATAGGCATCCGCGCCCGCAAGGATGTCAAGGATCTCGCCCGCGACCGCCCCATCGCGATGGCGCAAGGTGCCGGCCGGCGTATCGACGGGATTGGACAGTCCGGTCCCGGGCGGGAGGCCAAGTTCTTCAAGCTCACGCAAGGCACGCGGCGGCACCTCCGGCGTGGTCAGGCCGGCCCGGGAAAAGGCGTCGGCCGCCAGGACGCTTGTGCCACCACCATTGCCGAACAACGCGACGCGCCCGAGCGGTCGCGAGGGACGATCCGCCTCGGTCTGACAGATCAGCAACGCATCGAGAAAATCGTCCAGCGTCTCTGTGATCACCATGCCGGTCTGTTTCGCGATGCCCTCCCACAGACGCGCCTCGGCTGCCAGCGCACCTGTATGAGATGCCGCTGCCCGGCGACCCTCTGCCGTCTGTCCGCCGACCAGCAGGACAACGGGCTTTTGCGCACCGGCTTGCCTCAGTCGTGCCACGAAGCGGCGACCATCCCGCACATCCTCGACATAAAGCCCGATCACCTTTGTATCAGGATCGCACAGATGATATTCTAGCAGATCGGCCGGGCCAAGATCGGCACTGTTGCCCAGCGTGGTCACGCCCGAGAATCTCAGGCCACGTTGCTCTCCGCGCAGGATCACATCGACCGCAAGCCCGCCGGATTGCGAAATCACGGCGACACCTCCGGGTTCCGGGGTGGCACCGCCGACGAAGGTCAATCCGCCGCGCGGACTGTGTATGCCAAGACAGTTCGGCCCGATCAGTCGCATGCCGGAGTCGCGCGCGGCCTGGACAAGGCGGGCCTCCCGGCCGTGGCCGTCCTCGGCCTCGCCAAAACCGGAAGACATGACCTGAACGAACCGCGCTCCCCCCGGCGCGGCGGCAATCGCGTCGATGGCCGCTTCGGCTGCGACGGCGACATAGGCGAAATCCACTGGCTCGGGCAGATCGGCAAGCCTGGGAACCGCCGGGAACCCTTCCACCTCGCCGGCCTTGGGATGCACCGGCTGAACCCGCCCCTTGAACCCATAGGCAAGGCTGTGTCGGATCACCTCGTTTCCGAAGCTCGTTCCCGACGCAGAGGCGCCAAGCACCGCGATGGACTGCGGCATGAACAGGGGCCGGAACGTCTTGCACACCTGTTCGGACTCGAGCGGTGGCGGTTCGGGCACCGGCGGCACAGGCCTGGGCGAAAGGAGAATGCGCGCATCCACCGCGATCGCACCGTCGCTGTGCACGATCAGCGGATTGATGTCGATGGCACTGGCCTGGCCGTCCAGCGTAGACATCAACCCATCGCGCCCGCCCAGTGCCAGAAGCGCGGCAACGATCGCATCTTCGTCACATGGCGCCGTTCCACGCGCCCCGCGCAACAGCGGCGCCGAGCGCAGGGCGTCAATCATGCTGTGTGCATCCGCCTCGGTGATCGGACAGGCGCGAAAGGCCACATCCTCGAAGACCTCGACAAAGACGCCGCCCAGGCCAATCATCACGCAAGGCCCAAGCCGGGCATCCCAGAATCCGCCAAGCACCATTTCCAGGCCCGGCGCGCTTTGCTCTTCGACAAGAAAGCCGTCAATGGCGGCGCCGGCCCGCGCGGCGGCGTCGGCGATCTCCGCGAGCGCATCCCGGATTTCGGTCGCGGTCTGAAGGCCGAGTATGACGCCGCCGAAATCCGATTTATGCGCGCCATCGCGGGTCAAGACCTTGGCGACCATGGGCGGACGCAACCCCGCAAGCGCGGACTCGGTGGCGTCTTCGGCATGACGCAGGCGCCGCCCCCGCGGCGCCGAAATTCCGGCCGCCCGCAAGACCGCCTTGGCTTCGAGTTCCGAAATGGCGGTCGCCCCGGCGTCACGTGCCGCATCGGCTGCACGCGACGCGGTCTCGATCAGCGAAATCTCCATTCCGGCGTCCTTTTTTCGTTGAAGGCAAGCACGCCTTCGGCCCGATCCTCGCTGGCCGAAAGTCGTTGATGAACAGAGACCTCCAATGCCAGTCCGACCTTGAGCGGTGCATCGATGCCACCATCCATCGCCAGCTTAGCGCCCTGCACCGCAAGCGGAGCGTTGGCCGCGATCCGCCGCGCCACGGCGAGCGCGGCCTCCAGTTCTTCGCCCGGAGGATGCAGCGCGTTGACGAGCCCCCATTCATGCGCCTCGCTTGCAGAAAACTTGTCGCCGGTGAGGATCAACTCCTTGGCGCGGCGCAATCCAAGCGCACGTGTCAAGAGCTGCGTTCCACCCGCCCCCGGCATGATTCCAAGCGTGATTTCGGGCAGACCAAACACCGCATTTTCGGCGGCATGGACGAAATCCGCAGCCAGGGCAAGTTCGCAGCCCCCGCCGAGTGCATAGCCGCGAACCGCCGCGATGATGGGCCAGGGAAAGTTCCACAGGCTTTCAAAGGTATCGCGGTAGAGCGCGTGCTGCTTGCGCCATGCGTCGTTCGTCATTCCGGCGCGTTCCTTTAGATCCGCGCCCACGCTGAAGGCCCGCTCGCCCGCCCCTGTCAGCACGACGGCACGGATGTCGTCGCGCCGTCTGAGCGTCGTGCCGAAAAGGGCAAGCATCTCCTCGGCCATCGCCGTGTCGAAAGCGTTCATCGCCTGCGGGCGATCCAGGGTCACGACAACCACGCCGTCCCCCCTTTCCGACAGTTGCAGTCTCTGTGTCATCGCAACACCCCCGGCAGCCAGGTCGCAAGCCCGGGCAGATAGATCATGAGGATGGCATAGACGATACCCACCCCGACGAACATCAGCGCGCTGCCGAAGGCCCGGTCCGCGGACAGGTTGATCACGCTCGAAGCGGTGTAGAGCCCGACACAGACCGGCGGTGTCAGCAGCCCGAGACCGGCGAAGGCCGTGAACACGATGTAAAGATGCGTCAACGGTATATCGAGACTCATCGCGACAGCCATGAACACCGGGACAGTCAGATAGAACACCGGCACGATCTCGATGAAGGTGCCGAGGAGCAGGCAGATGGCCCCAACCATGAAGAGGAACATGATCGGCGTGACGCCGAATTCGATCAGGAAGGTGGTGAGTTTCTGCGGTGCCTGGGTATAGGTCAGCACGACCGACAGGAAAGTCGCCATTGCGATGATCGAAAAGATCACGGCCGTGGTGACAGCTGTTCCCTGCAGCGACTGCCACAGGCCCTTGAAGGTCAGTTCACGGTGAATCGTAAACCCCAGGAAGATCGCCCAGACCGAGGCAACGGCGGCGGTTTCCGACGGTGTCAGCAGGCCGCTGTAAATGCCGCCCAGGATGATCACTGGTGTCAGCAACCCCGGCAAAGCCTCGCGAAAGGCAATCAGCCGCTGCGAGAGGCTGGCGCGGGCTTCCCGCTCCATGCCCTGACAACGGATTATGACGACGATGATGAGGATCACGAGAAGTGTCAGGCCGGGGAATACTCCTGCGGCGAAAGTATCCGACACCGGAACACCGGTGAGCGCCGAATAGATGATTGCAGCGTTTGACGGGGGGATCAGGGCCTCAAGCAGGCCCGCCGCCGCAGCAAGTGCCACGGTGAAGGGCGCGGAATACCCCTTGCGCAACATTTGCGGCATCATGATCGCCCCGACCGCCGTGATCGCGGCAAGGATCGACCCGCAGAACGCGGCGAAGAACCCCATCGTGATGACCATTGCAACCCCGAGACCGCCGGGCCAGTGACCGACAAGCGCCATCGCGAAGTCGACGAGCCGGCGGGCAACACCGGAGCGCAGCATGACCAGGCCGGCGAAGACGAACAGCGGAATGGCGAGCAGCACCTGTTTGGTGACCGCTCCAAATGCGATCTGGATCAGTGTTGACCAAGGCAGGTTCAGGCCCTGGGTTGCGACCGCACTCGAACCGATGCCGAAGACAAGGAAGATCGGAAGCGACAGGAACAGAAGAAGAAGCGAAAGGCCGACAACGACAGGGACCATGGATCATGCCTCCGCTTGGTTGGAATGCTGCTCGGGAACCTCGGGATCCGTGTCCCCGAGAAGAGCTTTCAGAAAGTTCTCCAGCGCGAAACTGGTCAGGACGGCAAAGCCGACCGGGAACGACAGATAAATCCACCAGATCGGAAAGGCCCACTCCATCTCGGTCTTCTGTCCAACCATTTTGAACAGCGCCGTGGCTTCATAACCGGCATAACAGAACGTGACACCGGCCCCGATGGCGATGAGCGCGATGATGGCGCGCAAGGCGCGGGCTGGCCGACGGGACAAACGCTCAGGCAGGAAATCGACCGCGATATGGGATCCGCTGCGCATAAGGACGCCGGCGACCGGAAAAATCAACCAGGGCATCAGAATCGGCGGCAGTTCCATCACCACGTTATATCCGATCCCCGTCACATACCGGGTGACCGCCCCACCAAACACCGTAAGGACCATGAAGGCGACCAGGATCCCCGCCAATGTCTTTACAACGATCTCAAGAATATTATTGAGCCCGAGAAGGGCGCGGAGCGCGGATCTCATTGAATTCTCCCCGAAATGGATTTGCCGTCCAATGGCTGCTCCGCGCAGGGCGAAGCAGCCATCGGGCTTCAAGCCTACTGGCTGGAGTATTCCAGCACCGCTTCAAGCACGTCGGGGTCGATCATCTCGCTCAGCCCGGGGAAGACTTCCTCGCGGTTGATGCGCTCGAACTCCTCCTGCGCTTCTTCGCTCAAGGTGTCCACCTGGCCACCACGTTCTTCAAATTCCTCCAGAACCTCGTCCGAGAACGCCATGATCGAAGCCGTGGACTCCTCGGAGATCTCCTCGCCCACCTCGATCAGCAGGTCCTGAACGTCCTCGGGAAGCCCGTCCCACCAAGCCTGATTGGCAAGGATGAACGAATCCGCGTAGAACTGGTGAGGCAGTTCCGCATACTTGATATGGTCCCACCAGCTATAGGCCTTGATGGCCGCGGGCACGGTCGCGAAGGTGTTGATCATCCCGTTCTGAAGGGCCGTGTAGACCTCGCCCGTGGGCATCGAGACCGCGTCCGCGCCAAGCGCCGTCCAACGGGGCCGTTCGACGCCACTCAAATAACGCGCCTTGAGGCCCTCATAAGCCTCGGGCGAGGTGAGCGGACGTTCGGCCGTGAACGCCATGAACGGTCCGGTGGGATTGTAGGCGATGAACTTGGTGCGTGTCCGGGTGAGGACATCATTCCAGATTTCCTGGCCCACCTCGGTTTCGCGGAAGAACTTCCGAAGATGATGGAAGTCTTCGAAAACCCCCGGCAGCGCCTCGACGTTATAGTTGCGATTGACCGGCGGAAAGCTGACCGTTCCGACCACGCCACCCAGTTGAACAGAGCCCGCGGTCAATGCGCCCATGATCTCGCGAATCCCGAACAACTGCCCGGATGGAAAGGTTTCGATCCGGATCTTGCCCTCGCCTCTTTCATTCACCCGGTCGGCGAATTCCTGGCTGTATATGGCGCTGTGGTGTTTGGGGGCCCAGTGATAGCTGAGTCGCGCAACAATCTCATCCGCCGATGCAGCGGGGGCGCATACGGCTCCTACTGCAAGGCCAAGCCCAAGGGTTGTGGCGGCACGGACGCGCCGCAGCGTGTTTACAAAAATTCCTGACATGTTTCCTCCCTACGTCCAGTTCTGGACTGCTCAGCGTCGCAATCCATGGCATCGCCAAGGATTCGACTACTGATGAATGTTGACATTCTTAATTTCGTTACGTCAACTCCTCTTTATCCAAACAGGAGTGAAAACGATGCTGCGAACCGATTTTGAAAGCGATATTGTTCTGGTCACGGGGGCAACGGCGGGCTTTGGGCGCGCAATCGCCCGCAAGTTCCATGCGGCTGGCGCCCGAGTCGTCGCCGTCGGCCGCCGTCAGGACCGGCTCACGGACCTGCAGGCGGAGCTGGGCGATCGCCTCTTGCCGCTGGTGCTCGATGTCGGAGACATGGCCGCCATCGCACGGGAGATGGAACACCTGCCCGCTGACTTCCGTGATCTTACCTTGCTTGTGAATAATGCCGGGTTCGGCACCGACCGGGGCGCCGTTCAGGATGCGGCCCTCGCGGATTGGGACGACATGGTGGACGTCAACATCCGGGGCCTTTTGCACATGACCCACCACGCACTTCCCGGAATGCTTGCGCGGGGACGGGGCCAGATCATCAACATCGGCTCGGTCGCCGGTCGGGCCGTCGGGCCGACCAACGCCGTTTACAGCGCAACGAAATCTTTCGTTCTTCAATTCACCAAGGCCCTGAAAACCGACCTGATCGGTACGCCGGTCCGCGCAAGCTACATCGCGCCCGGCGCGGCCGAGACCGAATTCTCGCTGGTCCGCTGGCAAGGAGACGAGTCCCGGGCCGCCAAGGCTTATGCCGGTTATCAGCCGTTGACCGCCGAAGATGTCGCAGAAGCCGTGTTCTTCGCGGCTGCGATGCCGGCGCATGTCGATGTCACCGAACTCGAACTGATGCCGCATCAACAGGGATTCGGGCCGCGGATCTTCGCCCGCGACCAGGGGTAAGGCGGCGTCGGTCAGGCGCCCCCGCCGACATCGAGCGTCGAGCCCGTGACATAGGTGGCCTCGTCCGACAACAGCCAGACTATCGCGTTGGCAACCTCGTCCGGGGTGCCTGCGCGCCCCATCGGCATCCGTGGCCCGACCTTTTCGATCCTGCCGGCCATTCCCGCACGGGCATGAATGGGCGTGTCGATCAGGCCGGGACGCACTGACATCACCCTGACCCCCTCGCGCGCCACTTCGAGGGCAAAGCCGTGGGTGAAGGCATCGAGCGCCGCTTTCGAGGCCGCATAATGAACATAGAGTTTCGGGGCGCCGTGAATGGCGGCGAGCGACGAGACGTTGATGATCGTGCCCCCGGGGCCGCCCTTTTCGGTGGACAGTCGTGCAGCGGCCTCACGGGCGGCGATCATCGCGCCCGTGACATTCACGCGCAACAAGCCGTCGATCTCGGCGGCATCCATCTCGGCCACGCGCATGGCGTGCGCGGCGACGCGCGCGGCGTTGTTCACAAGGCCACCGAGCGGCGGTAGCGCCTCGTCCACGGCGCGAAACAGCTCGATCACCTGATCTTCTTCGCCCATGTCGGCCCGAAAGGCCTGCGCCACCCCGCCCGCATCGGTAATGTCGGCGACAACCTTCTGCGCCCCTTCCCGGCCGGACCTGTAGTGCACGGCGACGGCCCATCCCCGGGCGGCGGCAAGCCGGGCGGTCGCGGCACCGATGCCGCCAGCCGCACCTGTAACGATCAGGGTCTTCTGACTCATGGTTCTGGTTCCTTCTCGATTGTGTCTGTTCCACGGACGACGACCACCGCACAAACCGCGAATGCGGCGGCGAGGCAGACGATGCCCGGCGTGTAGCTGCCGGCTGCCAGAACCGACATGCTCAACAATGCCGGGCCGAACAGCCCTCCCAGATAGGCAAAGACCATCGACCCCGCCGTCGCGGTCAGAACCCCGCCGGGGCCACCGCGCGCCTCACCGGCGCGCGCCACCTCGGCAAGCAGGACGCCGCTCCAACCCATCGGGACAAAACCCAGTGCGACACTGATCAGGGCGATGGCGATCCATGGCCATGCCGGGCCGAGAAAGAGAAGTATCAGCAACAACCCCACGCCAGACCAGGCAAGCCACGAAAGAACCTGCCGCGGGCGCCCCGAGTCCGCGCGCCATCCCCAATAGAGCCTGCCGAATATGCTTGCCACCATCGTCAACGAGAGCATGGCGGCGGCGCCCTCGGGTGGCAGATCGGTTTCGCGCCAGATCATCGCGATAAAGACAGACATGAAGCCGAACTGCGCCATCGAGAATGCGAAGACCGCGATCGCAAGACCGCGCTGCACCGGATCGGCCAGCACGTCCCGCGCCGGCGCGAAGGGCAGCTTGAAGCGGATCGACACGCCCGCAAGCCCGTCCTGCCCAAGCCGTCTCCCGACAAGCGGCGAAAGCATCGCAACCACGATCGCCAGCACCATCGTGGCGATCGCCGCCATTCGCCAGTCGGATATCAGAACGATGGCAGGCAGGATGAATCCCGCCGCCGCGCCGCCGATCGCCACGCTGGATTGCTTGAACGAAAAGACAAGGTTCCTGTGCCGGCCAACCGCGATCTGATTGAGCAACCTTGACCCGATCGGGTTAACCGGGCCGTAACCGATCCCGATCAGGATGGCCCCCAGAACAACCAGCCCCGGTCCATTCGCAAGCGCAAGGGCCAGAGCGCCCAGCGCGACGACGGCAAGCGATGCCGACGCACCGTTGAATGACCCCCATCTTGCCACGACACCGGCGGTGCCGGTCGACGAGACCAGCGCCACGGCAAAGATTATCGCGGTGAAAAGCCCGATCAGATCGGCATCCAGACCCAGCCCAAGCGCCGCGAACGGGGCGAGGACGGGGGCCGTTTGAACTGCGGCCACCACAGCGGTCTGATAGACCAGAACAAAGCCTATTCCCAGAACGGCATTCTGGCGGGAATGCTGGCTCATGTGACCATGCCTGACCGGGTTCGCAGGCCAATTCGGCCAGATGGCCATGGCCCCATACCCCATATCACGCAATCTGCGCGCATCAGATGACCTCGCGGGATGACGGGCACTGTGTGCCGGTGAGCGCCTCGCCCAGTGCCGGAAGGCTCCGGTGAAGGCGAAACGCGATCTGGGGAATGGCCGTCATGTCGCCAAACCGCCCGCGTGTCAGCAATCCAAAAGCCCAGATGGCATCCTGCGCATGTCCGGCGGCGTCCAGAACACGCCCCGTGCCATCCACTTCGAGACCCAGACCCATGCTGTCGGGCCTTGCCAGCCCGAGATCGCTCAGGGCACCAATGAAAGGATCATCCGACATGGTTTTCGGCCCGGTGCAATTTATCACGGTTTCAAACGCCTCGCGGGTCACCGTCCCGTCCCGCCCGACCAGAAGCGCCTCGAGGCAGGTGCCCCGGGCTTCCAGGCCCGCCAGACGGGCCACCCGAAAATCCAACTGGCCCGAAGCCTGCATTGCCGCGACGATCGCACCGGTCTGGGGCACCATTCGATACCGGTTGACATCATACCAGGGCTTCAGATGACGCAGGAATCTGCGTTTTTCGACATCGGTGAAACTGGGCCAGAGCCAGCCTGCGGCATCGCGCACCTCATCAAAAGGCGCTTTCAGGTCTCGCCCTTCCGCTACGGCCGCTGCCATGTCCCGGCGCAGGGCGCGAACGGCCGCGCGAAGCGTCAGACCCTCGCCATGACGTTCGATGAAACGCGGCACCGGCCGCGCAAGCCGCTGCATGAGCTCCGCCACATCCGGCACCTCGCCCTGGGGCTGGGGCAAGAGCCCCCTCCGCGATATTGCGGTGATCGACCCGCGATGTCCCTGTCGCGACAAGGTCGCCACGACATCGGCCGCCGTCAGCCCCGTCCCCACAAGAAGAACCGCGTTGTCGGGGGAAATCTCCGATACAGCCTCCGCCTCGAACGGATCGCCTACATATCCACCGTGATTCTGTGCTTCGGCCGTGACCGTTCCGGGTGGCGACGGGCGTTGCCCGCCGAATGCAAGGATGGTCAGGTCCGGCTCGATCGTGCAACCGGAGGCCAGTTCGATCTGCACCGCATGATTGACACGACGCGCGCCCGTGGCGCGATCCCTGACATGATGGACCGAAGACCCGTAGGCATTTGCGTCGAGTGTCTCCTGCAAGGTCTCGTTCATGTAGCGACGCACATCGGACCGGCGAACATATCGGACACCGGATTCGGCGCGCGCCTCCGGATCCCGTGCCGCCGCGCCCGCTGCTTCATACCAACGTGCGAAGTGACCGATATCATCCGGAAAGAGAACGAGAAGTTCATGGGTACCGTTGACGCGATGGTCGGGATCATTGCCGCAATAGGCAAGCCCGCCGCCCAACTCCTCTCGGGGTTCTATGATCGTGATGCTCAATTGGGTCCGCACGCTGTCACAGAGTCGAATTGCAACGGCGGTCCCGGTAAAGCCTCCACCAATGATCGCTATTCGCCGCATGCCGTTTCTCCGCCTCGACCACAACCTGACGCGACACCATTAACAATGTCAACATTGTTATAAAGAGATTCCCATCTGCTCCGGTCCTGCATGTTCCACCGCCGATAATCCCATTAAGCATCGTCGGTCGGCCCTCTTCATTGCAGTTTGATTTTTTGGGATATCCCGTGACCGAAGCGCAAATGCCGGTTCGATTTCTTAGTGATGCCAAGACGACACCCGAATGCGGGAACGAGAAAACAGGCGACATTAACCGGCTCTTGTCATAAGCTGTGCCAAAACAACGAGGCAGTAAGAGCAGGTTTGCCCAATGACACAGACCCCCAAGGGGTCGTTCGCCGCGTCTTCGCGCGTCGACGGTCCGATTCATACATCCCCATCCAACGGCTTTGCCAGTGGCAGCACGATCCTCACCCTCGATGGCGCGCTTCCCGTCGAACATCTCAGCCCCGGTGACAGGATCATCACCCGCGACCGCGGCATGGTGCTGCTGCGCGGGCTCTCGGCGCGCCTCGCGCGGATCGAAACCGTGCAGATCGCCGCCGGATCGCTTGGCCATACCGCGCCCGAGGCCGACGCGCTGATCCCCGCCGACCACCGACTCCTGTTGCGCGACTGGCGGGCCGAGGCGCTTTTTGGCCGCAAGCAGGCGCTCGTCACCGCGCGCGACCTGGTCGATGGCGAATTCATCCGCATGGGACCGACCCGCGAGTTGCGGCTCTTCGATCTGGTGTTCGACGCGGCCCATATCCTCTATGTCGACGGGCTCGAACTGGCCTGTGAGCCGCCCGAGCCACTGCGCCGCGCGGCCTGACACCGGCCTCAGGCTTCAAGGGCGCGCAACATCCCGGGCAAGGCCTCGGGCAGATCCTCGGCGATCAGCCCGGGACCAAAGCCGCGCGCGCATTCCACGTGCAGCCACACCGCCGTCTCGGCCGCCTCAAGCGGCGCAAACCCGCGCGCCAGCAACCCTGTGATGACTCCCGCCAGCACGTCGCCCGACCCGGCGGTGGCCAGCCAGGGCGCGGCCCGGTCGTAAACCGCCGCGTGGATGACGCAGGCCCCGTCCGGCCCCGCGATCACCGTATCCGCCCCCTTCAACAACACCACACAGCCCGCCCGCGCCGCCGCCGCCCGCACCGCATCGACCTTCGAGAAGGCCTGGCCTTCACTGGCAGGCGCCGCCAGCCTCTCGGCAAGATCGGGAAACAGCCGCGCGAACTCGCCGCCATGCGGGGTCAGCACGCAACCGCCATGCAGCCGGTCGAACAGCGCCTGCGGAGCATCCGCGAACGCTGTCAGCGCATCGGCATCCAGCACCACCGCCCGCGCGGTCTCGGCCAGCGCCGCCTCCACCAGCCCCCGCGCCCGCGCGATCCCCAGCCCCGGCCCGAGGCACAGCGCGTTGATCCGCCCATCCTCCAGCACCCCGGCCAGCCCCGCGCCATCCTCGACGCGGGCCAGCATGATCGCGGTGATCTGGCTGGCCACTTCCATCTGCGCCGATCCCGGCACCCCCAGCGTCACCAGCCCGGCGCCCACGCGCAACGCCCCCCGCGCCGCCAGCCGGGCCGCCCCCGTGCGCCCTGCCCCGCCCGACAGGACCAGCGCGTGTCCGCTGGCATATTTGTGCCCCGTCACCGGTTTGGCCACGCAGGACGGGCGCGCAAGGCGCGCCGCGCCCGGTATTGCTCCGCCTGTAGCGTGTTGCGGCGAATGAGATTCGACTGAGGCCCAACGAAAGGGCAGCGCCCGACCCGGGGTGGGCGTGAAGCGCCCGCCCTGTGGGGCGGGTCTTGCGTTGCCCGGGCCGCAAGGTGCCCGGGCGGAATGAACTCGATCTTGTGCACCACCCTCCAGCCCGATGTCCCAGACCCGCAACCGACCCGAATGCCCGGGCCCCTCAGCCAGGTAATGCCCCGGCTTGGCGCGATGGAACGTGACCGTGAGATCGGCAAACCCGGCAGGTCCCAACGCCCGCCCGCTATCCGCATCCATCCCGGAGGCGATATCGACCGCCACGATGCGCGGCCGCTCCGGCCGCTCGGCAAGCGCCCGGATCGGCGCCGTCACGGCCTCGTCCACCGGCCGCGCGAGGCCCGTGCCGAAAAGCGCGTCCACCACAAGGTCGGGCGCCAGGGCCCGCCCCACCCTGGACCAGTCCCCGACCGGCCCCATGGCGGCCCAGCGTGCGCAATTCACCTTCGCATCCGGCGGCAACCGCTCGGCATCGCCCATGAGGAACAGCTCGACCGCCCAGCCCCACTCCTTCAGCAGCCGCGCGATGACGAACCCGTCACCGCCATTGTTGCCCGGTCCGCACAGGACCAGCGCGCGCTGCGGCGCGGCCACCAGGTCGGGCCATTCCTCGAACACGGCCGCGACCACGCCGCGCCCGGCGCGCTCCATCAGCTCCAGCCCCGTGACCGCCCCGCTTTCGATCGCCGCCCGCTCGACGGCCCGCATCTGCCCCGCTGTCAGCACCTCGGTCATGTCCCGGCCCCTCTCGATTCTATTTCGCCTACTTTTTGGGCGAAGGGGCCAAATATCAGGCAACCCTTCGATTTCCCCGACAGCGCACAGTCCGCCACCACCCTAACGAATTGTGCCCGCCCGCGGGAAGTGCTGAGTCACCCCCGAATGCATTGCCGAAGGGAGGCCCCCATGAAGAAGATCGAAGCCATCATCAAGCCCTTCAAGCTCGATGAAGTCAAAGAGGCGCTGCAAGAGGTCGGTGTCCAGGGGCTTTCGGTGATCGAGGTCAAGGGCTTCGGCCGCCAGAAAGGCCATACCGAACTCTATCGCGGCGCCGAATACGTGGTTGATTTCCTGCCCAAGGTGAAACTCGAAGTGGTGCTCGACGACGATCTCGTCGATCAGGCGATCGAGGCCATCGTCGAGGCCGCCAAGACCGACAAGATCGGCGACGGCAAGATATTTGTCTCGCCCGTCGAACAGGCGATCCGCATCCGCACCGGCGAAACCGGCTCCGACGCGCTCTGACCCGCAGGCCCGTCGCGCCCCGCCAGCACGGCCACGGGCCCCCGCCACAGCAAAAACCAAACCATTCTCCAGACGAAAGGGACCAACCGAATGAGCATCAAGGACGTTCTTGAAACGATCAAGGACGAGGCGGTCGACTATGTCGATATCCGCTTCACCGACCCGCGCGGCAAGCTTCAGCATGTGACCGTCATGGCCGACCAGGTCGACGAGGATTTCCTCGAAGAGGGCTTCATGTTCGACGGCTCCTCGATCGCCGGCTGGAAGAGCATCGAAGCCTCGGACATGAAACTCATGCCCGACACCGAAAGCGCCTATCTCGACCCGTTCTATGCCGAGAAAACCCTCTGCGTGCATTGCACCGTGGTCGAGCCCGACACCGGCGAACCCTATGCCCGCGACCCCCGCGGCACCGCCCAGAAGGCCGAGGCTTACCTCAAGTCCTCCGGCATCGGCGATGTCTCCTACTGGGGCCCCGAGGCCGAGTTCTTCCTGTTTGACGACGTGCGCTTTTCCAACACCATGAACAAGGTCAGCTACGAGGTCGACGCCATCGATGGCGCCTGGAACAGCGACACCGAATACGAGATGGGCAACACCGGCCACCGCCCCGGCGTCAAGGGCGGCTATTTCCCGGTCAACCCGGTCGATGACGGCCAGGACATCCGCTCGGAAATGCTCTCGACCATGAAACGCCTCGGCATGAAGGTCGACAAGCACCACCACGAGGTGGCCTCCTGCCAGCACGAGCTGGGCCTCATTTTCGGCAGCCTCACCACACAGGCCGACGAGCTTCAGAAATACAAATACGTCATCCACAACGTCGCCGCCGCCTATGGCAAATCGGCCACCTTCATGCCGAAACCGATCTATGGCGATAACGGCACCGGCATGCATTGCAACATGTCGATCTGGAAGGACGGCAAACCGCTCTTTGCCGGCGACAAATACGCCGACCTGAGCCAGGAGGCGCTCCATTTCATCGGCGGCATCCTCAAGCACGCCAAGACGCTCAACGCCTTCACCAACCCCTCGACCAACAGCTACAAGCGGCTGATCCCCGGCTTCGAGGCCCCGGTGCTGCGTGCCTATTCCGCCCGCAACCGCTCGGGCTGCGTGCGCATCCCATGGACCGAAAGCCCCAAGGCCAAGCGCGTCGAGGCCCGCTTCCCGGACCCCTCGGCCAACCCCTACCTGTGCTTCGCCGCACTCCTGATGGCCGGGCTCGACGGGATCAAGCACAAGATCGACCCGGGCGACGCGATGGACAAGAACCTCTACGACCTGCCCGCGGAGGAACTCGCCGGCATCCCCACCGTCTGCGGATCGCTGCGCGAGGCGCTCGACTGCCTCGCCGACGATCACGACTTCCTGCTGGCCGGCGACGTGTTCACCAAGGACCAGATCGAAGGCTATATCGACCTCAAGATGGAAGAGGTGGAACTGTTCGAGCACACCCCCCACCCGGTCGAGTTCGGCATGTATTACAGCTGCTGAGCCCCGAGACCCGACCCACCGAAAAGGGCGCCCCCACCGGGCGCCCTTTTTTGGGGGACCCCCTTCGGGAAAGGCGCGAAAGTTGGTGATGCCCTGAGGGGCGGTATATCATGGCGGTGTCGAGTCGCCGTCATTTCTCAGTCGAGAATGGGAAATGCCGTATCCGTCATCGCCACAGGCCAGATACACGCGAACACCGATGCCGGGCGCGATCATGCCACCTCGCAGGCGCAACTCAACCACACTCGGCGGCGGCGTTTCGGCAACTCAGGGCTGGGTCACCGTCGCCCCGCCGCTCCCCACAGATGTGACAATCTCGAGCTTGTCCTCGTCGCGCCAAAAGCTCCGCCGCTCGACTCCAGGAATGTCGCCAGGCATCGATGAGCCCCGCTTAACAGGCTGCTGAAGAAGTCAGGCTTGAAGGACGTTGTTCCTGCCGCCCCGATTTGAAGGCGGTTTTTTGCACCCTCGACGGCGGACGCCGGGTCTGGGTTGCCTTGTTCGTCAGGCTGCCAAGAGTTTCGGCAGCCTCGCGAGGTTGCAGGCCGCCATGGTCATCGTAAACTGCGCGTGGACCCTCTCGAGGCCGCGATGAACGGTCTGAGCCATGCCGCCTACGGTTTTGGCCCAGCCGAACGGTTCCTCGATCTTCTTCCGGTGCCGCTGGGACAAGGCGTAGCCGGGATGCTGGGTGGTCCGTCCGTCGATGGCGGAATGCCGGGCCTTCGGGGTCCGTCATGGACGCATGGGTCGCGTTCGAGCGCTTCTCGCCCCGGAAGTTCACTTCGGCGTTGCGGGGCTGGCGGGGCGTGTCGGACATCGGCTGGGTCTCGGTTTGCTGGGTCTTCTGGTCGGTGTCTGCGGGGGGCTCTTGGGTTGGTGGCGGCGGGCCGCTGGGATCGTCGTTGTGATCCCGCGGTGCGCTGTCCTTCGGCTGAAAACTCTTCATGGAGGCCCACGCCTTGACCAGTGTGCCGTCGACCGAGAAGTGCTCGTCCGACAGCAGCGGCTTGACCGAAGGGTGCGCCAAGATCGCAGCCATGACCTTGCGCGACATGTCGGTCGTCAGCAGCCGGTCGCGGTTCTTGCTGAACACCGTGGGGACCCAGACCGGGTCGTCAATGCCGAGCCCGACGAACCACCGGAACAGCAGGTTGTAGTCCATCTGCTCCATCAACTGC
>JAABTV010000044.1 GCA_011389685.1 Paracoccaceae bacterium
CGGTGGCCTCTTTCACCGCATTGGTCCATTCCGCCCAGGTCTGCCGGTCGCGGGATTCGGGCAGCAGCGCCATGGCTTCGGCCACGAATTCGGCATCCTCGGGATCGATCGCCGGTTCGGCCCCGTCCCGGCACAGCGCCCACCAGGCCGCGATGTCCTTGCGGGTCTCGATGTTCTCGCGCACCGCCTCCCAGAACTCGGCGGCCTTGTCGTCGGGCACCCCCGCCGCGGCGAGGTCGTCGGCGATGGCGTCGAGCGGGGCGGCGTGGAGCAGCCGCGCGGTCAGCGGAACCAGATCCTCGACGTCGAATTTCGTCGGGTTGGTGCCGAAACGGGTGATGTCGAACCCGTCGATCAGCGCCCCCATGTCGTCATGCAATTCCACCGGATCGCTCGACCCCAGCCGCGCCATCAGGCTCAGGAGCGCCATCGGCTCGATCCCGCGCGCGCGCAGGTCGCGCAGCGCGAGCGTGCCCAGCCGTTTCGACAGCGCCTCGCCCTGCGGACCGGTCAGCAGGCTGTGATGCGCGAATTGCGGCACCGTGCCGCCCAGCGCCGTGATGATCTGGATCTGGGTGGCGGTGTTGGTGACGTGATCGGCGCCGCGCACCACGTGGGTGACACCCATCTCGGTATCGTCCACCACCGAGGCGAGCGTATAGAGCACCTGCCCGTCGGCGCGGATCAGCACCGGGTCGGACACGCTCGCCGCGTCGATCGAGACCGGACCGGCGATGCCGTCCTGCCATTCGATCCGTTCGTGATCGAGCCGGAAGCGCCAGTATCCGCCGCGTTCCGCGCGCAGCCGCGCCTTTTCGTCCTCGCCGAGGTCGAGCGCCGCCCGGTCATAGACCGGCGGGCGGCCCATGGCGAGCTGCTTGCGGCGCTTGAGGTCGAGCTCATCCGGCGTTTCGAAACATTCGTATAACCGCCGCATGTCGCGCAGCCGCTCGGCCGCCGCCGCGTATCGGTCGAGCCGTTCGGATTGCCGCTCGACCCGGTCCCAGTGCAGGCCCAGCCAGTCGAGATCGCGCTTGATCGCATCGACATATTCCTCTTTCGAGCGTTCCGGGTCGGTGTCGTCGATGCGCAGGATGAACTGCCCGCCCGCCTTGCGCGCGATCAGGAAATTCATCAGGGCGGTGCGCAGGTTGCCCACATGGATAAGGCCGGTGGGCGAAGGCGCAAAACGTGTCGTGACCATGAATGCCTCTCGGGATGGCAGTGCCGGGGTTGGCGTGCCACATCCCACAGACGCGCGGCATTGTCCAGAATGCACCGCGCCCGCGAATCCGCGCGGCTCACGCGGTCGTGACATGCGCCCGGCTTCATCCTGCGTAGACTGGTGACGACATCGAGGATCAAGCAATCCAACCGGGAGGATTTCAAATGACCATACCCGCCTTTTCCATCACCCGCCGCACCGCGCTGATGGGCGTCGCCGCCCTGCCTGTCGCCGCCGCCGGATCCCGTCCGGCCCTTGCCGCCGCCGAGATGCTGGGCATGGCGACCACCCGCTTCAACCGCTTCAAGCTGGGCGATTTCGAGGTCACCGCGCTGCTGGCCGGGACCCGCACCGTGCCCGACCCGCATTCCATCTTCGGCCTCAATGCCAGCGACGAGGAGTTCGCCGCCGCCTCCGCCGCCGCCCATATCCCCACCGACAAGGCACAATTCTTCTTCACCCCGACCGTGGTCAATACCGGCGCCGAACTCATCCTCTTCGACACCGGCCTCAACCCCGCCGGCATCACCGGCGCTCTGCGCGCCGCGGGCTATGAACCCGGACAGGTCGACAAGGTGGTGATCACCCATATGCATGGCGACCATATCGGCGGGCTGAGCAAGGACGGCGCGCCGACCTTCGCCAATGCCGATCACGTCACCGGCGCGGTGGAATTCGACGCCTGGGACAAGTCCGGGAACAAGGCGTTCGAGGGCAAGGTCCGCCCGCTCGCGGACCGGTTCACCATGATCGACGATGGCGACAGCATCGCCCCCGGCATCACCGCCATGGCCGCCTTCGGCCACACCCCCGGCCACATGGCCTACATGATCGAAAGCGGCGGCCGGCAATTGCTGCTCGCGGTTGATTTCGCCAATCACTATGTCTGGTCACTGGCCCATCCCGAATGGGAGGTCCGGTTCGATCGCGACAAGGAGATGGCCGCAAGGACCCGCCGCCGCATCCTCGACATGCTGGCCGCCGACGAGATCCCCTTCATCGGCTATCACATGCCGTGGCCCGCCATGGGTTTTGTCGAAACCCGTGGCGAGGGGTTCCACTACGTGCCGACCTCCTACCAGATGATGCTGGAATAAGCCGCGCGCCGTTCGGGCCGGGTTTCACGGGCCCCGCACCAGAGGGGAGCGGCGCGAACGCCACAGCGCGGGGCGCCGATCCGGCGACAGTGTTCACGGATGGCCTCGGGGCCGTCCAACAGTCTCCGGCATGGCGACGGCGCCCAAGTCGAGAGTGCCCACGACCTTCGCATCGCGCCGGACTGTGCGATCGGCGATGCCGGACCTTCGGATCTCGTGATGGTCTCGGCTTCGAGGCCGCTGCCGGCCGAATGGATGGCGCGGCACGCGACAGTGCTGCTCGACATGCCGCGCCTCAACCAGTCGGGTTATGCCATCCTGCCGCTTGCGCGCCCGCATGACCTGGCCGGGATCGCGGGGATGAGCCGCCGCGCGTGCGATGCTCGAAGACGGGCGCCCTCGATCCAGCAGGTCGGCCTTGCGGTCGGCTACGAGGACGCGGGTTTCTTCCTCCGCGTCTTCAAGCGTCACAGCGGCATGACGCCCGCCGCCTAACGCGACCGCTTTCGATTGCGCCCAGCCCGGAGGGATTGGGGGTGACGCGAGGGCGTATCGCCGCAAATCGGATTCGTCTCCTGCCCAACGAAAGGGCAGCACAGGGCCGCGGTCGGGTGCTCACAACATCCATGCTGGGCAGTTTATCTTGCAACGTCTTTCCCCGCTTCAGGTGACGCGCAACTCCTCGAAAGCACCCGGCCACGCCAAAGGCGTGCCTCCGGCACGACGGGGCGGCCCCCTCGCGGCAGATTTTTCTGCGAAAAATCGCCTGCCGGGCAATGGTGTGCTGCCCGGGCGGGGCGAATTCGATCAAACCCGCTAACCGATCTCGATCACCTCGGCCTCGGTCACGATCATGTCGAGCGGCTGATCGGTCGGCTCGAGCGGCAACGCGTCGGCCTCCTGCGCCGCATAGGCGAACCCGATGGCCAGCGTCGGGCGCTTCGCCCGCAGCATCTCCAGCGTGCGGTCATAGAACCCCCCGCCATAGCCCAGCCGCCCGCCACGCCGGTCGAACGCCACCAGCGGCACGATCAGGATCTCGGGCTCGATGAAATCGTCCACCGCCGGGATCATCGCCCCGAACGGGCCTTCGCGCAGCGCGCAACCCGGCCGCCAGCGCGAGAACCTGAGCGGCCAGCCCCGCCCCATGATCACCGGCACGCAGACCGGCCCATGCGCGGCCGCCTCCTCCATCGCGGGCCGCGGGTCGATCTCGGTGCGGATCGCCATGTAGCCCGACAGCGGCACGCCGCGATGCCCGGCCAGAACCGCGCTCAGATGCCCCGCCTCGCCCGGCCCCGCCGCCTCATGCGCCAGTTTGCGACGCTCGAACGCCGCCTTGCGCGCCGCCGCCTTGATCTCCGTCATATCGCTCATAGCAACACCCATGCCGCCAGTCCCAGGAAGGCGAAGAATCCGACCACATCCGTCACCGTGGTCACGAACGGCCCCGACGCCAGCGCCGGGTCGATCTTCAGCCGGTCGAGCAGGATCGGGATCGCGATCCCGCCAAAGGCCGCCGCGGTCTGGGTCAGCAGCATCGCGCTGCCGATCACCAGGGCCAGCAGCGGCACCCCGAACCAGAACGCCGCCACCAGCGCCATGGTGAGACCGAACAGAGCCCCGTTGAGCGCCCCGACCACCAGCTCGCGCCGGATGATGCGCCATGCGTTCTGCCCGGTCAGGTCGCGCGTGGCGATGGCGCGCACCGCCACCGTCATGGTCTGCGTGCCCGCGTTGCCGCCCATCGAGGCGACGATCGGCATCAGCACCGCCAGCGCCACCATCTGGTTGATCGTCTCCGAGAACTGGTCGATCACCAGCGAGGCCATGATCGCCGTGATCAGGTTCACGAACAGCCAGGTGGCCCGCCCGCGCAGCGTGTCCAGCACGTTGTCCGACAGGCTCGCCTCCTCGCTGACGCCGGCCATGCGCAGGATGTCCTCCTCGTGTTCCTCGTCGAGAACGATCATCGCGTCGTCGATGGTGATCACCCCCGCCAGCCGGCCCTCGTCATCCACCACCGGGGCGGAAATCAGGTGATACTGGTTGAACGCATAGGCCACCTCGCCCTCGTCCTGATCGACGGGGATGGTGCGGAAACTGTCCTCGGTCATGTCCAGCAACGCCTGCGCGCGGGGCGCCGACATGATCTTGCCCAGCGTCACGTAACCGCTCGGCCGGTGGCGCGGATCGACCAGGATCACGTGATAGAACTGCTCGGGCAGGTCCTCCTCGCCGCGCATGAAGTCGATCGCCTCGCCCACGCTCCAATGCTCGGGCACCGCCACGACCTCGCGCTGCATCAACCGGCCGGCCGAGTCCTCCGGATAGCTCAGCGCCTGGCGCACCACCATCCGGTCGGCATCGTCGAGCGCGCCAAGGATGGCCCGCTGCTGCGGCTCTTCGAGGTCTTCCAGAAGGTCGACCACGTCGTCGCTTTCCAGCTCGCGCACCGCATCGGCGAGCACGTCCGGATTGAGGACCGAAATCACCTCTTCGCGGATCGATTCGTCCAGCTCCGACAGGATGTCGCCGTCGAACTCGACCCCGTAAAGCGCGATCAGGCGGCGCCGGTCCTGGCTGTCGATCTGTTCCAGAAGGTCGGCGATGTCGGCCGCGTGCAACGGCTCCATCAGCTCGACAAGCTGGTCACGGTCCTCCATGTCCACGGCATAGAGAATCGCCGCCACGTCGCGCCGGTTCAGCCCGTAACCCTCTTCTTCAAGGGGGGTCTCGTCCTCGGTCATCCGCTCCTGATCGTCCATCGCGCGCCTCTTTTCCCGTTGCCCCGGACCATAGGATCAAACCGGCCCGAGGAACAGCCGCAATGCGGCGAAACAGGCCGGTTTCGCGCCCTCCCCGACGCGACCGCCCACGTCCTGTTCAGGGGCGCAACCGGGCCTCAGGCCCCGCCGGCCAGCCGCGCCGCCAGCGCCGCCTGCCGCGTCACCACCGCGCGCAGATCGACCTTCACCATCCGCCCGTCCCGCACCACCGCGCGCCCCTCGACCAGAAGATCGCGCACCCCGACCGGACCGGCCAGCAGGAGTGCGGCCACGTCCCAACTCCCCGCGCTCTCGATCCCCGATACATCCCAGATCGCCACATCCGCCCGCTTGCCCGGCGCGATCTGCCCGCAATCGTGACGGCCCAGCACCTCGGCCCCGCCGCGCGTCGCGATCTCCAGCGCCTCGCGCGCGCTCATCGCATCGGCCCCGCGTGCCACCCGCTGCAACAGCATCGCCTGCCGCGCCTCAAGCACCAGGTTCCCGCCGTCGTTGCTGGCCGACCCATCGACCCCCAGCCCGACGCGACCCCCCGCATCGCGCATGTCGCGCAGCGGCGCGATCCCGCTGCCAAGCCGGCAATTCGAACAGGGGCAATGCGCCACGCCGGTCCCCGTGCGCGCGAACAGATCAATCTCCTGCCGGTCGAGCTTCACGCAATGCGCATGCCAAACGTCCTCGCCCACCCAGCCGAGACCTTCGGCATATTGCCCCGGGCGACAGCCGAAATGCGCAAGGCTATAGGCCACGTCCTCGTCATTCTCGGCGAGATGCGTGTGCAGCATCACCCCCTTGTCACGCGCCAGCAGCGCCGCATCGCGCATCAACTCCCGGCTCACCGAAAACGGCGAACAGGGCGCTACGCCGACCCGCAGCATCGCCCCCTCGCGCGAGTCGTGATGCGCGTCGATCACCCTTATGCAATCGTCGAGAATCGCCGCCTCCTCCTCGACCAGCGCATCGGGCGGCAACCCGCCCGCGCTCTCGCCGATGCTCATCGCGCCGCGCGTGGGGTGAAACCGCAAGCCCACCTCCGCCGCCGCCGCGATCGTGTCATCGAGTCGCGCGCCGTTGGGATAGAGGTAGAGGTGATCCGACGTCATGGTGCAGCCCGACAGCGCCAGTTCGATCAGCCCGGCCTGCGCGCTCACAAAGATCTCCTCCGGCCCCATCCGCGCCCAGATCGGGTAGAGCGTCTTCAGCCAACCAAAGAGCAGCGCATCCTGCCCGCCCGGCACGGCCCGCGTCATGCTCTGGTAAAGATGGTGATGGGTGTTGACCAATCCCGGCGTCACCACGCAGCCCGCCGCCCCGATCACCTCGCCTGTCGTGCCGAGCCCGTGCCCCACCTCCGCGATCACCCCGTCGCGGATCAGGATGTCGGCACCGCGCAGCTCGTCGCGGGCATCGTTCATGGTCAGGATGTGATCGGCATTTCGGATCAGGATTTCGGGCATGGCACGTCCCCTCGGTTTGGACTGCCCCCCTCATCCACAATCACCGGGCGCGGTGGAAAAGGGACCGAAGAACCGCGCTACCGGGGCCAGTATCCCGAAGCGATGGGTGCGGGGCAACCGTTGTTGCGGCCACCGATCTGACAACAGAGGCATGCGCTCGCCCGGGTGGGCGCAGAATGCGCCCGCCTTGGGGCGGGCGGGCGCATGCCGGGCCGCAAGCGGCCCGGCGAGGCATGTCCAGTAAGCTGAAAATCCGGTAGTGGGTCAGTTTGAAACTAAAATCCACCGCAACTGCTTAACCGCCCAGAGATGGCCACCGAAACGCCTCCGACCTCCCTACATACTTCTTGCTGCCCATCATAGAACCCATCATCGTAGCCACGTTCATAGGCATCTTCTGGTCGCTCCACTTCCTTACACCCAGAAGCAAGCACGGCCAACGCAAACACAGCTTCAATAGGTTTCATTTTTCAAACCCCTAAAAGCAAATGCCCCGCCGAAGCGGAGCCTTAAATCTACGCCGTGAGGATCAGTTTGCAATATCAAACATCCCCTCACCCACCGCACGCCCCCTTCACACCCGCCCCGCAACCACCCCGCACCTGACCAGGCAGCCGGGCAGCAGCCGGGCGGTGCACGCAAATCACCCCCCGTTTCCGGCCCATTGCGAATCATTAACCTTCGCCAACCACCCGGCCCAGGATCTCCAGCGCCGCCGCGTGTTGTTCGCGCCCCGCCGCCGCGATCACCCGTCCGCCGTCCAGCGCCGGCCGGCCTTGCCAGTCGGTGACGATGCCCCCCGCCGCCTCGATCACGCCGATCGGCGCCTGGATGTCGTAATTCGACAGCCCCGCCTCGATCACGAGGTCGATATGACCGGCCGCCAGAAGCGCATAGGCATAGCAATCCAGCCCATAGCGCGTGAGCCTGCAAACCTTTGAAACTTCACGAAAAGCCGCGCCCTCGACCGGGCTGCCCACCTCGGGAAAGGTGGTGCAGAGAATCGCCTCGCCCAGCGGCCTCTCGCCCCGGGTCTTCAACGCCCGCGCGCCCTGCGGCCCGGTCATGCGCGCCTGCCCGAACCCGCCCCAGAACCGCTCACCGATATAGGGCTGGTCGATCATGCCGAACCGCACGGACCCGGCATCCGACGCGGCAATCAGAACCCCCCAGGTCGGGCTGCCCGCGACAAAGCCCCGCGTGCCGTCAATCGGGTCCAGGACCCATGTCAAACCACTGGAACCAAAGGATTTTCCGAATTCCTCGCCGATCACCGAATCATCCGGCCGCCGCTCGGCCAGCACCGCGCGCATGGCGGTTTCGGCCGCGCGATCGGCCTCGGTCACCGGATCGAACCCGCCATCCGCGATCTTGTCGCCCTTGTCCTCGGCCACGAGGCCCGCAACCCGGAAATAGGGAAGGACCGCCCCGCGTGCCGCATCGGCCATCGCATGGGCGGTCCTTTCGATGTCATTGTCGTCGCTCACACCCGCCGCGCCTCGCCTGCAATATCAGGCCCAGAGGTAACGCGCGCCACGTTCCGGCTCAAGCCGGTCGGTTCAGGCCACGTCCGAGAGAACCCGCGCCAGCTCGAACAGGCGGCGCCGCTGGTTCTCGGGAATGGAATAATAGGAGCGCACCAGGTCCAGCGCTTCCTTGTCCCCCATCAGGTCCGCAGGCATCGATTCGTCCCTGATTCCTTCCGCCTGTGCTTCGACATCCAGCCCTTCAAAGAAGAAACTGACAGGCACATCAAGAGCTTCCGAGATATCCCACAGGCGGGACGCGCTGACGCGGTTGGCGCCGGTTTCGTATTTCTGGATCTGCTGAAACTTGATCCCGACCTTTTCGGCCAATTGTTGTTGCGTCATGCCCACAAGCCACCGGCGGTGGCGTATACGCTTGCCGACATGCACGTCTACAGGGTGTGCCATTGACATCTCCTTGTTCAGATCATTCCTCGTTAACCAGGCTCACAAACCCCCCATTCCCCTGGTTGGCCCTGCCTGCAGTCCGGGCGTGCCTCCCAAGAAATCCGGTGACACAGGCAATCTTTTATCAGGACCGGTCGGAATTTCAACTGTTTTGCACCCGATTACGGCGAGCCTTCCCTTGCGTCAGTCTATTTTTGCGTGTTGCGCCAGCAGAAAAAGTAACATGAAAATCAGGGTTTTATGGAAAGAATGGAAACCCCGCTCAAACTGGCGTATCGAACCAGTCACGGGATTCGTCACATTCATCCGAGGCTGTCGTCATGCGCGTCTTTCAGGTCGAAAAATTCGACACACCACCTCGTCTGGCCGAGATTGCCACACCGGAACCCGCCAAGGGAGAGATTCTTTTGCGCATCCACGCATGTGGATTGAATTTCGCCGACCTGCTGATGAGCCAGGGCAAATACCAGGACACGCCCACCCCGCCCTTCACCCTCGGGATGGAGGTCGCAGGCGTGGTCAAAGCCCTTGGCCCCGGCGTGGCGGGTCCCGCGCCGGGCAGCCGCGTCGCGGTGTTCGGCGGGCAGGGCGGGCTGGCCGAGACGGGGTGCTTTCCCGCCGACCGCGTCACGCCGATCCCCGATGAGATGCCCTTTACCGATGCCGCCGCCCTTCAGATCGCCTATGGAACAAGCCATGTCGCGCTCGATCACAAGGCGCGGCTGCAACCGGGCGAAACCCTTCTGGTGCTGGGCGCGGCGGGGGGCGTGGGCCTCACCGCGGTCGAGATCGGCAAGCTGATGGGCGCCCGGGTCATCGCCTGCGCCCGCGGGGCCGACAAGCTCGACATCGCCGCCCGGGCCGGGGCCGATCACCTGATCGACGCCCGCACCGAGGACATCCGCGACGCCGTCAAGGCTCTGGGCGGCGCCGACGTGGTTTATGACCCGGTCGGCGGCGATCAGTTCACCGCCGCCCTGCGCGCCTGCAACCCCGAGGCCCGCATCCTCGCCATCGGTTTCGCCAGCGGCGATGTGCCACAGATCCCCGCCAATCATCTTCTGGTCAAGAATGTCGACGTTTTGGGCTTCTACTGGGGCGGCTATCTCAGGTTCCGCCCCTCCGTCGTCACCCAAAGCCTCGCCACCCTGCTCGACTGGTATCGCGAAGGGCGGATCAGACCGCATGTCAGCCACGTGCTGCCGCTCGACCGCGCCGCCGAAGGGCTCGAACTGCTGCGCAGCCGCGCCTCGACCGGCAAGGTGGTGATCACGCCCTGACCGGCATCGGCCAAGGCGCGGGCCAAGTCACGGGCGGAAACAGTCAATTCGACAGGTTCCGGACCGGAAAAGCTTGAAAAGCGGGTCGCACTCACCGATATTCCAAATGAAGACCCGGCCGCATGATGCGCCCGGGAATGAATGGTGCAACTCGGAGGCTTTGATGGCTGAACTCAACACGATCCGGACAACGGCGGGTGCCCGCTCTTCCGCGATTGACGAAGGACTGCGCGCCCATATGAACAAGGTCTATGGCACGATGTCCATCGGCATGCTCATCACCGCGCTCGCGGCTTGGGCGATTGCCGGGCTTGCCGTCACGACCGATCCCGCTAATGCCGTGGGACAGATCGGCAATGGCAAATTGCTGACCGGCCTCGGTGCCGCGATCTACACCTCGCCGCTGCGCTGGGTGGTGATGCTCGCCCCGCTGGGCATGATCTTTGCCTTCGGCGCGCTCACCAACCGCATCTCGGCGGCCGGGGCACAGCTGTTTTTCTGGACCTTCGCGGCCCTGATCGGCGTTTCGCTCAGCTCGATCTTCATCTTCTACACGTCCTATTCGATCATCCAGACCTTCCTCGTGACGGCAATCGCCTTCGCGGGCCTGTCGCTCTGGGGCTACACCACGAAAAAGGACATCTCGGGCTGGGGCAGCTTCCTGATCATGGGCGTGATCGGCCTTCTGGTCGCGATGATCATCAACTGGTTCCTGCAATCGCCGGCGATGATGTATGCGATCTCGATGATCGGTGTGCTGATCTTCGCGGGTCTCACCGCCTATGACACCCAGCAGATCAAGAGCACCTATCTCGCCCATGCCCAGCACGGCGATACCGAATGGCTTGAGAAATCGGCGATCCACGGGGCGCTGCACCTCTATCTCGACTTCCTCAACATGTTCCAGTTTCTCCTGATGTTCATGGGGCAGCAGGAATAACGCGCCAGCCGCGACAGCAACGCTGAAAGGGCCGGTCACAGCGACCGGCCCTTTTTGTTTTGTGGCAACGATAAAGCTTTCGGGAAAAACTTGAATCACCAATACCGTGGCCGCGCTTCGCGCTCTCGGGACATTGGCGATACATACTGTCTGTGTCAGATATTTCCCGAAAAGCCATAACCCGAACCGGCCGGGCACACCCACCCGTGTCCAAAGAACAGAAAAAGCCGCCCCCGAAGGCGCGGCCCCATCCTGTCATAAAGTCAGGCGATCCTACTTGATCTTGCCTTCCTTGTATTCGACATGCTTGCGCGCGACTGGATCGAATTTGCGGATGCTCATCTTCTCGGTCATGGTGCGTGCGTTCTTTTTCGTCACGTAGAAATGGCCCGTGCCCGCGGTCGAGTTCAGGCGGATCTTGATTGTGGTCGGCTTCGCCATGGCTGTTCTCCTGCGGCGGGCGTGGTTGCACCCGCGAAATCTGTTGAAGCCTGCCTTGTAAGGGATAGGACAGGCGAGTCAACCGGGATTCGACCGGAAAACCCGATATGCGCGGAGGGCCTGTAAGCCGGATTCTGTAAGGACGGGTTGCCCCGCCCCCGATGACCATTCCTCTGGGCCTGCGATTGCCCGCAGGCTCAAGCTGCCAACCCGGATCGCTCGGGCCAAGGAGCCCCTGCCGCGATATCCCGGACCGTGGTCCCGGATCAGGCCAGCGCACGATCTCTATTCGGCATTGCTCCCGGTGGGGCTTGCCATGCGGGCGCTGTTGCCAGCCCCCCGGTGGGCTCTTACCCCACCGTTTCACCCTTACCAGGCGCATCGCAACGCGATGCGCGTGGCGGTCTGTTCTCTGTGGCGCTTTCCGTCGGGTTGCCCCGCCCGGGCGTTACCCGGCACCGTTGCCTTGTGGAGTCCGGACTTTCCTCGCAAGACCCGAAAGCCTCACGCGGCCATCCGGCCCTCCGCGCAAATCCCAGTTAGGCGCTCGGCGCGCCCCGGTCAACGGGGAAACGCGCCGCCAGATCGGCCATCACCGCCCGGTCCGCTTCGCAGAGCGGCCCCCGGCCCCATGGCCGAAACCGCAACCGGACCGCCGCGAGGATCATATCCTCGCCCACATCCCCGACCGGATAACCGAACCGCGCCGCATCGCGCGCGAAATCCCCCGGCAAATCCCCCGACCCCGCCCGCCCGGGCCACACGCTCAACCCCTGCAACGCCAGCCGGCGCCAGTCGAACCGCCGCCCCGGATCGCCCTTGCGCCCCGGCGCCATGTCGGAATGGCCGATCACCCGCTCGGGCGGGATCGCCCAGCGATCCATGATCCCGCGCATCAACCCTTCCAGCGCCGCCATCTGCGCTTCGCCAAAGGGATGATCGCCCCGGTTCGCCAGTTCGATCCCGATCGAGCGCGAATTGACATCCCTGACATCGCCCCAGCGCCCCGCGCCCGCATGCCAGGCGCGCGCCGCTTCCGCGACCATCTGCCAGATGCGGCCGCGCTCGCAGATCAGGTAATGCGCCGACACCTCGGCCCCGGGGTCACACAACCGCGCAAGCGCCGCCTCGGCGCTCTGCATCGCGGTATAGTGAATCACCACCATGTCGGGACGAGCCCCTTCGCGCCGCGGCCCGTAGCCGGGCGATGGATGCCAGATCGCCCCCGCCAGCGGGATCATCAGCCCCCGTGAACCCTGCGAAACGGCGCCGGATCCCAGCCACAGGCATAGCCATCGCCATCCGGGTCAAGCCCCAGCCGGTCCCGCTCGGGTCCACCCTTTTCCAGAAATTCCAGCTGCGCCAGATCAGGCGAGGGATATTTGGCGCAATTGCGCTCGGCCCGCGCCTGCGCATTCAACCCGCCGCGCCGATAAACGCTCTGCCCCTTCGGATGCGTGGTCGAAAGCGCGTATTGCACGATATTGGGCCCGCTCGGACCGCTGCGCACGGGCACGGCGGTCGGCTGGATGATCTGGTATTGCGACTGTTGCTGGCGCCGCAGTTGCGCATCGTCCTCTATCGTTCGCTGCGCATCCACCGCGCCAAAATCATTCTCGCGCGACATGCCCGACGGGTCGTTGACGACTTCCGGCGGCGGGTTGGACGGGCTGGCATCCAACGGAACCTCGCCCGAATTCACCCGCGTCGCATCGAGAACCGCCCGCGCATCCGCGGCCACATCCGCGCCCTCATCACCCGTGCCGGTCGATGTGCCCGACAGCGGCGTGCTGGTCACCGCCTGCGCCGGTGGCAGGCCCTGCCCGGCCAGCTGCGCCTCGCGCGCAGCCTGCCGCTTCTGATAATCCGTGTAATCGCCAAACCCAACCCCGGCGCCACTGTCCGGCACCGACGGCTCGCAGGCCGCCAGTGCGACAAGCGCCGCGCCACAAAGGAAAAACCGCATGTTCAGACCCTGCCCCATTGACTCGCCCGCGGTCACTACCACCATTTCGCGGGCTTGGCCACAAACCTGGCCGCCTGTTCCAGCGCATAGGCGCCATTCAGCAGATCACCCTCTTCCCATGGCCGCCCGATAAGTTGCAGTCCCAGCGGCAGCCCCTGCTTGTCGAGCCCGGCAGGCACCGCGATCCCCGGCAACCCGGCCAGGTTCACCGTCACGGTGAACACGTCGTTGAGATACATCGCCACCGGATCGGCATCGCTCATCTTGCCCAACCCAAAGGCCGCGCTCGGCGTGGCCGGCGTCAGGATCGCGTCAATCCCTTGCGCGAACACCTCTTCGAAATCGCGCTTGATCAGCGTGCGCACCTTGCGCGCGCGGTTGTAATAGGCGTCATAAAACCCCGCCGACAACACATAAGTCCCCACCATCACCCGGCGCTGCACCTCGTGGCCGAACCCTTCGGCGCGGGTCTTCTCATACATCTCGGTAATGCCGTCCCCCTGGGCGAGCCGCGCGCGGTGGCCATAGCGTACCCCGTCATACCGCGCAAGGTTCGACGACGCCTCGGCCGGCGCGATCACGTAATAGGCCGGCAGCGCGTATTTCGTGTGCGGCAGGCTGATATCCACCATCTCGGCGCCCGCGTCCTCCAGCATCCTGCGCCCCTCGGCCCAGAGCGCCTCGATCTCGTCGGGCATGCCCTCCATCCGATATTCGCGCGGAATGCCGATCTTGCGCCCGCGTATGTCGCCGGTCAGCATCGCCTCGAAATCCGGCACCGGCAGATCGGCGCTGGTCGAATCCTTCGGATCATGCCCGCACATCGCCTCCAGCATGATCGCCGCATCGCGCACCGATCTCGTCATCGGCCCCGCCTGGTCGAGCGAGCTGGCAAAGGCCACGATCCCCCAGCGCGAACAACGCCCATAGGTCGGCTTGATGCCGGTGATCCCGGTAAAGGCCGCGGGCTGGCGGATCGACCCGCCAGTGTCGGAGCCGGTCGCCGCCAGGCACAGATCGGCCGCCACCGCCGCCGCCGAGCCGCCCGACGACCCGCCCGGCGTGAGCGGCGCGTCGTCATTACCCCGCCGCCACGGGTTGACCACGTCGCCATAGACGCTGGTCTCGTTGCTAGACCCCATGGCGAACTCGTCCATGTTGAGCTTGCCCAGCATCACCGCACCGGCATCGAAAAGGTTCTGCGTCACGGTCGATTCATATTCCGGCAAAAACCCGTCGAGGATCTTCGACCCCGCCTGGGACGGCACCCCGCGCGTGCAGAAGAGATCCTTGATCCCCAGCGGAATCCCGCACATCGCGGGCGCCTCGCCCGCCTTGATCCGCGCATCCGCCGCCCGCGCCTGCTCCAGCGCGATCTCGGGCGTGTGATGAACAAAGGCATTCAAGGCCCCCGCCCCCGCGATCGCGGCCAGACAGGCCTCGGTCAGCTCCACGCTCGTCACCTCGCCCGCACGCAACGCATCGCGCGCCGCGGCAATCGTCATTCCATTCAGATCCGCCATCACTCAACCACCTTCGGCACCGTGAAAAACCCTTCCCGCGCATCCGGCGCGTTCGACAGGACCTTGTCCTGCATGCCGCCATCCGTCACCACATCCGCGCGCCACTTCAACCGCATCGGCGTCACCGACACCATCGGCTCGACCCCCTCGACATCCACCTCGCCCAGCTGCTCGATAAAGCCCAGCACGGCATTGAACTCCCCGGCCAGCGACTCCAGCCGGTCCTCGTCCACCCTGATCCGGGCGAGCCTGGCCACTTTCGCGGCGGTTTCCTTGTCGATCGACATGCGCGACTCCTGGCAAATTCCTCACCCCCGGCTCATAGCGCCCACACCGCCCGCCTTCAAGACAATGCCGCCCCTCCGGCATCGCCCCAGTCTTCATCTTGCCCCAAATACTCCCGCCGGAGGCGCACGGGACGGCGGGCGGGGCGATCTGCGCCAGCAGGAGCGCCGTTTCGCCAGTCCCGTTCCGCCAGTCCCGATCCGGCCCCGATCCGCGCCCACTGGCACAGCGCTCCACAGATGTTATCCTGCCCTTGATCACACGAATCCCAAGGGAGGCATCTCATGAACATCATCTGGCTCGGACACGGCTCATGGCGCATCGAAACCGGCGAACAGGTCCTCCTGATCGACCCCTGGCTCACCGGCAACCCGATGCTCCCCGAGGAGCGCCATGACGAGGCCGTGCAGGGCGCCACCCATATCCTGCTCACCCATTGCCATTTCGACCACGTCGCCGACATCCTGCCGCTCTGCCGCAAGCTCGGCGTGCCGGCCTATGGCCAGTTCGACATCATGAGCCACTACGCCGAGAACGAGGGCATCGAGGCGGAAGGCTTCAACAAGGGCGGCACCGTCGATCTCAACGGCGTCAAGGTCTCGATGGTTCCGGCCTCGCATTCCAACAGCTTCGCCACCCCCGAAGGCCCGCGCGGCGCCGGCTCCGAGGTCGGCTTCATGATCGCCGCCGAAGGCCACGTGATCTATGCCTCGGGCGATACCGACATCATGGCCGACATGGACTGGATGGGCGATTACTACAAACCCGATATCGGCATCCTCAGCGCGGGCGGGCATTTCACCATGGACATGAAAGCCGCGGCCTGGGCCGCCAGGCGCTATTTCGACTTCAAGACGGTGATCCCCGGCCATTACCGCACCTTCCCGCTGCTCGAACAGGACGCCTCCGACCTCGCCGCCGGCCTGCCCGGCGTGGAGGTCATCGAACCGCAGGTGCTCGAACCGATCACGGTCTGAGAACACGAACCGCCGCGTGCCCGCAAATCGTGGGTGCGTCCGCGCAGCGCCGCCGCCGAAGCGGCCACCGACTGCACGATCCTCTCGGTTTCGGCACGCTCGATCTGTCAGACCATGCGCACCGATTCGGGCTTCGGAGATGCGATCCCATGGCATGTCGCACCGGAACGGATTCAAGCCGACCCGCCCCGGCCTTGAGCCGGGGCGGGTGTTTCCGATCAAACACGACATGGGCTAAAGTGGTCCGCTGAAATGATGTGCAGCGTTCCAACAGAACGACACGCTCCTGCAACGGCTCGAAACCCTCAAGATCTTTTCCGGCGCCTGGCCTGTTTCCTGCTGCGCCATGCCAGGTCCGAAACGGGCGCCTCATGGTCCGGCTGCCGTTACACAAGAATCTCGTCGCCCTCTATCTCGGTCTCCAGCCCGAAAGCCTGTCGCGCGCTCTTGCCAAGCTGCGGGAGTATGGTGTCCGCACGGTTCCGGATGGGATCGAGATTTCCGACCCCGACGCCCTGATCGCGATGGTCGGCAATTCCTTCCAGACCCACGCACACCCTCCGACCGCAGCCGCTCCGGTCTGAAACCGGCCACCGCGCGCCCGGTTAACCGGATTCATGAACAAGATCTTGACAAACACCCGGCAGCCGGGGGACAGCCGGGCGGCAGCCGGATGTCACCCCCCGGATTTGCCGCCTCGCGCCGGCGTTAACCCCATCGAACGGCGCGGCATGGTCCGGTGCGCACGGCCCCGATCACGCCAGATGCGCCACCCCGCCCGTGATCGTTCCCAGCACCGGCACATCCTTCAGCGCCTCGGGCGCAACAGCGGTCGGATCATCGCCCAGCACCGCGAAATCGGCCCGTTTGCCGGCCTCGATACTGCCCACTTCCGCATCCATCCTGAGCGTGAAGGCCGCCCCCATCGTGATCGCGTAAAGCGCCTCAGGCACCGTGATCCGCTGCGCCTCGCCCAGCACACGGCCCGACATGGTCTGCCGGTTGACCGCGCACCACGCGGTGAAAAGCGGCCCCAACGGCGTCACCGGCGCATCCGAATGGATCGCCACATGCACGCCCGTATCGAGCGCCATACGCGCCGCGTTCATCCGCTGCGCGCGGGTCTCGCCCAGCGTGAGCGCCGCGTGCTGGTCGCCGAAGTACCAGATATGATTGGAGAAAATATTGGTGCAAATGCCCAGCTCGACGCAGCGTTCGAACTGGTCGCGCCCCATCATCTGGCAATGCTGCAGCACATGCCGCGCGCCCGGCCAGGGGTGTTTCCGTTCGGCCTCGGCGATCGCCTCGATCGCCACCTCGCTGGCCTCGTCACCATTGGTGTGAAGATGCATCTGCACACCCGCCGCCTGCATCACCTCGACCATGCGGTGGATTTCGTCGGGCGCCATGTTCCAGATCCCGTTGGGCTGCCCGCCGACATAGCCGGGCCACTTGACCCGCGCCGTCCAGCCCTGGATCGAGCCGTCGGTCATCACCTTCACCGCCCCCAGGCGCAGCTTGTCGGTGGATTTTGCCTTGAGCGCCAGCGCGCGCTGTGCTGATTGGTCGGGGTCCGTCCCCGCCACGCCCAGCACCGGCACCAGCCGCACAGGGAAATCCTCGCCCGACGTCACCGCCAGAAGGCTGCCCAGATCGTCCTCCTCCATCTGCGAATAAAGGTCCGTCACCGTGGTCACACCGGCCCGCATGCAGACCTCTCCATAGGATTGGATCGCCTCGGGCGTCTGGCTCAACCCCCTGAAATCCATCCCCAATCTGCGCATCACCGGGAACATCGCAGCCATTTCCTGCAACTCGCCCGTAGGCGTGCCATCGGCACCCTTGACCACCCCTTCGGCATTGGTCGCGGCGTCATATCCGGCCATCTCCAGGGCTTTGGAGTTGACGCACATCAGGTGGAAATTCGAGAACATGATCGCCACCGGACGCTCGGTGCTGATCTGGTCGAGATGGTACCGCGACAGCCGCTCACCCTCGAAAAAAATCGGGTCGAGCCCCCAGCCGATCAGCGGCTTTCCCGCCTCGAGTCCCTTCTCGTAGTCGCCCAGATCACGCACCACCGCGGCCACGTCGGGCTTGCCCTTCCACCATTGGCCCTTGGGGTCCATCCGGTCGTGAAAGCCCGCATAGGCGAAATCCCACATCGCACCCGACATCATATGCGCATGGCCTTCGACCATCCCGGGCATCAGCACCGCGTCGGCGAACCTGTCATCATGGCTGACCTCGCCCCACTGGTCGGCGCAATCCGCGCGCCCCACCGCAAGGATATGCCCATCCCGCACCGCGACATGGCTGGCTTCGGGTCGGTTCGGGTCCATGGTGATGATCTTTTGCGCCCTGTAGACTTTTATGCCTGACATCTTCTGCCTTTCTCTTTCGTCAATCTTCACAGCAGGTTGAGTTTCCCACCCGTGACCGTGCCGAGGACCGGAACATCCCTGAGCCCCATCGGATCCACGGCTGTCGGATCGTCGCCCAGAACCGCGAAATCCGCGCGTTTCCCGGCCTCGATACTGCCCACTTCCGCATCCATCTTGAGCGTATAGGCCGCGCCCATGGTGATCGCGTAAAGCGCCTCAGCCACGCTGATCCGCTGCGCCGCGCCCAGCACCCGCCCCGAAGCGGTCACTCGGTTGACCGCGCACCACGCGGTGAAGAGCGGCGCCATGGGTGTGACCGGCGCATCCGAATGAATCGCCAGATGCACCCCCGCATCCAGCGCCGAGCGGCACCCGTCCATCCGCGCCGCGCGATCCTCGCCAATGGTCAGCGCCGCGTGCTGGTCGCCGAAATACCAGATATGATTGGCAAAAAGGTTCACGCAGACCCCCAGTTCCGCCGCGCGGGCAAACAGCGCCGGGCCCATCATCTGCGCATGTTGCAGCACATGGCGCGCGCCGGGCCAGGGATGCTTGCGCGCCGCCGCCTCCAGCGCATCCAGCACCACCTCGCTGGCCTCGTCGCCATTGGTGTGGATATGCATCTGGATGCCCGCCTGCTGCATCATCTCGCAGGTGCGGAAAATCTCCTCGGGGGCCATGTTCCATATGCCGTTGGGCTGACCGCCCACATATCCGGGCCATTTCACCCGCGCGCTATAACCCTGGATCGACCCATCGGTCATCAGCTTGACCGCCCCGATGCGCAGCTTGTCATGGTTCTGCGCGACCAGCGCATCGACCTGCGCTTTCACCTCTTCTACCGAAGAATGGATCGTCGAGATCGCCGGAACAACCCGCACCGGATAATCCGGCGCCGCCGTGGCCGAAATCAATGATTGCGCGGTCTCTTCCGTCATCATCGCGAACAGATCAGTCGCGGTGGTCACGCCGGCCCGCACACAAATCCGCCCGAAAGCATCAACATGATCAGGCCTATGCGACAGCGTGCGCGTGTCCATCCCCATCCGCCGCATCACCGGAAACATCGCCGCCATTTCCTGCAACTCGCCCAAGGGTTCGCCATCGGCGCGCCGCATCACCCCTTCGATATTGCTCTCGCGGTCATAGCCGACCGCCGCGAGCGCCTTCGAATTCACGCACATCAGGTGCCCCGACGAGAACAGCACCACCACCGGGCGCTCACCGCTCACCCGGTCGAGGTGATCACGGTTGAGCCGCTCACCTTCGAGAAAAATAGGATCGAACCCCCAGGCGATCAGGGGCGCATCCCCGGGCAAGGTGTCGAGATGCGCGCACAGATCGGCGATCACCGTCTCGATATCGGTCTTGCCGCGCCAGAGCCGCCCGTCCGGGTCGATGCGGTCATGAAAGCCGGCATAGGCATAATCCCAGAACACGGTTTCGGCCATGTGGCTATGCCCCTCGACAAATCCGGGCATGAGCACGGCATGGGCGAGGCTGTCATCATGCACCACCTCGCCCCATTGATCGGCACAATCGGCGCCCCCCACGGCCAGAATCCGCCCCTCGCACACGGCCACATGGGTCACTTCCGGGCGGTTCGGGTCCATCGTGATGATCTTGCGCGCCCGGAAGACGGAAATCTCGGCCATGGCTGCTGTCCTTTCTTCTTGGCGAAAGGTTACGCCCCGGCTTGCCCTGCGGGAAAATGGTTTTACTGTCTGGATAAACCCGATTTAATGGTGCAAGGGTATCCTGATGCATTTCACGCTCAAACAGTTGCGCTATTTCGATGCCGTCTTGCGGAGCGGTTCGATCGCCCGCGCCGCGATCGAGATGAACATCTCGCAAAGCTCGATCACCGCGGCCATCGACTCGGTGGAGCAGCATGCCGGAACCGAACTTTTCCGCCGGATTCCGGCCAAGGGCCTCGTGCCCACCGACACCGGCCGCCGGGTTGGCGCTCTTGTCACCGGGTTTCTCGAACAGGCGCGGGTGTTCGAATCGGAACTCATGTCGCTGTCCGGCAGTCCCTCCGGTACGCTCAGCCTCGCCTGCTACGCACCCAGCGCACCGCATGTCCTGCCACCGGTCCTGCGGAACGTGGCACAGGCCTATCCCTCGATCAGGATCGATCTGAAGGAGGGCGACATGCAGACGATCAGCGACTTATTGCATACCGGTTCGGTCGATCTGGCCCTGACCTATCGCCGCAACACGCCCGAGAAAATGCCCTTCACACCACTGTTCCACGCCCGCCCATGGGCGCTTCTGCCGCAGAATTCGCCATTGGCGCTCGACGATTCCGTGGCATTGGAGGAACTGGCGGACCTGCCGATGATTCTGCTCGATCTCCCCACCACCGAGCGTTACTTTCGCGAGATTTTCTCGTCACACGGGCTGCGCCCCAACGTCGTGCATCGCACCAAGTCCTCGTCGGTGCTGCGCGGGCTCGTGGCCGCCGATTTCGGGTACTCGCTTCTCAACATCTGTGGTCCGAACGACCGGTCGGGCCAGAACGGCTATGTTGTCCGCCCCCTGCGCGGTGATGTCCCATCGCCCGAATTCGGCGTGTCTTGTACGTCGGGGTCGTTGCGGTCGGCCATGGTGCAGGCGGTGCTCAAGATCGTGACCGACCTCGGCGCGAATGGCGGGTTCGATCATCTGCTCCTGGGCGAGACCGATCGGTCCGCCACCCTTTAGGCCCATTTTATATGCTTTCTCTATCCAGAAAACACTGTTTTCTGTGCCTTAGGTCATGGCTAACAATGATACGATAAAAAGAAAACACATGTCATAGACCAATCGGGAGACCTTCCATGCAACATCTTACACGCCTTTTGGGCGCCGCGGCCATCGCAGCTGGCGCGCTCGGAGCGGTGCCCGCCTTCGCCGAAGGTGGCACCCTCGTCATCGGCTCGACCCAGGTGCCGCGCCACCTCAACGGCGCGGTGCAGTCGGGTATCGCCACCGCCGTCCCCTCGACCCAGCTTTTCGCCTCGCCGCTGCGCTATGACGAAAACTGGGAACCGCAACCCTATCTCGCCGAAAGCTGGGAAGTCAGCGATGACGGCCTGTCGGTCACGCTCAACCTGGTGCAGAACGCCACCTTTCATGACGGCGAACCGGTCACGTCCGAGGACGTTGCCTTCTCGATCATGACGACCAAGGAGAACCACCCTTTCCAGTCGATGTTCGCCCCGGTGGAGACGATCGAAACCCCCGACGCGCATACCGCCATAATCAGGCTCAGCCAGCCGCACCCGGCGCTGTTGCTCGCGCTTTCCCCGGCGCTGGCACCGGTGATTCCCAAACATGTCTTCGGCGACGGGCAGGACGTGAAATCGCACCCCGCCAACAGCGCACCGGTCGGGTCTGGTCCCTTCATGCTCGAAGAGTTCACGGCCGGTGAGGCGATCATCCTCAAGAAGAACCCGAATTTCTTCATCGACGGGCGCCCCAAGCTTGACGAGATCATCATCAGCATGGTCAAGGATCCGTCATCGCTTCTGATCGCGATGGAGAATGGCGACTTCGACATGTATCCCTTCATGGCCGGCAGCCAGGAAATCAAGCGGCTCGAAAAAGCCGATCACCTGACGATCACCGACGAAGGGTATGCCGCGGTCGGTCCGATCAACTGGCTGGCCTTCAACACGAAAAGCGAGAAACTCAGCGATGTGCGTGTCCGTCAGGCCATCGCCTATGCGACCGACCGAGACTTCATCACCAAGGCGCTGCATCGTGGCGTGTCCACGCAACAGCGTGGGCCGATCATCGAAAGCTCGCCTTTCTTCGACGAGACGATCGAAGCCTACGACATCGACCTCGACAAGGCCAATGCCCTCATGGCCGAAGCCGGTTTCGCCGACGGGATGGAACTCACCATCGACTTTATCCCCGGCCCGAAGGAACAGCAGCAATCGGTCGCCGAATATCTCAAGTCGCAGCTCAAGAAGATCGGCATCGACCTGACCGTGCGGGCAGCACCGGATTTCCCGACATGGGCGGGCCGTGTTGGCGGTCATGATTTCGAACTCACCATGGACGTTGTGTTCAACTGGGGCGATCCGGTGATCGGTGTCCACCGCACATATCTGTGCTCGAACATCCGGCAGGGCGTGATCTGGTCCAACACCCAGAGCTATTGCAACGAAGAGGTTGACGCGATCCTGAACGCCGCGGCGGTCGAACAGGACCCAGACAAGCGCAAGGATCTCTACTCGCGGTTCCAGCACATCATCGCGCAGGACGTGCCGATCTATTTCATCAACGCCACGCCCTATCACACCGCCTATGACAAGCGGCTGATGAACCCGCCCAAGGGCATCTGGGGCACCATGCACCCGATGGACCGTCTCGAATGGTCTGAGTAACCCAAGCCTCGCTCCGCCGCAGATTCCACACTGTGGCGGGGCGTGACCCCGGCGCCCACCCCCTCCGGGCACCCCGAGATACGACCGGCAGCCTGTGCTCCCGCAGCGCGCCCTAGATCCCGAAAGAACGCCGCATGAGTTCCTCCTTTCTTCTCCGCCGGGTCGGCTACGGGCTTGTCCTGATGCTCGGCGTGGTCGTGCTCAACTTCCTCCTGATCCGGCTGGCCCCCGGCGATCCCGCGACGGTCATTGCCGGTGAAATGGGCGGCGCCACCGAGGAGATGCTCGAAAGCATTCGCGAGGAATACGGCCTCAACAAACCGTTGATCGTGCAGCTTGGCATCTATGTCGGCAACGTGCTGCGGGGCAATATGGGCGAAAGCTTCTTCTTCAACCAACCCGTTGCATCGCTGATCGCGCAGCGTATCGGCCCGACCATCCTTCTGGTGATCACGGCACAGATCCTGTCGATCCTGATCGGCGTGTTTCTCGGCGTTATCGCCGCGCGCAAACCCAACGGGGTGATGTCGGGCTTTGTCTCGGTCTTTGCCACGATCGGCTATGCCGTGCCGGTGTTCTGGACCGGGATCATGCTGATCATACTCTTTGCCTCGGTCTTTCCCTTCTTCCCGGCCGAGGGCATGCAGTCGGTCCGGCTGCGCGGTGCCGATGTCTTTACCAAGACGCTCGACATCGCCCATCACCTCGTCCTGCCCGCCTTCACGCTCGCCATCATCTACCTTGCGCAATATGCGCGGCTTTCGCGCGCCTCCATGCTGGAGGTTCTGGGCTCGGACTACATCCGCACCGCCCGCGCCAAGGGGGCGGCGGAAAAGACGGTGCTCTTCAAGCACGCGCTGCGCAACGCGGCATTGCCGATCCTCACCGTCGCGGGCCTGCAATTCGGCAACCTCATCTCTGGCGCCCTGCTGGTCGAAACGGTGTTCAACTGGCCCGGCATGGGGCGGCTCGCGTTCGATTCGATCCTGCGCCGCGATTATCCGACCATCATGGGCGTGCTGTTCTTTGCCTCGGCCATGGTCGTCATCGCCAATATCCTCACCGACATATCCTATCGCTGGGCCGATCCCCGGCTGAGAGGCAAATCATGACCGATACGCCCGATTACAAGGCTGAATCCCCCACGCTCGAAGCCTGGCGCATGTTTCGGCGCAACGTGCCCGCGCTGGCCGGCGTGGTGATCCTGACCTTCATCGTGCTCGCGACGCTCTATGGCACGTTCTTCTATTCCGGCGACCCCTACAATGTCGTCTGGGCGCCGCACGAGCCCCCGGGCGTCACGCCCGAGTTTCCGCTCGGCACCGATTATCTCGGTCGCGACCTCGTGGCCGGGTTGCTGACCGGTGGCGGCCCGACCCTCGCCGTCGGCGCTGCCGCCGCCGCGATCACAATGGTCATCGGCATCACGCTGGGATCACTGGCCGGGTTTTATGGCGGCTGGGTCGATAACCTGTTGATGCGCATCACCGAGTTCTTTCAGGTGTTGCCGGCATTGTTGTTCGCGATGGTGCTGGTCACGCTGTTCTCGCCCTCGCTCTGGACCATCGCCTTTGCCATCGGCGTGGTCTCGTGGCCGCAGACCGCGCGCCTCACCCGGGCCGAATTCCTCAAGATCAAGGAGCTGGAATACGTGACCGCCGCCCGTGCCATCGGTGCGCGCAACAAGCGGATCATCTGGAAGGTGATCCTGCCCAATGCCATGCCGCCGCTGATCGTGTCTGCCACCCTGACCATCGGCATCGCGATCCTGTTCGAGGCCGGGCTGAGCTTTCTCGGGCTGGGCGATCCCAACGTGATGAGCTGGGGCCTGATGATCGGCGCCAACCGCGACTACATCCTCGATGCCTGGTGGCCGGTGACCTTCCCCGGCCTTGCGATCTTCCTCACCGTCTTCGCCGTCAGCCTCATCGGCGACGGGCTCAATGACGCCTTCAACCCGAAACTGAGGGAGCGGTGATGACGGCGCTTCTCGACATCAGCGACCTCAAAGTCACCTTCAACACCCGCTACGGACAGGTCACCGCGCTTGACAGCGTATCGCTCCATGTCAACGCGGGCGAGACCCTGGGCGTGGTGGGTGAATCCGGCTGCGGCAAGTCGATCACCGCGCTGGCCACGATGGGTCTCATCCCGATGCCCCCGGGACGGATCGCCGGCGGCTCGATCCGGCTCGCGGACGAAGAGTTGGTCGGCGCCAGCCCCGCCCGGATGCGCGCCATGCGCGGTGCCGACATCGCCATGATCTTTCAGGAACCGATGACCTCGCTCAACCCGGTCTTTACCGTGGGCGACCAGATCGCCGAGGCGATCATGCTTCACCAGAAGGTCAGCGCCGACCGGGCGTTCAAGGATGCGGTGGCCCTGCTCGACCGGGTCGGCATCCCTTCGCCTGCTGCGCGCGCCCGCGATTACCCGCACCAGCTTTCGGGCGGGATGCGCCAGCGGGTCATGATCGCCATGGCGGTTTCGTGCCGACCCAAGGTGCTGATCGCGGACGAACCCACCACTGCGCTGGACGTGACCGTACAGGCCCAGATCTTCGACCTCCTGAACGAGATCCAGCGCGATTTCGGCGCCGCGATCGTCCTGATCACCCATGACATGGGCGCGATTTCGGAAATGGCCGATCGGGTTGCGGTGATGTATGCCGGGCGCATCGTCGAGGAGGCCCATGCCGACGATGTGCTCGATTTCCCGCAACACCCCTATGCGCGCGGGCTGATCGACTGCATTCCCGCGCTCGGGCGTGAAGATCACGCGCTCAAGGAAATTCCCGGTGTCGTGCCGCCGCTGCACCTTCTGGGCGCAGGCTGTGCCTTTGCCGAACGTTGCGAGCACGCCAATGACCGTTGCCGCCACGAAAAACCGCTCCTCGCAAACCATGGCCACCACCCTGCCGCCTGCCATGGCGTCGAGGAGGGCCGGATATGACCCCGCTTCTCGATGTCCGCGACCTCACCGTGCGTTTCGCCATGCCGCGCAAGGGGCTCTTTGGTCCACGCCCCACGCTCGAAGCGGTGCGGCAGGTCTCGTTCACGCTCGAAAAGGGCCGCGCGCTTGGCATCGTCGGTGAGAGCGGCTCGGGCAAGACCACCGCCGCCATGGCCGCGATCCGCCTGACCGAGGCAGCCAGCGGCCAGGTGCTGTTCGAAGGGCAGGATCTTCTCACCTTGTCCAACGACGAAATGCGCGCCCACAGGCGCAACGTCCAGCTGATATTTCAGGACCCCTATTCCTCGCTCAACCCCCGTGCACGCGTGATCGACATCGTGCGCGAACCGATGGACCTGATGGAAATGGGCACGATGGAAGAGCGCACCACCCGCGTGCGCGACCTCTTTCGACTCGTCGGCCTGCGCCCGGATCAGCTCAGCCTCTTCCCGCACCAGTTCTCGGGCGGGCAGCGCCAGCGGATCTCGATCGCCCGCGCGCTCACCACCAACCCCAAGCTCCTGGTCTGCGACGAACCCGTCTCGGCGCTCGACGTAGCGATTCAGGCGCAGATCCTCAACCTGCTGGCCCGGCTCAAGGACGAATTGGGGCTCAGCTACCTGCTGATCAGCCATGACCTCGGCGTGGTGCGCCATGTCTGTGACGACGTGGCAGTGATGTATCTGGGCAAGATCGTCGAAAAGGCCAGCCGCGCCGCGCTGTTCGACTCGGCCCAACACCCCTACACGCAGGCGCTTCTGTCTGCCGCGCCATCGCTGGCGCGGCGCAAGTCAAAGGGCTATGTCCGACCGCTCAAGATCTCGGGCGATCCACCATCGCCGATCAACCCGCCGCCGGGCTGTGCCTTTGCCGACCGCTGTCCGCGCGCGCAAGACATCTGCCGCGAGGTTCAGCCCGATCTGGAAGACAAGGGTCCGACCCGCGTTGCTTGTCACTTCCCCGGCCCCGTCGCTGCCTGAAATTCCCGACCTTGATACCGCCCCCGGAACACTGGCGACCGCGCGGGTGACTCGGAGAAACGTGGCCGGTCGTCGCCATCGCATGCAGTGCAGCAGACATTGCCGCCACCCACGAGATGTGCCAAAGTGAGCGAAAGGAAACCGGCAGCTATTGACAGGCTTTGACCATGACAGATTTCGGCATGCGCCGTACGGTGATGGTGGACACTCAGATCCGCCCTTCGGATGTCACGAAATACCCGATAATCGAGGCTCTGCTGACTGTTCCTCGTGAACTCTTCGTGCCCGACGACAAACGCGAAGTGGCATATATGGGCGAACATATCGGCCTTGGGGGCAATCGCGTCGTCATTGACCCACGGACACTGGCAAAGATGCTTGATGCGCTGGACATCCATAATGACGAACTGATCCTCGATATCGGGTCCGGGCTGGGCTATTCGGCGGCGGTGATTGCACGCATGGCCGAGGCCGTGGTCGTATTGGAGGGGGACCCGAGTCTGGCCAAGCAGGCGCAGGCCAATCTGGTCGAGGCCGGTGTGGACAACGTGGTTCTTCAGGAAGGACCATTGACCGAAGGTGCGGCCCGGCATGGGCCTTACGATGTGATTACTCTTCAAGGTGCTGTGGCGCATTTGCCGCAAGCGCTGACCGATCAGTTGAAGGACGGTGGCCGCATGGCGGTCCTGTTCGACGGCAAAGGCGGTCTGGGCCAGATGCGGATAGGATACAAGATCGATGGGCGGATGAACTGGCGATACGCTTTCGATGCCGGGGCGCCGGTGTTGCCGGGATTCGAGAAGCGCCCGGAATTCAGACTCTGAAGGCACCATTGGTGAAACCATAACGCGGGACAGGAGCGGCAGGATGCGGATCGCGACGAAACGGAAACCCTTTGTACGGCTGGTCTTGGCGGCGGCACTGGCCCTTGCGGTGCCAATGGTCACAGCGAATGCTGTCCGCGCCGAAACGGTGGCCGACGCCATGGCGGCGGCGTATCAGCACAACGGGCTGGTCGAGCAGAACCGCGCACTCTTGCGGGCCGCCGATGAGGATGTGGCAATCGCGGTGTCGGCGCTCCGCCCCATTCTGAACTGGTCGGCGGATGTGACCCATTCGCGCGGGCGCAGTTTCAACCCGGCGACAATGGCCACTTCGCGGGCGTCGTCCGATACCGATGCGACGATCGGATTGGCCGCCGAGCTTCTGCTTTACGACTTCGGGCGCAGCCAGATCGGAATCGACGTTCAGAAGGAAACCGTGCTGGCGACGCGGCAGGCCCTTGTGGCGGCCGAGCAACAGGTGCTCTTGCGCGCGGCGGTGGCATATTTCGAGGTCCAGCGCCAGACTGAATTCGTGCGGCTGCGTCAGAACAACGTGCGGGTGATCACCGAACAACAACGCGCTGCGCGAGACCGGTTCGAGGTCGGGGAGGTGACGCGCACCGATGTGTCACTGGCCGAGGCCCGGCTGGCCGGGGCCCGCGCGGCACTGGCCGCGGCGCAGGGGCAGCTTGCGCAGGCAAACGAGGAATTCCTGGCCGCGGTCGGGCACAGGCCCCGGCGGCTGAGCGGCCTGGGTCGGGTGCCGGAGACCGCGAAATCCCTCGACGCGGCCAAGGCGGTGGCGGTGCGGACCCATCCTGAAATGCTCAAGGTGCGCCATGAGGTGACGGCAAGTGAACTGTCCATTCTCGCCGCCGAGGCGGCAATGAAGCCGCAGGTGAAGCTGACCGGGCGCTATGGTCTGACCCAGAGCCTCGATGACAGGGGGTTCTCCAACGGGGGCAGCATCGGGGTCGAGATCGGCGGGCCGATCTATCAGGGCGGGCGATTGAGCGCCTTGGCCCGGCAGGCAATGGCACGTCGCGACCAAGCGCGCGCGGGCCTGCATGTCGTGCGATACAACATCGCCCTTGCCGTGGGCAACGCATGGGCCCGGCTTCAGGTCGCCCGCGCCAGCCGGGTGGCCAGCAACCGTCAGGTCCGCGCGGCGCGCGAGGCGTTTGAGGGTGTGCGTGAAGAAGCGACCCTTGGGGCACGCACGACGCTCGATGTGCTCAACGCCGAACAGGAGTTGCTGGACGCACAGACGAACCTCGCTTCTGCCATGGTGGATGAGCATGTCGCGGCCTATAATCTTCTGTCCTCCATGGGCAACCTGACCGCCGAACGCCTAAACCTGCAGGTGCCGCGCTATGATCCCGCAGCCTATTACAATCTGGTCAAGAATGCCCCGGCCAAGCGGTCGCGGCAAGGCCAGCAACTTGACAAGGTGTTGCGTTCTCTGAGCAAGCAATAGGGGCAAGACGCTTAAAACGCGCCCTATCTGTTGTGGGAATCTTGTCGCCGGGTTACACTCGGCGATGAGGCAGAGTGGTAAAATGGCATGACAGATCCCGTGACAAATGTGGAAATCGAGGATGTCCTGTCCTCCATCCGGCGGCTTGTGTCCGAAAACGGGCGCAGTGCGGCAACCCGCCCGACCGGACGGCAAAAGGCGCAGATATCCGAGGACAAGACCAAAGCACCCGATGCGCTCGAAGCGTCGGTCGCGCAGGGTGACCCGCTCGTATTGACACCCGCCCTTCGGGTGCCCGAACCGGATCCGGTTCCCGAGGACGATGCGGATCCAGCGGCAGCCAGACAGCCCGACGAAGTGGATGCGGTCACCGCCGGCCCCGTCGAACCGGATGGCGTGGAAACCGATGATGGTCACGGGTTGGCCGTTGCATTGGAAAGCGTGGTCAAGGATGCTCTGGACGAAGCGCTGGCCCGGGCCACTCGCGATGAAGCCGATGCCACATTGGACACGGCCTCTGCCGCTGATGCATCATCGCTCGAAGCCGGATCAGGCGAGAGCCTGAAAGCGCGGATTGCCGAACTGGAAACGGTGGTTGCCCGGCAAGAGGGCGATTGGGAGCCTGATGGTGACGGTGAGGATGCCTACTTTGCTGATTCGCCGGTCGAAACGCTGGCTTGGGAGGATCATGTCCAGGATGACACGGAAACCGATCACGCAACTGAGCGTGTCGAGGCCGGGGACCGGTTGAACGAAGTGGACGAGGCCGAGCTTGTCGAGGTCACCGACAGCGATGTCGGAGCCGCACCCGAGCCTGTTTTCTCGCATGTGTCCGAAACCGACGACGCGTCGCCCGAAATTCCGGAAGGACGTGTCGAGGAATCGGACGCGGTGACCCGAGAGTGGGGCGAGACGCCATCTGAAGGTCTGGCGTCCGACATCGCGGCCCGGGAAGATGCCGGAGCGGGCGAGGAGCCCGAGGCGACCGAAGAGAATGTCGATCTTTTCGGAGCGGATTCGACCCTGATCGACGAAGAGATGCTACGTGAAATGGTGGCCGACATCGTGCGCCAGGAACTTCAGGGCACCTTGGGTGAACGGATCACACGCAATGTGCGCAAGCTTGTGCGCCGTGAGATTCATCGTGCACTGGCGGCGCATGAACTGGATTGAAGCCGAAGGCGGTATCAGGAAAGACTTGAAACGAAAGCGCCCGGGCATTCCCGGGCGCTTTTTCGGCTTGTGGGTGCGGGGTTACCGGCCCTCGTAGCCGTTGAACTGGCGCTCGGCGTCGGCATCGGCCGAGAACAAGGTGACCTGTTTCACACCGTCGCGGGTAAAGCCGAGCACGGGGCTGTCGCTGTGGCTCGTGGTGCTGGCCCGGGCCTCTGCGCCTTGGGTGAAGAGCCCGGATTCGTCCTCGTTCACGGCGCGCTCGTAGGGGCCGACCATGGCCGAGGCGCCGGTGGCGAGAGCGATGGTGGTGGCGAGGGTTGCAAGTTCGAGTTTCATGTCGTGGTCCTTTCGGGTTTCTTGATCTGTTTGTCGATCTGTCTTGATCTGCACCCAGGATGCGCCTTGCCGGGACGGATTTCAAAACATCTGCGCTCACCGCGCCGTGCGCGGATGCGAGGCGCGCGCCGGATCGTGCCCCTGCCCGGCGGGACGCTGGTTTTTCAGTGTCTTGTCAATGCTTTGAGAGGGGCGCGATAGACCGGCCCTGAAACATCACTCACGGATCACGGCGCCGGTGGCGAAAATCCTGCGAAACGTGATCGCCGGATCTGCGCGCAGGCCCCTGATGCCCGGCCCCCACGGCCCCGCACTGACCCGCGCGTGAGCGGTGTTACAGGTTTCGGGGGCGAATCCGGCCTGTCGTGCCGTGGAGCAACCGGTCAAGGATCGACGTGTGCGCGCGCGATACCCGTCCGCACAGGTCGAAACCCATCCGGCCGAAAAGCAAACCGGCCTCCGCGTGTCTGCGAAAGCCGGTTTCAAACTCTCATGGATCTTTTCGCGCCGCGCTTCAGGCCGCTTCGGCTTGTTCGGCGGCTGCGGCGTGACGGCGCTCGCTTTCTTCACGCGAGAGCGCGACCGAAGTGCGCACGCCCTTCGACACGAATTCCATAAGACCCTTCACAACGCGCTCGTTGGGGTCGATCCCGGCACAACTCAGAACCTCGCGCCCATCGCGCGAGCGCGCCCAACGGGCGATCTGTTCCGGGCCGTTGCCATATTTCTTGTCATCGGCAATAGCATCATCCAGAGCAGCCAGTACAACGGCTGCAAACAGTTTACGTGCACGGTTGCCTTGCTCATTATTGAAGGCCGTGCCGTCAACGAAATCCTTCATGTTTCGTCCTTTTTATTGGTCTTGCATTTTCGGGGTGAGGCCCCTTATGACGGGTTTCTCACGATTCGGATAGGCCACAAGTGCATAC
>JAABTV010000045.1 GCA_011389685.1 Paracoccaceae bacterium
CAGCCCTATTTCATCGACCCCGGCAAGCCGACCCAGAACGCTTATATCGAAAGCTTCAACGGGCGATACCGGGAAGAATACCCAACCAGCATCGGTGAAGCCCGTGAACTCATCGAGGACTGGAGGATCGACTATAACACAGAGCGCCCGCACAGCAGCCTGAAGTATCAAACACCGGAGGAATTCGCAGCCGCGAGGCCCTTCGACAAAACACAATGGGCGCAGCCGCTTGAGCTACCTGATGGCTCCGCGCCTGCGCCCATTGCTCACGCCGCCGAATGATGGCAAACAGAAGGAGAACAGGCTCGACTTAAGGGTGGCCCTGAAAAAAGGGGCAGGTCAAACGCCCCAACCCCTCAGAGTAGGCCCTTGATGGATGACTAATCTGGTCAGACATCATCGAAGCGACCGACCGTTCCCCGCCCGCTGCGACTCGCTGACCCCGCCCGGGCTGCTTGCAGCCCGGGCAGCGCCCGACCCGCCCCGTCGTGCCGAAGGCACGCCTTTGGCGTGACGGCGGGCGCTTCTCGCCCACCCCGGGTCGGGCGCTGCCCTATCGTTGGTCTCAGGTGAGGCGGCTGTTGGGTGGAGCAAACCCATCCCCTCACTCCCCCTTCGGCACAAGCCTTGTCACGCCGACCGAGGCGGCGCGGGCGAGGTTGGTGTCGAGGGACATGGGGATGTATTCGCCGCGCCTCCACAGGGTGGCCATGTCGTCGTAGTGACGGCTCAGGACATGGCCGGACTGACCCGTGGAGATGATGAACACCGAACTGTCGGGATCGGCGAAATCATAGACGCCGCGAAAGCCCGCGCCGTGGACGTTGCGGAAGGGGTTGGGGCCTTTTCCCGCCGTCTTGGCGCGGTTGAGGGTGTTGTCGCCGCCGCTGGTCGATTGGCGGATGTTGACGAAATAGCGCAGGAGCGGCACGTCGCCCAGCACCGGGTGATCGTGCGTGGCCTGGTGCATGTCGCCCCAGGCCAGCGATTCGAGCGACGTGCCCCGGGTCTCGTGCAGCCAGGTCAGCGCGTCGTCGAGCGAGTGCCGGGCGATCTCGGCGCAGGTTTCGCGCGGGGTCGAGTGGATCACGTCGCACCAGGCGCCGGCGCCCTCGACATCGCGAAAGACGCGCTCGATGAAGAGCGGCTCGACATGGGTGAATTCATCGGCCAGCGGGCCGAGCTCGTCACGGATGAGGCGCTCCTGCAGGGCGCGCATCCAGGCCATGTAGATCAGCGGCTCGGGCAGGTATTCGTTCATCTCGCCGTTCCAGTCGGCCAGCAGGTCGAGCGCAACCTTGCGGCGGCGTTCGGTGGAGCCCTCGGGCGCGGCGGCGTCGGTGAACCACAGATCCTTGCCGACCAGCGGCAGGAGGGTGCGGGCGGTGACGCTGACGGTGTCGAGCTGGGCCTCGATGAAGCTGTCGCGGCTGTGGACCTGGCGCAGTTGCATGAGCCGGGTCCAGCGTTGGACGCGCTGGCTGTCGCCCCAGTCGAAGCTGACATGCAAGGGGAAGGGGCGTTCCACGAGCTTGTTGTTGGTGTTGCCGACGATGCCGCCGGAGGGGGCGATGAATTCGGGGTTGGCGTCATAGCTGAGCCGGCCCTGCCAGCGGTTCTGCGGCTCGGCGCCGAGGGCGGGCATGCGGCCCTGGCTGTCGTGATCGGCGTCGCGGCGGGGCATCGCGCCGACGGTCTTCATCGCCACGTCAAGGCGATCCGCGAAGATCAGGTTCTGCGACGGGGCGACGAATTTCTCGCCCGCCGCGATCGCCGCGGAAATGCTGCGCGCGCGCATCAGGCCGATGCCGGCGCTCATCGTCGTGTCCTGATCGTCGAGCGCGGTCCAGGCCACGGCGGCGACATGGCCCGGCGGGGTGACCGTGCCCAGATCGGCGTGGGAGCCAGGCAGGACCGGCCCGTTCTCGGTCCAGCGCAGGGTGAGGGTGACCGGCGCGCTGTCCTTGATCTCGATGATCGAGCGGCGGGTCTCGAAGGGTTCGAAGCCGTCGGGGGTGCGGTATTGCTCGGGGTTGTCGGGGTTCAATTCCTCGATCATCACGTCGAGATCGTCGAGATAGGACGAGGTCAGCCCCCAGCCGAGGTGGCTGTTGCGCCCCGACAGAACGAGCGGCATGCCCGGGATGGTGCCGCCGATCACCCCGCCGGAGGAGAGTTCGAGCCGCGCCAGATACCAGATCGAGGGTGCGCTGAAGCCCAGATGCGGATCGTTGGCCAGAAGCGTGCCGCCCGAGGCCGAGCGGCTGGGCGCCGCGGCCCAGCCGTTGGAGGCATTGGCGAGGCCCGGGCCCCGAAACGGTGAGAGCGGATCAGAGCCCGCGCCACCCGCGCCACCCGTGCCGGCGGCGAAACGCAGCGTGTCGGCCGCGGGCATGATCGCGGCATAATCGGGCAGGGCGCCCACACCGGAGCCGGGCGCGTCGGGCAGGATATCGGCCAGCCGGGCCTCGTCGGGCAGGGCCAGCGACACGCGCGCGCGCAGCACCTCGCGATCGAGCTGCGACATCATCTGCACCGCCATCAGCTTGATCACCGCGACCGAATCCGCCGGGTGCCACGGCGCGATCGGCATGTCGAACAGGAACATCTCGGGCGCCCCGCGCCCGAGTGCGTCGCGGTTGATCTCGTCAAGACGCGCGTTGACCCCGTCGGCATAGGCCTCGAGCGCGGCCAGGGTATCGGCGTCCTGCGCCGCAACCGAGTCCCGCGCCAGGCGGTAGAGATCGAAGCGCCGCAACAGCTTGTCGATCTCGACCGTGCGCGACCCGAACACTTCCGACAGGCGCCCCTGTGCGGTGCGCCGCATCACCATCATCTGCCACAGCCGATCCTGCGCATGGGCATAGCCCAGCCCGAAAAACACGCCGGTGTCATCGTCGGAGAACACATGCGGCACGTTGGCATGATCGCGCAGGATCTCGACCGGTGTGTCGAGCCCCTCGACCGTGAGTCGCTTGTCGTAATCGGGCAGCGACCGGGCGGCGAAATAGTAGATCGCCCCCACCCCCAGCAATAGCAGAACCAGCACCGCCACCGTCGCGCGCATCAACCATCGAAATACTGTCGCCATAGACTGCCCGTCCTGCCTTTCCTGCCGTTCTGCCCGCTCAAGGGCTCTTGTTCGATGCCCCTTGCCATTCGTCGCCTTGCCAGACAAACCTTAAGTGGAATGAAGGCAAGGGGAAAGACATGGCAAAGCTGGCATTTCTGGGATTGGGCGTGATGGGATATCCGATGGCCGGGCATCTTGGCGCCAAGGGACACGAGGTCACGGTCTACAACCGCACCGCAGCCAAGGCCGACGCCTGGGTCGAGGCGCATGGCGGCGCATCGGCGCCGACCCCGCGCGAGGCCGCCGCTGGGGCCGACTTCGTGATGGCCTGCGTCGGCAATGACGACGATCTGCGCGCCGTCTGCCTCGGGCCGGACGGGGCCTTCGCGGGCATGGGCGAGGGCGCGATCTTCGTCGATCACACCACGGTTTCCGCCGCCGTCACGGCCGAGCTTTACGCCGCCGCGCGCGAGATCGGGGTGAGTTTCGTCGACGCACCCGTCTCGGGCGGGCAGGCGGGGGCCGAGAACGGCGTTCTGTCGATCATGTGCGGCGGCGATGAGACCGCTTTCGAGACGGCTGAGCCGGTGATGGCGGCCTATGGCCGCTCGATCAGCCGCCTCGGTGAAAGCGGCGCCGGGCAACTGACCAAGATGGTCAACCAGATCTGCATCGTGGGCCTTTTGCAGGGTCTGGCCGAGGGGCTGCACTTCGCCCAGAAGGCCGGGCTTGACGGGCGGGCCGTGATCGACGTGATCCAGGGCGGAGCGGCTGGAAGCTGGCAGATGGCCAACCGGCACGAAACCATGCTCGACGACGAATTCGACCATGGCTTCGCGGTTGACTGGGTGCGCAAGGATCTGGGCATCTGCCTTGCCACCGCCAACGAGAACGGCGCCTCGTTGCCGGTGACCGCACTGGTCGATCAGTTCTACAAGGACATCCAGAAGATGGGCGGCGGACGCTGGGACACCTCGTCCCTGATCAAGCGGTTGACGGCGATGGGCTGAGCGCGCGGCGCGGGTGTCATGACCTGGAACCTGTTTTCGCAGATCGCCATCGGATCGGTCCTCATGATCGTTTCGGTGATGCTCTCTGCGGTGTTCTTCATGGCGCTGGAACTCCTCGTGGCACGTGCGCATCGCTGGCTGATCCGCCGCCCGCATCTGCCCAAGCTGGTTTTCGTGCTGCTGGCTGCGGTGATTGCCGCGCTGGGGATGATCACGGTCAGCGTCTGGGTCTGGGCGCTGGCCTTTCTCTGGCTGGACATTTTCATCACGCTTGAGGCGGCGCTTTATTTCGCGCTGGTCTGTTTCACCACGCTGGGGTTCGGCGACGTGATCCTGCCCCACGACTGGCGCATCCTGTCGGGCATGACGGCGGCCAACGGGTTTCTCAATATCGGGATGATGTCGGCCATCGTGATCGAGACCCTGCGGCTTGTGCGCAAGAACCAGCTGGATTCCTGAGCGGTCAGTGCGTGGTGGTGTTGGAAAACAACTGGATCACCAGGATCCCGGCGATGATCATGCCGATCCCCAGAACCGCGGGCAGGTCGAGCCTTTGCTGGAACACGATGAATCCGATCATCGCGATGAACACGATCCCCAGACCCGACCAGATCGCATAGACCAGCCCCACCGGCATGAACTTGAGCGCCAGCGCCATGAACCAGAACGACGCGCCGTAGGCCAGAACCACCAGGATGGAAGGCCAGAGACGGGTGAATTGCTGGCTCGCCTGGAGCGCGGTCGTGCCGATGGTTTCGGTCAGAATGGCAATGACCAGATAGACATAGGCAAGATGCATGACGGGCTCTTTCGCAAGGAAACCGCAGGGGGAACTGCCCCGGATGTGCCACATCGGCGCTGCCCGGCAAAGCCCGAAACGGCGTCGGAACGCGGGTGGGCGGGTGAATTTCGAATTGTATACCATCGCACACATTGACGAACCGCCCCGGTTGGGATACCGCAACAGGCGAGAGGGCAGACCGCCCGCGCTTACCTCAAAGAGGAGAGATGGACCCATGGCCGACACCACCCACGATATCATCTATACAATCGTCGACGAGGCGCCCGAGCTTGCCAGCGCCTCGCTTTTGCCGATCATCCGCACCTTTGCCGCGGCGGCCGATATCAGCGTCGGCACCAGGGACATCTCGCTGGCCGGGCGCATCCTCGCCACCTTTCCCGACTTCCTGAGCGAGGATCAGCGCCAGGGCGATGACCTGGCATGGCTGGGCGAGCTGGTCAAAACTCCCGATGCCAACGTGATCAAGCTGCCCAACATCTCGGCCTCGACGCCCCAACTCGAAGAGGCCATCGCCGAGTTGCAATCGCAGGGTTACGCCATCCCCGATTACCCCGATGCCCCGCAAAGCGACGCCGAAAAGGACATCCGCGCGCGCTATGACGGGATCAAGGGGTCGGCGGTGAACCCGGTCCTGCGCGAGGGCAATTCGGACCGGCGTGCTGCGAAGGCGGTCAAGGAATACGCCAAGAAATATCCCCATTCGATGGGCGACTGGTCGGCCGACAGCAAGACCACGGTCGCGGCGATGCCCGGCGACGATTTCTTTGCCAATGAAAGATCGACCACCCTCACCGCCGATCAGGCCGGGGCGGCCAGAATCGTCTTCAAGGGGCGCGATGGTGGCGAGACGGTGCTCAAGGACGGGCTGAGTTATGGCGAGGGCACGATCGTCGATGCCACCTTCATGTCGGCCAGGGCGCTGCGCGCCTATATCCGCGAGGAGATGGAAAGCACCGCGCCGGGCGTGCTGTTCTCGGTCCATCTCAAGGCGACGATGATGAAGGTCTCGGACCCGATCATATTCGGCCATTTCGTGTCGGTCTGGCTTGAGGATTTCATCGCCAAGCATGGCGCGGGGCTCGACTGGAACCCCAGTGACGGGATCGCCGACCTGGAAAAGCAGATCGAGGGCAACGCGCAGGCGCAGGCCGATCTCAAGGCGGCGCTCGATGCGCGCCCGCCGCTCTACATGGTCAATTCCGACAAGGGTATCACCAACCTGCATGTGCCCTCGGACGTGATAATCGACGCCTCGATGCCGGCGCTGATCCGGGCGGGCGGCAAGGGCTGGGGCCCCGATGACAAGCAGGCCGACACCAAGTGCTGCATCCCCGACAACAGCTATGCCGGCGTCTATGACGAGACGATCAGGTATTTCAAGGAGCATGGCAAGCTTGACGTGACCACCTGCGGCGCGGTGTCGAACGTGGGGCTGATGGCGCAGAAGGCCGAGGAATACGGCTCGCATCCCACCACATTCGAGGCGCCGGGCGATGGCACGATCTCGATCGTGCTGGACTCGGGCGAGGTGTTGCATTCCCACGAGGTGGAAAAGGGCGACATCTGGCGTGCCAGCACCGTCAACAAGGCGCCGATCGAGGACTGGATCGCGCTTGGCATCCGGCGGATGAAGGCGACGGGGCTGGCCGCCTTCTGGCTCGACGAGACCCGCGCGCATGACGCCGAGCTGATCAAATATGTCGCGCCCGCGCTGAAACAGGCCGGGGTCGAGATCCCGATCATGGCCCCGCGCGCGGCCACGCGCTTCACTCTCGACAAGATGCGCGAGGGGCAGGACGTGGTGACGATCACCGGCAACGTGCTGCGCGACTATCTCACCGACCTGTTCCCGATCCTCGAACTGGGCACCTCGGCCAAGATGCTGTCGATCGTGTCGCTGATGCAGGGCGGCGGATTGTTCGAGACCGGCGCGGGCGGATCGGCGCCCAAGCATGTCGAACAGCTGGTCGAGGAAAACCACCTGCGCTGGGATTCGCTGGGCGAGTTCTGCGCGTTGGGCGAAAGCTTCAAGTTTCTCGCCGACAAGGGCAATGCCCGCGCCGTGATCATCGGCGAGGCGGTCGAGGCCGCAACGCAGCGCGTGCTGGAGGAAGAGCGCAGCCCGAAACGCAAGGTCGGCCAGCCCGACAACCGCGATTCGCATTACTGGTTCGCACGCTACTGGGCCGAGGCACTGGCCAGCCAGAACGCCGATGCGGCGCTGGCCGAGCATTTCGCGCCCATCGCCAAGGCACTGGCCGAGAAGGAAGAAGAGATCCTTGCCGAGCTGATGGCGGGGCAGGGCACGCCGGTCGATCTGGGCGGCTACTACCACGCCGACCCGGAAAAACGCGCCGCCGTCATGCGCCCCAGCAAGACGCTCAACGCGATCATCGGCTGATCACCACCTTTGGTGCCTGCCCGATTGATTGGACCCACTTCGCCCGGGCTGCTTGCAGCCCGGGCAGCACCCGCCCTCTTGTCAGACTTGACTGAACCGAGCCCGTTGCATCAGTGCCTTTCCGCTCAGGGCAGGCTGCGCTCTTCGACCCGGCGCAGCCAGAGCATCAACGCCAGCGCCACCACGGCGAGCGCGAACACCCCCTGCGCCAGCGGCGCGAAGGTGCCGTCGAAACCCAACCCGATCGGCACGGCCAGCCCCATCGACAGCACCGTCGCCAGCCCCGCGATCACCGAGGCGGCGGTGCCCGCGATATGGCCCAAGGGCTCCATCCCCATCGCGTTGAGATTGCCCAGCGTCATCCCGGCCTGAAAGAACAGGGTCGTCTGCCAGATCAGGAAGAAGACGAAGCCGACATCCGGGGGCAGCGCCAGTTGCGACAGGATCACCATCGCGCCGGAAAACAGGACCTGTGCGGCCAGCATCACGGTTATCAGGAACCGCATCCCCAGCCGCACCACCAGCATCGCGTTGACGAAACTGGCGCTGGCCGACACCAGGCAGATACCGCCGAACCACCACGGAAAGCTCGCGGCGCGGTCATAGGTGACATCATAGATCTGCTGCACACTGGCGATGGTGGCAAAGAGCATCGCGAAACAGAGCGTCTGCACCACGATCGTGATGCGCACCATCGGATGGCCGAGGATCTCGCGCAGGGCCCGCAGGATCGGCCGGATGTGGAACGGCCGCCGCCGCGCCGGCGGCAATGTCTCTTCGAGCCGCAACCCGACCCAGCCCGCGCCGATCAGTGCGAAGAGCACGAAGGCGACGAAAATGCCGCGCCAGTCGGACAGCGCGATGATTCCCGCGCCCAGCAGCGGCGCAATCGCCGGAACCAGCGCGAAGATCATCATCACGATCGACATCAGCCGCGCCATGAGCCGCCCGGAATAAAGATCGCGGATCACCGCCATGCCCACCACCCGCGGCCCCGCAGCGCCCAGCCCCTGCACCAGCCGCGCGGCCAGCATCAGTTCCAGGCTTTGCGCCGCCCAGGCCGCCGCCGCCCCGGTGATATAGAGCGCCGCTCCGCCGATGATCACCCGCTTGCGCCCGAACGTGTCCGAAAGCGGGCCGGTCACAAACGTGCCCAGCCCCAACCCGATCACGAAGGCCGTCAGTATAAGCTGTGCACGATTGAGGTTGTCCGGCGACAATTCGGCCCCGATCTCGGGCAGCGCGGGCAACATCGCGTCGATGGAAAAGGCCACCGTGGCAAACAGCATCGCCATCAGCGCCACGAACTCGGCGCGTGCCATGGGAAAGCGTGGCGGGCTTTCGACTTCGGGGGGCAGGGGGGCAAGGCTGTCGTTCATTCGGTGGCATTAGCACGCCCGTCCAGCCGCGACCAGATGTCACCTGTCGTTACCTGAGTGTTTTAGTAAGCTAATTATGCAACACCTGAAAAGAGGACTAGGCATGCTGAAACTTCTGACTCCGACATCCACCCTCGCCGCTTTCGCACTGGTGCTCGGCACCGCGGCGCACGCCGATACGGTCACGCTCGCCGATGGCCAGATGACCTATGAGGTTTTTGAACACAGAATCGGCCATGTCGATCTGGCGACCTGTCCCGACGGGTTCGACAATGACAAGGTGTTCTGCCGGTTGACCGTCGCCGACGAACGCGCGCATGTCTTCGCCTTCGCCTTCGAAGGCGACCAGTTGCTGCAGGCGATCCGATCCTACGAATTCGACGACGGCTTCCTGAACTACTGAGGCTCCGGCCCACCCCGCGCGCTCCCGACCTTGTGTCGGGGGCGCATGCGGCTCAGTTGGCGGCGATCTGCGCGCCGATATCGTCGATCACCTTTTGCCACAGCTCGACCGGTTGTGCGCCCGGCACCGCGTGCTGGCCCGCGACGATGAAGGTCGGCACCGCCGTGACCCCCATTTCGCGTGACTTGGCATCGCGGGCAGCGATCTCGTCGCGGTCGGCCTCGCTTTGCAACAGCTTGAGGATCAGCGCCGCGTCCAGCCCGGCGCTGTCGGCGATATCGCCCAGAACCTCGTGTGCGCCGATATCGCGCCCCTCCTGGAAATAGGCGCGGAACAGGCGCGCGACGACCGGCGTCTGCCGCCCCTCGATGCCGGCCCAGTGGATCAGGCGATGCGCATCGAGCGTGTTGGGCGTGCGCGCGATCTTGTCGAACTCGATCTCCAGCCCGGCCTCCTGCGCGCGTGCGACAACCGGCTTGTAGGCCTCATGCGCCGCTTCCTTGCCGCCGAACTTGGTTTCGAGATAGGTGCGCCGGTCCATCCCTTCGGGTGGCATGTCGGGGTTGAGCTGAAACGGGTGCCATTCGATTTCGAACGGATGCTCCGGGCGACTTTCAAGCGCGCGGTCGAGCAGCGTCTTGCCGATATAGCACCACGGGCAGATCGGGTCGGAGATGATGTCAAGCTTGACCATGTTGCGCCTCGTATATCTGTTTCAGCGCCTGGCGCTGGAGTTTTCCGTTCGGATTGCGCGGCAGCGCCTCGACATGCACGAAGAGGCGCGGCTGCTTGTAGCGCGCCAGCCGCTCGCCTGCATAGGCCGTAAGCGCGTCCGCGTCCAGCGGCGCGGGGGAGGTATAGAACGCCGCGATCACCCGCGCGTCGGCCTTGACCTCGACATCGGTGACGCCGATCTCGGTCAGGCCGGGAAAGTCATGGAACGCCGCTTCCACCTCGAGCGGCGAGACGCGGTAGCCGCCCGCGTTCATCATGTCATCGACCCTTGCGTGGTATTCGATCTGGAAATCCGCGCCCATCGCGCCGTGATCGCCGGTCAGGAACCATTCGCCGCGAAACCGCGCGGCGGTTTCCCCTTCGGCGCCGAGATAGCCCAGCATCAACCCCGGATCGCGGTTCGAGACGGCAATCGTGCCATCCTCGCCCAGCGGCACGGGTTCGCCCGTATCATCGACAATGGCCACGCGCCGCCCCTTTTGCGGACGGCCCAGCGTGCCGGGGCGGGCCGGGCGCGTTGGGCTGGCCGAGATGAAGGTCGAACATTCCGACATGCCGAACGCTTCGTAGAGCATCGTGCCGGTGGCCGCGTTCCAGCCCGCGCGGATCGCCTCGGAGAGCTTTTCCCCCGCGCTCAGCCCGTGGCGCAACCGGGGTAGGTCAAGCTTCGTGTTCTGGCTTAATATCTTGCGGTAAACCCCCGGGGCGGCGGCGAAAATCGTCGCGTCATGGCGTTTCAGCAAAAGCGGGATCATCTCGGGCGGCGTGCCCGGTTCGGGGATCAGCGCGGTCGCGCCCGCGCTCCACGGGTCCATCAGCCCGGTGCCCAGCGTATAGGTCCAGTTGAACGCACCCGCATGGCAGAGCCGGTCGCCTTCGCCGAGGCCATACCAGCCTTCGTGCATCATCTTCCGCGCCCAGATCGCGCGATGAGCATGCATCACCGCGCGCGGCTTGCCCGATGTGCCCGAGGTGAAGATGACATAGGCCAGCCGGTCGGGATCGCCCATGTCGTAATCACAAGGCGCAAGATCGCGCATCGCCTCAAGCGCGTCCTGCCCGATCACCGGCACGCCCGGCGCGTCGGGACAGGCGATGCCGTCACCGCGCAGGATCGCCGCCGGTTTCAGCGTGTCGATCATCGCCGCCACCTCGCGCGCGGTCAGTTGCGAGGAGGTCGGCACCGGCACGCAGCCCACCGCGATGGCCCCGAGATAGGCAATCGGAAACTCGACCGTATTGCCCAGCCGCATCAGCACGATATCGCCCGGCCTCAGCCCGGCCTGCAAAAGCCCCGTCCCGGTCCCGCGCACCGCCTGTTCAAGCCGCGCATAGGACCAGCGTTCGGCCCGCGCCGGGCCCAGCACCGCCAGCGCGATCTTGTCGGGCAGATCACCGGCCCGGCCCAGCACATGGGCGGTGAAATTGAACGGGGTGGGGCAGGGGACGAACGGCCCCTCATCGTAAATCGAGCGCATGGCGTCTTGCTACGCCCCGGCCGGGCACGTTGCAAGCATCGCGAATCATTCCTGCCACCACCAGACATCGGGCATGAACCAATATCCGTCGCCATAGACCGGAAGCCGCTCGGGGTAGTGCAACTGCCGCACATGCGCGATGCGCCCGACGCCGAATTCATAGGTCGGGATCACGTAGCGCCCCGCCATAAGCACCCGGTCGAGCGCGCGCACGGCGGCGGTGAACTCGGCCTCGTCCGTGGTTTCCAGCATCTGCGCGATCATCGCCTCGATCGCCGGCGATTTGACCCCCATGAGGTTGCGCGAGCCGGGCTGATCCGCCGCCGCGCTGCCCCAATAGGCGCGTTGTTCGTTGCCCGGCGAGAGCGAGAAATCGCGCCGGAAATCGGTCATGTCGAAATCGAATGTCTGGAGTCGGGCGAAATACTGCGCGTTGTCCACCACATCGAGCGTGGCGCGCACCCCGATCCGGTCGAGCGCGCGGATGAAGATGTTGGCGAAGGCCTGTTTCTCGGTCGATCCCTGCGGCAGCAGGATCGTGAAGTGCAGCGCCCGGCCCGCCGCATTGCGCATCACCCCCTGATCGGCGCGATAGCCCGCCGCCTGCAAGAGCCGCATCGCCGCGCGCAGGTTCTTGCGGTTGCGCGCCGAGCCGTCCGAAACGGGCAGCGCATAGCCCTCAAGCGCCCCGGGCAGGAGCGTATCGGCAAAGGGCGCAAGCAGATCGCGCACCCGCCCCTCGGCCGGGCCGGGCCGCATCCCCAGATCGGTGCCCGAGAAATAGGAGGTGATCCGCTCTTGCCGCCCGCCGGTGATCGCGTCGTTCATGTATTCGAAGTTGAAGGCATGGATCATCGCCTGCCGCACCCGCCAGTCATCGAACGGCGCGCGGCGGGTGTTCATCACGAATCCGGTCATCCCCGAGGGCTTGCCGCTGGGGATCTCGGATTTGACAACGTCGCCCGCCCGCACGGCCGGGAAATCATAGGCGCTCTGCCATTTCTCGGCATTGGTTTCGCGATAGACGGTCAGTTCTCCGGCCTTGAACGCCTCGAACATCACCGCCGCGTCGCCGTAGAACTCGATCCGGATCTCGTCGAGATTGGCCCGCCCCTGCATCAGCGGCAGATCGCGGCCCCAATAGTCGGGATCGCGCCGCATCACCACGTTGCGCCCCGGCTCGAACCTGTCGATCACGTAGGGCCCGGTGCCGATGGGCACGGTTTCGAGCCCGGATTCGGTGAACTCGCGCCCCTCCCATTGCGATTTCTTCAGGATCGGACGCAGCCCCGCGATCAGCGCCAACTCGCGGTCGTCGGTATTGAAGTCGAGTCGCACTCTGCGCGGACCGGTCTGCGCGATGCGCTCGACCTTGGTCCAGAAGGTCAGGTAGATCGGATGCCCCTTGGTGCCCAGCGTCTCGAAACTCCAGATCACATCCTCGACGGTGACCGGGCTGCCATTTGAGAATCGGGCCTCTTCGCGCAGGGTGAATTCCACCCAGTTGCGATTCGGGCCGGTCTCGACCGATTCGGCCAGCAGCCCGTAAAGCGCGAAGGGTTCGTCCCAGTTGCGCCCCATCAGCCCCTCGTATCCCAGAAAGCGCAACTGCCAGGGCACAGTGCCTTTCAGGATGAACGGGTTCAGGCTGTCAAAGCCGCCGGTATTGCCGGTAACGATGCGCCCGCCCCGGGGTGCGTCGGGATTGGCATAGGGCAGGGACACAAAATCCGGTGGCAGGCCCGGGTCGCCATACATAGATATCCCGTGCGCAGGTTCCGCCCGCGCCATGGGCGCCAGCGCAAGACAGCCCAGAACCGCCGCCAGATGCGCGGCTCCCTGAACCGTCTGTCGGAAAAAATCTGATCCCATTTTCGCAACAATCCCGCTCTGCCCTTGTTTTCCTAGGCGGCACGCTAACGGGGGTTTTACGTGTTATCAAACTTTTAGCTTGGACAAGCGCGCCGAATTGCTTATAAAGGGTTTACTGCTCGATAGGTTTCTTGCCTGTATGAAACCTGCCTCAATAACTTAACGCCGGCTTCGTGCCGGCGTTTTTTTTGCGCGGAACTCTGCCGTTCCGGGGCGGCGTCATGAAACCGTGCCCGATCCGTGTTATGGTCGTGACCCGGCCGGAGACGGGCCGGACACGAACAGACTCGTTACCGCAGGAGGTCAACATGGACGCCGTCAAGATCGCCGAACTCGCCCGCGCGCTGCGCACCGCCCACGGGGCCAAGGCCCCGGTCGAAGCCGCGCGCAAGATCCGCGAATACAAGGCTGCCGGCAACCGTGCCGAGGCCGAAACCTGGCAACGCATCCGCGCCGCGCTCGACACCACCAGCGCCCCGCACCAGGGCTGAGGGTGCTGCGAATCACGGTTCCACCTGCCCCACGGTCATGGCAAGGTGCGCTCATTCCATCGCAGGAGAGACACACACCATGACACTTGCAGGCAAGACCGCAATCATCACCGGCTCGAACTCGGGCATCGGCCTTGGCATCGCGCGCGAACTGGCGCGTGCGGGCGCCGATGTGGTGCTCAATTCCTTCACCGATTCGGACGAGGATCACCAGCTCGCGCGCGATATCGCCACCGAATTCGGGGTCTCGGCCCGCTATGTGTCCGCCGACATGTCGAAACCCGATCAATGCCGCGCGCTGGTCGAACAGGCCGGCGCTTGCGACATACTCGTGAACAACGCGGGGATTCAGCATGTCGCCGCCATCGACGAGTTTCCGACCGAAAAATGGGATGCGATCATCGCGATCAACCTGAGTTCGGCCTTTCACACCACCGCCGCCGCGCTGCCCGGCATGCGCGAGGCGGGGTGGGGCCGGGTGGTCAATATCGCCTCGGCCCACGGTCTCACCGCCTCGCCCTACAAATCCGCCTATATCGCGGCCAAGCACGGTGTGGTCGGCCTGAGCAAGACCACCGCGCTTGAGACCGCGGGGCAGGGGATCACCTGCAACGCGATCTGCCCGGGTTACGTGCTGACCCCGCTGGTCGAATCGCAGATCCCCGACCAGATGAAGGCGCATGACATGGACCGCGACACCGTGGTCAAGGAGGTCATGCTGGCCCGCCAGCCATCGAAGGAATTCGCCACCGTCGAACAGCTGGGCGGCACCACCGTGTTCCTGTGCTCGCCCGCCGCCGATCAGATCACCGGCACCACGATCTCGGTCGATGGCGGCTGGACGGCGCTCTGACGTGACCCGCCGCATCAATCTCGCGCTTCAGGGCGGCGGCGCGCACGGGGCGTTCACCTGGGGTGTTCTCGACCGTCTGCTCGACGAGGACGACATCGAGATCGCCGGCATTTCGGGCACCTCCGCCGGGGCGCTCAACGGGGCCGCGCTGAAATCGGGATGGCTCGTCGAAGGGCGCGAGGGGGCGCGCGCGAATCTCGACTGGCTGTGGGCCCGGATGAGCGTGATCGACAGCCCGGTTTTCCCGCACTGGATGGGGCTGGCGCAGATGTCGCATTCGGTGGGCAATTCGCTGCCCTATCTCTGGGCCGAAAGCATGGAGCGGATGATCTCGCCCTATGTGACGGGTCCGTTCTATGCCAATCCGCTGCGCCGCGTGGCCGAACGGTTCGATTATGACCGCGTGTGCGCCCATGACGGGCCGCGGCTCTTTGTCGGGGCCACCAATGTGCGTAGCGGCAAGATCCGCATTTTCCAGGGCGACGACATCAGCACCGATGCGCTCCTCGCCTCGGCCTGCCTGCCCACGCTCTTCCGCGCGGTCGAGATCGACGGCGAGGCCTATTGGGACGGCGGCTATACCGGCAACCCCGCGCTCTTTCCGCTGTTCGCGCCCGACCTGCCCGGCGATATCGTGATCGTCAATATCAACCCGCTCGAACGCGCCGAAATCCCCCGCACGCCACAGGACATCCGCAACCGCATCAACGAGATCAGCTTCAACTCCTCGCTCCTGCGCGAGCTACGCGCCATCGCCTTCGTGCAGCGCCTGCTTGACGAGGGCACCCTGAAACCGGGCGAGATGAAGCGCCTCAACCTGCACATGATCGCCGATGACGCGCTGATGAACGAGCTTTCGGTGGCGACCAAGACCGTGCCGATCCCCGACGTCATCGCCCGCCTCAAGACCGCCGGTCGAGAGGCGGCAGAGGCCTTTCTCGACGTCCATGGTGACGATCTGGGGCAGCGAGATTCCGTCGATCCCGGCACCATTTACGGCTGAGTCGGGGGCGGGCGGGGCGGCGGCGGATTTATTGTCCCGCTTCCAGTTCTTGTACCGGCTGCGTTGGATCCTTCTTGTTGGGATAGACCAGCCCCGCCGAGATCACGAGCTTGGCGGCATCCTCGACCCCCATCTCGAGCTCGATCACCGAATGGCGCGGCACGAACAGCAGGAACCCGCTGGTCGGGTTGGGCGTGGTGGGCAGGAACACCGAAACGATGGATTCCTCCACCGGGATACGCCTGTCGATCTCGCCCTTGGCCGAGGTCGAGATGAACGCGATCGCCCAGATCCCCTTGCGCGGATATTCCACCAGGCAGGCCTTGTCGAATTGCGATTCAGTCTGCGCAAAGATCGTCTCGGCGATCTGCTTGACCCCGCCATAGACCGACCGGACAATCGGCATCCGGTCGACGATCTGTTCGCCCCAGCCAAGGAAGCTGCGCCCGATCAGCCCCTTGGCGATCCAGCCCACGATCACGGTGAAGACCAGGAACAGGATCACACCGACGCCGCGGATGTTCACGCTCACATCCTCCGGGCCGAACAGCCAGTGGAACCATTGCGAGTCGCCGAACCAGTGATTGATCAGAACATCGGGGTGATATTTCTGCGGCACGAAAGGCAGAACCCAGCTGTCGATCCACCCGACAAAGGTCCAGATCAGCCACAGGGTGATGGCAATCGGCACCACCACCACCAGACCGGCCAGGAAATTGTTGCGCAAGCCCGCAAAGGGGCGCCAGCGGCGGCGATGCTTTTCGGTGTCGTCCTCGTCAGATGTCATAGAATGACCGCCATATCATGATCCTGCCGTGACATAGGCATATTTGCCCCGCCCGGCAATTGCCAGCCCGGCAATCTCAGCGGTCGCGCAGCGCATTTGCCTCAATCCGCGCCAGTTCGCCCGCGATCCGGGCGGCCAGCCGTGCATTGTTGCGCACCAGCGCCACGTTGGTGCGCAGCGACCGCCCGCCGGTCAACGCGAAAATCCGGCCCAGCAGGAACGGCGTGACCGCCTTGCCTGACACGCCCTGCGCCCGCGCCTCGCCGAGCGCGCGGTCGATGATCGGCTCGATCTCGTCGCGCGCGATCTCGTCGCCCTCGGGCACCGGGTTGACGATCAGCTGCCCGCCCGCAAGGCCAAGATCGGCACGCATCCGGTGCGCCCGCGCGATCGTCCCGGGCGCGTCCATCCTGAGCGGTGCCATCAGCCCGGACTCGCGCGACCAGAAGCCCGGGAAAGCGTCCTGACCAAAGGCGATGACCGGCACGCCGAGGCTTTCCAGCACCTCGAGCGTTTTCGGCATGTCGAGAATCGCCTTGGCCCCCGCCGCCACCACGCTCACCGGGGTCCGGGCGAGCTCGTGAAGATCGGCGGAAATGTCGAATGTCGCTTCGGCGCCGCGATGCACGCCGCCGATTCCGCCGGTGGCGAAGACCGCGATTCCCGCCATGCGCGCCGCGATCATCGTCGCCGCCACGGTGGTGGCCCCGGTGCCACCCTGCGCCAGACAGGCCGCCAGATCGGCGCGCGACAGCTTGGCCACGCCCTCGGCACGCGCCAGATGGTCGAGCTGTCCGGCCTCCAGCCCGACATGCAGCCGCCCGTCGATCACCGCCATCGTGGCAGGCACCGCGCCGTTGGCGCGCACATCCTCCTCGACCATGCGGGCGGTCTCGACATTCTGCGGCCATGGCATGCCATGGGTGATGATCGTCGATTCCAGCGCCACGAGGGGCTGCCCCGCATCCCGCGCCGCCGCGACCTCGTCGGAAAACACCATCATGCTCATGCCGCATCCTCTCCTGCCACGTAGCGCGCCGCGCCTTCCAGCGCCTGTTCCAGCGCCTTGACGGGCCCGGCCCCCGCCATTTCGGCGGCGATATGGGCGGCCATGAATGTGTCACCCGCCCCGGTCACCCGCCGCATCATCACCTGCGGCGGCTGGCGCAGGATCACGCCGTCCGGCCCGCCTTCCGCCGCCGCGTCGGCCCCGTCGGTCACCAGAACCCGCCGCGCGCCCAACTTCAACATGGCATGGGCCGCTGCCGCCGCATCGCCGAACCGCGCATCGCACAGCAGGCCCGCCTCTTCCCGATTGACATAAAGCACCCCGCGCCCGTGTTCCAGAAACGGCCTCAGCCGCCCGGCCTTGCCGGGCGAGGCCGGGGCCACGCGCAGATCGGCCCGGGCAAGACTGTCGGACACGGCGATCTTGGCCAGAAGCTGCGATGTCAGATTGCCGTCGAGCGCCACCACCCCGCCATAGGGCGCGGCGGCGTCACCCAGCCGCCCGTCGCTCAGCGGGGCCAGGATCCGCGCGCCCGCCGCTTCCAGCGAATGGGCATCGGCGATGGCCGCGACCAACCCGGCGGGGCCTTCGATCGCCATGTATTGATCGGTGGGCAGATCGGCCGGGCGATGGAGAAACCCCACCTCGAGCCCCATTCCGGCGCAGGCCGCGATCAGGGCCTCGCCCCCGGCATCCTGCCCGACCGCCGACAGAAGCGCCGGGCGGCGCCCGAACCGTTGCAGCGTCATCGCGATATTGAGCGCCACGCCCCCCGGCACCCGGGTGATCCGCCCCGGCACATCGGACCCCAGGGCGATGGTTTGCCCGCTGCGCCCGATCACGTCCCACAGCACGCTGCCGATGCACAGGATCTCGGGGCGGGGGGACGGTGAATCAGGCATCGGCTATCCTTGACGACGGGGCAGGGCGGTCGGAACCGGTCCGGTTCTGTAGCGTATCGCGGCAAATCGGATTCGTCTCGTGCCCAACGAAAGGGCAGCACATGGCCGCGGTCGGATGCTCACGACGCCAGCGCAGGGCATTTTATCTTGCAACGTCATCCCCAGCCCGAAGCAGAGCGCGACCTCTCAAAAGCACCCGGTCACGCCAAAGACGTGCCTCCGGCACGACGGGGCGACCGTGTGCTGCCCGGGCGGCTTCGCCGCCGTTCCGGGCGGGGTGAATTCGCTCAAACCCGCCCCGGCTCAAGGCCGGGGCAGGCAGGCTTCCATCCGTTCGGGTGCATGCTATAGGCGGGTTTTCGGCACAAAGTCCACTCCACCGCGCGCCGCGTTAACGCTTTTCGGGCCGGTCTGGCCGGTCATGCCCCGGCAGCCGGGTGGCAGCCGGGCGGCAGCCGGATGTCACCCCTTAGACTCGCGGGTTCTGGCGGCGTTGACACTTGCGCACGGCAGGGGGTGCCGCGGGGGTTGCCAATGCCGCGCAGGCGCTCTATACGCGCGTCATTCAATCCGCAGGCATGGGCGGGTCTATGGGGGAGACATCCCCATCGGTCCACCGGTTGAGGCATCCGCCTTGCACCCCTTGCCGAGGCGAAAACCGGAAAGGAAACAACGACATGGCTCTTCCCGAGTTCAACATGCGCCAGCTTCTGGAAGCAGGCGTTCACTTTGGCCACCAGACCCAGCGCTGGAACCCCCGCATGGGCGAGTTCATCTATGGCGCGCGCAATGGCATCCACATCATAGACCTCACCCAGACGGTTCCGATGCTCGATGCCGCCCTCAACGCGATCCGCGAAACCGTCTCCAAAAACGGCCGCGTCCTGTTCGTCGGCACCAAGCGCCAGGCCAGCCAACCTATTGCAGACGCTGCAGAAAGATGTGCGCAATACTACATGAACCACCGCTGGCTGGGGGGCACCCTGACCAACTGGCAGACGGTTTCCAAGTCGATCAACCGGCTCAAGGAATATGACGAACGCCTCGCCGAAGGCGCCGAGGGTCTGACCAAGAAGGAACGCCTCGGCATGGAGCGCGAACAGGCCAAGCTGCAGGCGTCGCTCGGCGGGATTCGCGAAATGGGCGGCGTGCCCGACATGCTCTTCGTGATCGACGTCAAGAAAGAAGCCCTCGCCGTGGCAGAAGCCAACAAGCTGGGCATTCCCGTCGTCGCGGTGGTCGACACCAATTGCCCGCCCGACGGCATCGACTATATCATCCCCGGCAATGACGACGCCGCCCGCGCCATCGCGCTTTATTGCGATCTGGCCAGCCGCGCAGCCCTCGATGGCATGCAGGCCCAACTCGGCGCAGCCGGCGTGGATATCGGCGAACTGGCCGAAACACCGGTGGAAGAGGTGACCGTCGAGACCGCCCAGGAGCCGGAAGGCACCAATGCCGATGCAGGTGAAAAAGGCGAGGCGTAAGCCCGTCGCGCATGTGTCGTGCGGGCGTGCTATGCAGGCGCCCGCAACGCAACCAATCGAAACAATTCCAGGAGAGCCTGACATGGCGATCACAGCAGCAATGGTAAAGGAACTGCGCGACAGCACGGGCGCAGGCATGATGGACGCAAAGAAAGCGCTGACCGAGGTCGATGGCGACATGGAAGCAGCCGTTGACTGGCTCCGCACCAAGGGCCTTTCCAAAGCCGCCAAGAAATCCGGACGCACCGCGGCCGAAGGGCTTGTCGGTGTCGCGGTCGAAGATGGCAAGGGTGTCGCGATCGAGTTGAACTCGGAAACCGATTTCGTCGCCAAGAACGCGGAATTCCAGCAACTCGTGGGCGATATCGCAAGGACCGCCCTTGGCGTCGCCGATATGGACGCATTGAAAGTGGCGGACATGGGCGGTAAATCGGTCGAAACCGCCGTGACGGATGCGATCGCCAAGATCGGCGAGAACATGACTCTGCGTCGCATGGCATCGGTCGAAGGCGACTCGGTTGTCACCTACGTGCACAACGCGGTCACGGCTGGCATGGGCAAGATCGGCGTTCTGGTCGCTTTCCGCGGCGATGACGAAGGATTCGCGCGTCAGGTCGCCATGCATGTGGCCGCCGCCGACCCGCGCCCGCAGGCGCTGGATTCCGACGCGCTCGACCCGGCGATCATTGAAAAGGAACGCCAGGTCCAGATGGAGATCGCGCGGGAATCGGGCAAGCCCGAGACCGTGATCGAGAAAATGATCGAAGGCCGGATGAAGAAGTTTCTGGCCGAGATCACGCTTCTCAACCAGGCTTTCGTGGTCAATCCCGACCTGACCGTCGCGCAGGCCGCCAAGGAAGCGGGCGTCGAGATCACCGGTTTCGTGCGCCTCGAAGTCGGCGAAGGGATCGAGAAGAAGCAAGAGGATTTCGCCGCCGAAGTCGCCAAGGCGGTTCAGGGCTGAGGCTTCTCGCAAAGCGTCAAGATCGCCTGACAAGTATCTGACAAACAAGAAAACGGTGCCAGCTCTTGGGCTGGCACCGTTTATTTTTGAGACCGCCCCGACAAATGGGGATGAGAGAGGGCGGTTCAAATGTCGGTCCTCCAGCCGAGGAATAAGCCTTCAGACCGACTCCGGCTTGAACCGGACAAAGCAAAGAGCCTTGATATTCCAAGGATTTACTCTGTGTGTTCCCAGGCTTTAAGCCACCACTCACGGAACATGGTCAATGTGACAGCCAGGTACGGATTCTGAAAGTAAGGGAATCCATACCCTGCCGAGAACATCGCTTTATTGCGGAGACCAGAGTTTTGAAATGACTTGAAAAATCGATGCGCCAGGCACCATGGCAGAGGCTATTGGAGGGATCGGATGGCGACCGGTTCAATATTCGACCACAAACATCTGATTGTGAAGCGCCGCTTTCAATACGGCCTGGGCCGTCGTTTCCACGCTCAGCACCTCGCGCGCGAGGCGCAGGTGTTTCTCGACTGTGGCCGGCGTCAATCCCATGAGGATCGCGATATCGGCCGTTGTCTTGCCATCGCCGACCCAGTGCAGCGCCTCGAGCTGTCTCTTGGTAAGGCCACGGCTCGGGCTGGAATAGGGCAGGGACAGGATCTTGAGATGCGCGACATTGTTCATCACAACGAGTTCGTCGCCATGCTCGGACCAGACCTCATCCGCTTCGGCCTGCGTCATATCCTCATGCCCCGTGAGGGCAATAGCACCCTTTGATCGAGGCGACACCGTCTTGAAACTGATCGTATAGCCACTTGTCACACGCATTTTTGCATTGAATTCAATGACTTTCATCTCGTCCTTCGACAAGAGCCCGCTTTCCATCATGTCCTTGACGATTCCCCAACTCGCGACGCCTTCGTTTTCGAGCGACCATTTGACCATCGGGGCGTGGAAATACATCGACTGACCAAGGAACCAATCCGTGTATTCCTTCTTGTGATTGGTCAGGATGATGAAATCGTCGGGATCACCGAGGGATTTCCCGATCCTGTAATTCGTGAACCCGTAGAAAAGCCTGGTGAACCCGTATTCCGCCATCTTGCGGCAATGCATGTCCCAGAGCACCTCTGTCGAAGGGGCATTCGTCAATTCGCCGAGGTAATCCACCAAACTCATTTGTCTGCCTTTCCCGTTGGTTCAAACCGCAGGATCATGACCGACCGCATGATAAGGCAACGTGAAGAGTTTTCACGATAGACCCGGATGATCCTCCCGGGATGTGGTCGGAATGTTCCGTTCGAGTGGTCGAGAAAAGTTAACGGTGAAAAATGGTTCTGTCGAGTGCAAGCAACGTGTTCAAGCCTGATCATGTCTTTATTTAACATAATACTTATTATGCGCGCCATGTATCTTTTGTCGGGGTATTCCCCCCTTCCTGTCGCATCGACCCGGAAACGCAAAGGCCGGTTTCCACCCCTTTGAAAACCGGCCCTTTTTGCAGAACCTTGGCGGGTTCGGGTCACAGACAGCTATCAAAAGAAAGCCTGCAATCCCGTTTGTGCACGACCGAGGATCAAGGCGTGCACGTCATGCGTGCCTTCATAGGTGTTGACCGTTTCAAGATTGATCATGTGACGGATGACGTGAAACTCGAGGCTGATCCCGTTGCCGCCATGCATGTCGCGGGCCATGCGCGCGATGTCGAGCGCCTTGCCGACATTGTTGCGCTTGACGATCGAGATCATTTCGGGTGCCGCGTTGGCCTCGTCCATCAACCGCCCGACCCGGAGCGACGCCTGAAGCCCGAGTGCGATTTCGGTCTGCATGTCGGCCAGTTTCTTTTGAAACAGCTGCGTCTGTGCCAGGGGCCGCTTGAACTGGTGCCGGTCGAGCCCGTATTGCCGGGCCGCGTGCCAGCACGCTTCGGCCGCGCCGATTGCGCCCCAACTGATCCCGTAGCGGGCCCTGTTGAGGCAACCGAAGGGGCCTTTGAGGCCTTCGACGTGGGGTAACAGGGCGTCTTCGCCGACTTCGACGCCATCCATGACGATTTCGCCGGTGATCGAGGCGCGCAGGCTCATCTTGTTGATGATTTTCGGGGCGCTGAGACCTTTCATGCCCTTGTCGAGGACAAAGCCGCGGATCTTGCCGCCATGGGCCTCGGACTTGGCCCAGACCACGAAGACATCGGCGATGGGCGCGTTCGAGATCCACATCTTGGAGCCGCTGAGCCTGTAGCCGCCTTCGGTTTTCTCGGCCCGTGTCTTCATGCCCGCCGGGTCGGAGCCGGCATCGGGTTCGGTCAGGCCGAAACAACCGATCCATTCGCCAGAGGCCAGCTTGGGCAGGTATTTCTGGCGCTGCTCTTCCGAGCCATAGGCATAGATCGGATACATCACCAGTGAGCTTTGCACGCTCATCATCGAACGATAGCCGGAATCGACGCGCTCGACCTCGCGCGCGACAAGGCCATAGGTCACGTAACCGGCTGACAATCCGCCATATTCCTCGGGCGTGGTGGTGCCAAGAAGACCCATCTCGCCCATTTCACGGAAGATGTCGGGATCGGTTTCTTCAGTCGCGAACGCCTCGGTCACGCGCGGCAGCAGCTTTTCCTGCGCATAGGCGCGAGCGCTGTCGCGGATCATCCGTTCCTCTTCGCTCAACTGATCTTCGAGCCGAAACGGATCATCCCAGGTGAATTGACCGAGATTCGGCGCATCCTTGGCGCGCAGGGCGGGTTTGTCGAGCATGATCGGGTCTCCATCGAACGCTGTGTTTGAGATTGATTAAGTTTACCTTGAGAAAAGCGCATGATAAATCGACTTATCCGCATGGTTACATGAGATTTGCGAATAGATGATAGCGCCGCGACGATTCCTGCCCTCGGTCCCTGCCCTGCAGGCCCTCGAAGCGGTCGAGCGGTTGGGCAGCGCGACGGCGGCGGCCGAAGAGCTTGCCCTGACCCAAAGCGCGGTGTCACGCCAGTTGCAGGCACTGGAGGCGCAGCTTGGGGTGCCGCTGCTCAATCGTGCCCGCAAGCGGCTGTCGCTGACCTCGGCCGGGGCGCGTTATGCCGCCGAAATCCGGGGCGCGCTGCAACAGATCGCGCAGGCCTCGCTGCGGCTGCAGACGGATATGGGCGGCGGCGCGGTCAATCTTGCCATCCTGCCCAGTTTCGGGATGCGCTGGCTTGTGCCGCGATTGCCGGGCTTTGCCAAGGCGCACCCCGAGGTCACGATCAACATGACCACCCGGCTGGAACAGTTCAACTTTGCAGCGCAACCCTTTGATGCGGCGATTACTTTTGGCGACGGAGATTGGCCGGGCACGGACAGGCTTCTGCTGGCGCGGGAATATGTGCTGCCGGTCGCCCTGCCCGCGCTGGTCGCCGCTCAGACCCTGCGCCGCCCGCAAGACCTGCAACGGTTGCCGCTGTTGCATATCCAGACGCGCCCGCGCGCCTGGGTCGAATGGTTCGCCGCGCACGGGGTGGAGACGGCGCATGTGACCGGCACCTATTACGATCAGTTCACGACCATGATCCAGGCGGTTCTGCACGGGCTGGGCGTGGCGCTGTTGCCGGATTACCTGATCGGGCAGGAGCTTGCCGAGGGGCGGCTTGTCAGCGCCTTTGGCGGCCCGACCGAGAGCCGCGGGGCCTATTGGCTGGTCTGGCCCGAGGACAAGGCCGCGGACCCTGCCCTGCGCCAATTCCGCGACTGGCTGCGCGATGAGGTCGAGAGCGAGGACATGCTGCCGCGTTGAGGAATTTTACACGCAATCGCAGAGGGTTACGGCATGTCGCACCGGAACGGATTCGTCTCGTGCCCAACGCAAGGGCAGCACCCGGCCGGGGGGCGGCCGTGTGCTGCCCGGGCGGCTGCGCCGCCGTTCCGGGCGGGGTGAAGTCGATCAAACCCCAGACCATGGGCGCGACAGGCGGATGACGCCTTTCGGACGCGAAACGCGTTAACCCGATCCATGAGCGTTCCGCATGTTAAGGTCTTAACGCGGGGCGTGAACCGGGGGGTGACACGCGTATGACTCCCGGCTGCAATCCTGCTGCCGGGTGAGGCATTAACGCATGTCGGGTGCAAAGATTAACGCGGCGCGCGCCGGATGTGCCCCTATCCCAGCGCATAGCCCGCGCCGCGCACGGTGCGGACGGGATCGGTGCCGCCATGCCGGGTCAGCGCCTTGCGCAGCCGTCCGATATGCACATCGACCGTGCGGGTATCGACATAGATGTCGCGCCCCCAGATCCGGTCGAGCAATTGTTCGCGGCTCCAGACCCGGCCGGGTTTCTCCATGAAGGTGGCGAGCAGGCGAAACTCGGTCGGGCCGAGTTTCAACTCCTTGCCGGCGCGGGTCACGCGATGGGTTTCGCTGTCGAGCACGATATCCTCGAAACCGAGTTGCACGCCGACCGTCGAGGGGCGCACGCGGCGCAGCTGGGTGCGCACGCGGGCCATCAACTCGATCACCGAATAGGGTTTGATGACATAATCGTCGGCACCGGTTTCCAGCCCCCGCACCCGGTCCACCTCTTCCGAGCGGGCCGAGATCATGATGATCGGCACATCGCGGCAATTTGGGCGCGTCTTGAGGCGGCGGCAGATCTCTATCCCCGATATGTTGGGCAACATCCAGTCGAGCAGGATGATGTCGGGGGCATCCTCCTCGACCATCATCATCGCCTCTTCGCCGTCGCCCGCGCGCAGCACGCGAAAGCCTTCGGCTTCGAGGTTATAGGCCAGCACCTCGCGCTGCGCGGGTTCGTCTTCGACCAGAAGCACGGTGGGTTGTTCAGACGACATCGGGTCAGTCCTCTTCGGTGATGGCCGGATCAATGGATGTCCGATCGGCCTTCTCGCGGTCTTCGTCGGGGAATTCACCGGTGACGAGATAGACCACCTGTTCGGCGATGGAGGTGACGTGATCGCCCATGCGTTCGGTGTTCTTGGCGATGAAATGCAGATGCATGCAGGGCGTGATCTTGCGCGGGTCTTCCATCATGAAGGTGATGAATTCGCGGAACAGCGCGTTGTAGAGCTGGTCGATGTCCTTGTCGCGGCGGATCACGTCCATGGCCAGTTCCACATCGCGCTGGACATAGGCATCGAGCGCGTCCTGGAGCATGAGCTGCACGTCGCGGGCCATGCGCTTGAGCGAGACATTGGCCTCTTCGATCGGTGCCATCTCGACCAGGACGCTGGTGCGCTTGGCCATGTTCTTGGCATAATCGCCGATCCGTTCGAGATTGCCGGCGATCTTCATCACGCTGAGCACCAGCCGAAGGTCGACGGCGATCGGTGCGCGCAATGCGATGACGCGGGCGGACTCCTCGTTGATCTGCTCTTCGAGATCGTCGATGGTGCCGTCGCGCGCGCGCACCTTGCGGGCCAGTTCCTCGTCCCGCGCGGCAAGGCTGTCGGCGGCGTCGAGGATGGCCTGTTCGACAAGCCCGCCCATCTTCATGATCCGGGCCTGGATCTGTTCCAGATCGCGGTCGAAAACCGCTGCGATATGTTCGTGGGTCATCGAGAAACTCCTTGGGGAATGGTTGATGCCGATGGCCTCATCAGGCTGGTGTCCGGTAATGTGTCTACCTGCACGGTTTCGCCCTGCCCCACAAGGTTGCGCGATGTTGCACGATTCGGGGAACCTGATCGTTGCGCCATGCCGTGGAGTTGCCGACTGTGCGGGGCGATGAAGAATGTAAATGACTCAAGGAAAGCACCGGATTGTCGTCGTTGCGCCCCCGCTCGCCGGTGACCCCGGGGCTTTGCCTAGACCGGTCACACAAACGTTTTGTGACGTTTCCGTAACGGATTCATGACAATCGCCGGGTGGCTGTCACGGGGATCACGGTGCCGCGGGGAGGGTCACCGTGAAGCTGCTGCCCTGGCCCGGTTCGCTCTCGACCCGCAAACGGCCGCGGTGACGGCTCACGATATGCTTGACGATGGCCAGCCCGAGCCCGGTGCCGCCGACCTGGCGGGAGCGGTGCGAATCGACCCGGTAGAACCGTTCGGTGAGGCGCGGGATATGAATCGGGTCGATGCCCTGCCCCTTGTCGATCACCGAAAGCACCACCGCCGGGCCGCGCAGCGCCGAATCGCGCGGCGACCGGGCCAGCGACAGCGTCACCTCCCCCCCGGCCCCGCCATACTTGATCGCGTTCTCGACCAGGTTCGAGATCAGTTGCCTCAGGTGATCGGTGTCTCCGGGCACGGTATAGATGCCCTCAGGACAGTCGAATGTCAGGGTGACGCCGGACTTGCGGGCGACAGGATAGAGGCCGTGCAGCACCGAGCGCGCCAGCGCGGCGAGATCGACCTGTTCCGCCGGGCGCATGCGTTCCTGCGCCTCGACCCGGCTGAGCGAGAGCAGATCCTTGACCAGGCGCTCCATCCGTTCGGCCTCGGCCTGCATGATCGCCAGAAACCGCTCCTGGGCGGCGGGGTCGGTGCGGGCGGGGCCGCGCAGGGTTTCGATGAAGCCCATCAGCGCCGTCAGCGGCGTGCGCAGTTCGTGGCTGACATTGGCGACGAAATCACGCCGCATCTGGCCGGCGGCTTCGAGGTCCGAGATATCCTGAAAGCTGACCAGGACACCGGTGATGTCGGCGCAGTCGATCCAGCCGCATTTGACAACATAGGTGGCATCGCGCCCGCCGTCGCGCGACAGATACCGGATTTCGCGCGGGGTCCGGGTGCGGGCACAGGCCTCGATCGCGCCGAGCAGGTCGGGCTGGCGCAGGGCGGTGACATAGTGCCGACCGGCCGCGTATTCGCCCAGCACCGCGACGGCGGCGGCGTTGGCACCCGCAATCCGGTCCTGCGGATCGACCAGGAGCGCCGCCAGCGGCAGCGCATCGAGCAGGGTCTGGCAGGCAGCGTTTGTCATCGTCTGGCCCTGAGCGGTGGCGCGGAGAGCAGACGCTCCATCATTTGGGGCGCTTTGTAAACACGCGCCGTCCGGAGACAAGGGAAATCACAAGGGTGACCTCTGGCCCGGTCCTGAAGGCGGCCGGGGCGCACCCTGTCGTTCCGGACCCCCACCGGTGGGTCTTGACGCACCCCGAGTCGATCATCCACCCTCGGGGTCCCACGCGGCGTGCCGTGAAAAATGGCTCGCCCTTGGCGAACGGCGCTTCGATCGGTTGGAGATCCGGCCACATGAAAGCTCCATCGTTCCGACAATGAAGCAACCCTGTGCCTGGAGAGACCCGGACGCTAGAGGCGTTCCCGCGGCGAATGCCGAACCGCTGCCGAGGACATGACATCAGGACAGGGACTCGCCGACGGATGAAAGCCATCATGCTGCCTCCCGATCCATTGACCCTGAGCGTGGCCGCCGGGGCGGAACCGGGCCCGGTGCCCGATCATCCGCATGTGCCGATCCCGGTGGAATATCACGCGCTCGACCCCGGGCTGGTCCGGCGAACGGCACCTGATCTGGTCATGTGCTGGCTGTTGTGCGCGCGCTATGACGCGGTCGATGTGGCCCGGGTCCTGACCGCCTGCCGTTTCGAGCGGCCCCTGATCGTCGCCACCCCCGCCCTGCCACACCCGGCCGTGGTCGAGCGGGAATTGCGGGCCCAGTTTCCCTCGCTCGATATCCTGATGCGTTCGCCGGTCAAACCGTCCGGGCGGGTTGTCCCTGTCATGCGCAACTGAAAACCCGGGACCGTGGGTGACGCTCATTCGACCGGCGTGAGGCCGGCTCGAAACCGGCGCATGTTGTCCTGGTAATGCTGGGCACTGGCCCGGAGCATCGCCTTGGCCGGGCCGTCGAGTTGCCGGATCACCCGCCCCGGCGCCCCCATGACGAGGCTGCCATCCGGGATCTCCTTGTTCTCGGTGATGAGCGCCCCGGCCCCGATCAGGCAGCCGGCGCCGATCCTTGCCCCGTTGAGGATGGTCGCGCCCATGCCGATCAGGCTGCCATCGCCGATGGTGCAGCCGTGCAGCATGACCTTGTGCCCGATGGTGCAATCAACCCCGATGGTCAGCGGATAGCCCATATCGGTGTGAAAGACGCAGTTTTCCTGCACGTTCGAGCCGCGGCCCACCGTGATCGGCTCGTTGTCGCCCCTGAGCGTCGCACCGAACCAGACCGAGGCCCCCTCTTCCAGCGTGATCCTGCCGATAAGGTTGGCATCGGGCGCCACCCATGTATCTTCGTGGCATTGCGGCGCATGGCCGTCGAGCGCGTAAAGGGTCATTCCTGCATCTCCTCGAATTCGGTCTGAAGCCGGCGCACGTGATCGACCAGCATCGGTTGCTGGGTCCGGCGCAGGCGGGTGGCGGTGACGATGCCCCGCAGGTCGGCATCGGTGCGGTCGAGATCGTCATTGATCAGCACGTAGTCATAGCTGCCCCAATGCGAAATCTCGTCCCAGCTTTTCTGCATCCGGCGGCCGATCACCTCGGGCGTGTCCTGTCCGCGGCTGACAAGGCGACGGTGCAATTCGTGAATCGAGGGCGGAAGCAGAAAGATCGACAGCGTGTTGGGGGCCAGGCTCGAATTGCGGATCAGCTGTGCCCCCTGCCAGTCGATGTCGAACAGCACATCGCGCCCGGCCTCGATCGCGGCTTCGACGGGACTGCGCGGCGAGCCGTAGAAATTTCCGAAGACATGGGCGTGTTCGAGCATGTTGCCGGCCGCCACGTCGCGCTTGAACGCCTCTTCGGTCATGAAATGGTAATCGGTGCCGTCCACCTCGCCCGCGCGGGGTTGCCTCGTGGTGGCCGAGACCGAGAAACGGATCGTCGGGTCCCAGGCGCGCAGGCGTCTGGAGAGGGTGGATTTGCCCGCGCCCGAAGGCGAGGAGAGGATGATCAGGAGGCCGCGTCGCTTGGTCATGGCATCATTCCACGTTCTGGACCTGTTCACGCAACTGGTCGATCACCGCCTTGAGGTCGAGGCCGATCGCGGTCAGCCCCTTGTGTTGGGATTTCGAGCAGAGCGTATTGGCTTCGCGGTTGAATTCCTGGGTCAGGAAATCGAGCTTGCGCCCGGTCGCGCCATCGTCGGCCAGAAGATCGCGGGCGGCGCCGACATGGGCCTGAAGCCGGTCGAGTTCCTCGGTGATGTCGGTCTTGACCGCGATCAGCGCCAGTTCCTGCGCAACGCGATCCACATCGGCCCCGGCAGCATTGTCGAGCACGCGGGCGAGGTTCTGGCGCAGGGCCGCGTCCATGTCGGCGCGGCGGGTGTCGATTAGTGCAGCGGCGTCGGCGGTGAGCGCCTCGATCCGGTCGATCTGGGTGCTCAGAACGTCGTGCAGCGCCCGGCCCTCGGCGGCGCGCATGGCGAGGAAATCGGCCAGCAGCGGTTCGAACGCCTTGAGCAGCGTGTCGCGCAGCGCGGTGCTGTCCTCGTCCCCTGCCGATTGTTCGAGCACGCCGCGTTGCATCAGCAGATCGGCGGCGCGCGACGGGGCGAGGTCGATCCCGCGATCGAGCGCGCGCGCCTCGATCGTGGCCAGCGCATCAAGCAACGCGTCGAGCTGTGCGTCGTTGATCGACAGCGTCGCAAGCTCGTCCTCGCGGGTCAGCCGGAGCGTGAGCGAGACCGAGCCGCGCGTGAGTGCTGCGCCCATCCGCGCGCGCAACCCCGCTTCGAGACCGGTGATCCAGTCGGGCACGCGCAGGCGCAGGTCGAGCCCCTTGGCATTGACGCTGCGCAACTCCCACGCCCAGCCATAGGCGCCGGACTGGCCCTTGGACGAAGCGAAGCCGGTCATCGAATGTATCACGGGCGATCCCTTGCGTGTTGCGGTGCCCCCGTGATGCCACCGCACCGCCCCGGGGGCAAGCCGTTGCATGCCCGCACGGGCAGGATGAAAAAATGCTTGACCAAATGACCTGATTTGGCAAAACTACGAAAAATTCTTACGCGGAGCTATCAACTTAGGGTCAGGACTCACAACCAGAACATGACGGTAGCGGCGATGCAGATGGCGGAGAGGAACAGCTCGCCACATCTG
>JAABTV010000046.1 GCA_011389685.1 Paracoccaceae bacterium
TCGCCAACGCTGTACTCAGAGATCAACAGCCATTCACGCTCACTTCTAGCCCCTGACGAAGAACACAGTTGCCATGGGGCGGCCCCCTTTCAGCAGATTTTGCACAAGGCAAAATCGCCTGCCGGGCAACGGGGGCGCTGCCCGGGCTGCAAGCAGCCCGGGCGGATTGCATGAAACGCGGACCCACCCTCAACTCACGGCCGCATCGCCGCCATGCCGAACAGCATCGGCATGTATTGCACGAAATCGGGATAGCGCAGCGTGATCCCGTTCACCGCGATCTCGCGGCGCGTCACGTCCGGACGGCTGACCTGCCATTCATGCGCGCCCGCCCCGCCATCCCGGGCCAGATTGCGCAAAACGATCAGGGCGGATTTCGCCATCCCGATCGCCGTGGCCTCATCCGATCGCGGCCGCACCTGCCCCATGGTCTCGTCAAGATAGGCCAACAGCTTCGCCAACCCGCTCATGCGCAGCCGCATCTCCCCTTCATAAGGCGCCAAGCCAAGCACCTCGGTCGGGTAGAACCGGTATTGGCCAACCTGCGAAACCCGAAACAGATCGGTCTCATAGGCATTCTCGCCCGTGGTCACGTCCGGCACCGTCGCCGCCACGTAAAGCAGCACGGGCAGGACCAATTCGACCGGCTCGCGCAGGTCGCGAATCTCCACATCCGTGAACAGCCGCTTCAGGAACCCGTCATTCAGCGCCGAAACCCGCGTCTGCACCTGCAACACGTTCGGAAACCATGCCGCGATATGCGGCACCGCCTCGTCGGGGATGGTCTCGCCCGGCACGAACCGCCCGCCGCGCAGATCGGTTGCGAAATGCACCGCGCCCGCGTTCCGGTCGAACCCGGCAAGGCCGAAACTCATGCCCCACCTGTCGAACGCCGTCTCGAACGCCTTTTCCGTGGTGCTCTGCCCATCCCGGAACCGCCGTTCCCAGGATTCGACCCAGACCGATCTCCCCTCCGTCGCGATTTCCAGCTTTCCGAACCCCACCAGCCCGTCCAGCAGCGGCGACACCGCCACCGGCCTCTCGCGCGGCGGCTCGGCCAGGGTCATCACCGCTTCCAGCATATCCGCCACCGGCAGGTTGCCACCGCTCAGCCGGATCATCGCCTCCTCGACCTTCATCACCACGTCGGGAATGGCCTCGCGCTGATCGAGACCCGCCAATCGCAACGCAACCTCCGCCCCGCCCCAGTTGCGCGGCGCAACATCGCTCAGCGCGGCCCGCAGCTCGACGGAATCGGCCCGGAAATAGCTCTCATCCGGGCGCCGCACATCCACCGCGCTCAGATCGCGCCCCGACAGTTCCAACCCGACGCTGCCATAGCGGTTGCCCAGCAGGCTCCGGCCCAGCATCTGCAACTGCGCCCCGCCATTGCGCATCGTCGCACGCATCAGAACCTCGCGGATCACCGAGTAGAGATCGACCGGCTCCTCCCCGTTGGCGGTCAATAGCGCGCGCAGCTCGCCCAGCGCCACGTTCTGCGGCCCCATTCCCGTCACCGCCAGCGCATTGGCGGCAATCTCGAACCGGCTTGCCGTGTCGGACCCGTCCGGCTCCTTCAGAACGGCGAAACCCAGCCGCCCGAGCGACACCTGCCCGCGATCCCCCGCTCCGGGGCGAAAGCGCAAATCATCGGTCACCCATTGCAGGCTGGAATAGGATCGCGACCGGGACGACCACACACCATCCAGCGTCATCCCCGCGAACTCCAGCACCCCCATCCCCGGAAAATCGAGCCGCTCGGGAAAGCGCAACTCGGTGACGCGATAGGTCTCATTCTCGCGCGGGGTCAGGTGCAGAGACACATCGCCCAACGGAAACAACCCCATCAGCGACGCATCGCCCAGCACCGCGCGAAACCCGTCGCCATCCTCGGTTACCGTAACATCACGGGTCAGAAGCGGCCCGACGATGGTGATCGGCAGCGGTGTGGCCAGCGCCGACAACACGTCCGCTCGCACCTTGTCCACCGTTTGCGCCGCCAGTGCGGCAGGCAGGATAATGAAAAGACATGCGGACAGCACAAATGCTCGGACACGTGCGAAGGCCATGGTGAAAACTCCCTTGAAAATCGACAAATGTCGGCGGTGAATTCGATCCGCCACCCTCCATCATGTCGATTCACCGCCCTCTTGCAAGCTCCACATGCATAGGGCGCGGGCCGTCAAACCGCCCGCGCCCCTGCATGCATGCCGATCCGCGACCCGTTCAGCCGACGCTCAAACGCCCGTCAAGCCGCGCGCCCGCATCGGCGCTGATGCCACCCTGTTCACGGATAAAGGCGATGATCTCGTTGCGATAGACCAGCCCGGTATCCTTGTAATCGAGCCCGCGCAGGTCCATCCCCGCGATATCGCCCGCCACACCCGCGCCGATGGTCTGCCCGTTCCACGCCTCCGAAAACGCGCCCAGCCGGATATAGGTGTTGATCGCCACGCGGAACCTGCGGTCCAGCACCTCCGCGATCGGCTGCCCGATGAGGGTGATGTCCTCGGCCCGGGCCTCCGCCGCGCTGGCCCCCGGCGCGATGCGATAGCGCAGCGCATCCGAGAAATGCAGGAACCCGCGCGACACGAACCCGGCAAGGTCAAGCTCGGCCTCTTCCTCGGCCCGCACGATGCGCTTGGCGTTCGATTGCACCATGTCGCGGATTTGCGCGCCGGTCATCTCGGCCACATGAACCTGGTCGGCATAGGGCATCACGTCATACCACTGACCGAACGACAGCGGCCCATCGGCCACGCCCGACAGGATCGCCGTGGCGTTGAACAGCGCCAGATCGACCTTGCCATTGGGGAATTCGCCGGACCGCGCCACCAGCGCGTCATTCATGAAGTTCAAAAGCGCATTTTCCCGGCCATAGCGCTCGGCCATCACCGTTTTTGTGCTCACCGCCGCGCCAGCGGTCACCATGCCGATCGTTTCGGCAAGCTTGCCCTTGAGCGCCTCGCGCAGCGGGTCGATATGCGCGGCCTCGAATTCCGCATCGTAATCGCCCGGCTGTTCCAGCGTGTTGAATTTCGAATCGTCCTCGCTCACCCGCTGATCGCGCGGCTTCACCGGGTGCAGCCCGACATGGGTGAACCACGCCTTGCGCCCCTGATCGGCCCCGACCGACATGGCGATCTCGCCCAGGTATTTGCCGTTGGCCTCGGCCTGCGTCATCAACACGCCCTCGATCACGTTGTCGGGGTTGAGGCCCTCACCGTTCAGCGGGTCATGCGAATGCCCACCGATGAGAACCACCGGCTTGTCGGTCAATGCGCCCGCCGCGGCGGCGATGTCGAAATCGCCCTCGCCGATCATGCGCAGCGCACCTGCCTTGCCGCTGCGGCTCTGGCCGGTGCCAAAACCGCAATGCGACAGGATCACCACCACGTCGCTCACCTCGGCCAGCGCGGGCATCACGTTGCGCACCGCCTGCACCGGGCTTGCCACGTTCATGCCCGGATCGTCCGGCTGGCCGACGCGCGTGTCGACCTGCGTGGTCAGCCCGACGAACCCGATGCGCAGCCCCTTCACCTCGCCCACGGCGGCGGCCACGTAATCGCGGTCACGCGCCAGATGCGCCGAGCCATGCACATTCGCGGTCAGCACCGGAAACGCTGCGTCCTTCTCGATCCCGATCCGCAGCATCTCGGCCCCGCGGTCGAACTCGTGATTGCCCAGAACCGCCACATCCACCCCGGCGGCCGAATTCACGCGATAGCCCGCATCGGCGACATATTCCTCGGGCGCCCAGCCCAGCAATTCATCGAACACCGACCCGGTGTGATCGTCACCCCCCGAGAGCAGCAGGACGATCTCGTCCTCGCCCGCCGCAGCGCGCGCCGCGTTCACCCGCTGGACGATCTGCGCCATCCGGTGGGTGTCGCCCTTCTTGCCGTGCATATCGGTGATGTGGTTGTGCATGTCGTTGAAATGCATCAAACGCAGAACCCGCCGCGTGCCCGGCTCCAGAACCGGGGCCGGCACCGGGTTGCCCTCTTCGGTCACGATCCGCTCGATCGGCCCGGCCAGCGGGTCGCCCTTGAGCACGAAAAGCCGCTCGAACCGCCCCGCCGGGTTGGGCTCGGCCGGCACCATCAAAAGCTCGCCCGCTCCCGCGCTGGCATTGGCGCGAAAGCTCAGCATCGAGGTAAAGGCGACCACGCTGGCCGCCCCCGCGCTCAGAAAGCCACGGCGGTTCAGGTTGGTTCGGGAAAAGCGCATCGAAAACCCCATCTGGTTTGTGAGTGATGGGAGGGCGCTACCGGGCCGATGCGACAGTCCGGCAAATGAAGCGTGAATTTTTCATGAAAGGGCCGCTCTGAAACTATTGCATGTCGCGTTTGATTGGAAACGCCCGCCCCGGCCTTGAGCCGGGGCGGAGTGAATTCGACAGATCGCGCCGCGCAGCCTCTGAACCGCGCGCCTCGTTAACATTTACCTTGTTTCAACACTTCGCAATCATCGGGCAACCGGATGGCAGCCGGGCGGTGCACGCAAGCCACCCCCCGCCGAAATTGCCGGGTCGTGACCGTTAACGCGCGCCTTGTGTCGGCCTTACTCGGCCAGCTTTTCCTCGATTGCGGCGAGGCGCGCCTTCAATGCCTCGTTCTCCTCGCGCGCCTTCTGCGCCATCGCGCGCACCGCGTCGAACTCTTCGCGGGTGACCAGGTCGCGATCGGCCAACCACCTGTCGAAAAAGGATTTCATCGCCGTTTCGGCTTCTTCCTTCGCGCCCTGCGCCACGCCCATCGCATTGGTCATGAGCTGGCTCATGTCGTCGAGAATCTTGTTGCGGGTCTGCATCGGAACCCCCTTGGAAAACGCAAATACGTTGCGTTCCTATATGGGGGTCCGTCCAGCGAACCGCAAGCTTGACTTGCCCCCGTTCCAGCCCCAAAACACCGACCATGAGCGTCCTGATCCCCTTCCCCGACATCTCGCCCGAGATCTTCTCGATCACGCTGTTCGGCATAGATTTTGCGTTACGCTGGTATGCGCTCGCCTATATCTTGGGGATCATCATCGCGTGGCGGTTGACCCTGCGCGCCCTGCGCCGCCCCGCGCTCTGGCCCGGCGACACCCCGCCGATGCGCCCCGAACAGCTCGACGACCTGCTCACATGGATCATCCTGGGGGTGATTCTCGGCGGGCGGCTGGGCTACGTGATCTTCTACAACCCCGGCTATTTCATTGAAAACCCCGGTGAAATCCCGATGGTCTGGCGCGGCGGAATGGCCTTTCACGGCGGATTCCTGGGCGTCCTCCTCGCCCTCTGGCTCTTCACCCTTCGCCACCACCTCCCCAAGCTCTCCACCGCCGACGCCATCGCGCTTGGCGTGCCCTGGGGGCTGATGCTGGGGCGCATCGCGAACTTCATCAATGCCGAGCTTTGGGGACGGCCCACGACCCTGCCCTGGGGGGTCGCCTTTCCCGGCCATGCCGCACAGGATTGCCCCGATATTACAGGGATTTGCGCCCGTCACCCCTCGCAGCTCTACGAGGCCGCGCTCGAAGGTCTGATCCTCGGATTGCTGCTCTTGTGGATGGTCTGGCGACGTGGCGCGTTCAAGCATCCGGGCCTGATTTCCGGCACGTTCCTCGCCGGATACGGCGCCGCGCGCTTTATCGTCGAATTTTTCCGCCAGCCCGACGCGCAATTCGTCACCCCCGACAATCCGTTGGGCCATGCGCTCCAGATCGGCGCCTCCGGCCTCACCATGGGGCAGCTTCTGTCCCTGCCCATGCTGGCCCTTGGCCTTGGTTTGATTGCCTTTTCCCGCCGCTCGCGCGCGACATGAAGGAATTGGAAACCATTTTGCGCGATCGTATCCTCGCGCAAGGGCCGATCCCTGTCGCGGATTTCATGGCGGAATGCCTGCTCAACCCGCGATTCGGCTACTACACCACGCGCGATCCGCTGGGCGCTGCCGGTGATTTCACCACCGCGCCCGAAATATCCCAGATGTTCGGTGAACTTCTGGGGCTGAGCTTGGCCCAGGCCTGGCTCGATCAGGGCGCGCCCGCGCCCTTCACCCTGGCCGAGCTTGGACCGGGGCGCGGAACTCTCATCGCCGACATCCTGCGCGCCACCCGCGCCGTGCCCGGCTTTCAAGACGCCGCGCAGATCTGGCTGATCGAAGCCTCGGACCCTTTGCGCGAAACCCAGAAAACCACCCTCGCCGGGCACAGGATCGAGTGGACAGACCGCGCCGACTCCCTGCCCGACCAACCGCTTTTCCTTGTCGCGAACGAGTTTTTCGACGCCCTGCCCATCCGCCAGTTCATCCGCCATGGCAACGGCTGGACCGAACGCCGGATCGGCCTTGAGGAAGGCCAATTCACCTTCACGCAGGCCCCCCCGGCCCCCGAACCGTCCCTCTCCCACCGGCTCGCCGACACCCGCGAATGCGATCTGGTCGAGGTCTCACCCGACGCCCCGACCATCGCCCGACCCATCGGCCAGCGGATCGAAAACCATGGCGGCGCCGCGCTGATCATCGACTATGGCGACTGGCGCAGCCTTGGCGACACGCTTCAGGCGCTACACCGGCATGAACGCGCCAACCCGCTGGAAAACATAGGCGAATCCGACCTCACCGCGCATGTCGATTTCGAGGTTCTGGCGCGGGCCAGCCCCACGGCCCACACACGACTCACGCCGCAGGGGGGCTTTCTCGAACGGCTCGGCATCACCGAACGCGCCCGGGTATTGGCCACCGGTCTGGACGGAAAGCCCCTGCAATCCCACATCGCCGCGCATCGCCGGTTGACGCACCCTTCGGAAATGGGGACGCTCTTCAAGGTGCTGGGGCTCTATCCGAAATCCGCCAAGCCCCCGCCGGGATTGGAACCATGACGCTGGAAGCTATCACATCGCCCCTGCTCGACCCGCTGCGCCACGGGTTCTTCACCCGCAAGGGAGGCAGTTCCTCGGGCGTGTTCGCCGGGCTCAACTGTGGCCCCGGCTCTTCGGATCAGGCCGAGGCCGTGGCCGTGAACCGGGCCCGCGTCGCGCATGAAATCAATGTCTTGCCCGGGAATCTCGTGACCCTGCACCAGGTCCATTCGGCCGATGTGGTCACGCTGAATGAACCACCCGAAACACGCTTGCAAGCCGATGCGCTTGTCACCTCGACCCCCGGCCTCGCGCTTGGCGTGCTGACCGCCGATTGCCAGCCGGTTCTCCTTGCCGACGCGCGTGCCGGGGTCGTCGGCGCGGCTCATGCCGGGTGGAAGGGCGCACTTTCCGGCGTGTTGGAGGCGACGCTCGATTCCATGGAAACCCTTGGCGCCAAACGCGAAAACATCCATGCGGTGATCGGCCCCACGATCAGCCAGGCAGCCTACGAAGTCGGCCCCGAGTTCCTCGATACATTTCTCGCCGACGATCCCGCAAGCAGCCGCTTCTTCGCCAATGGCAAGGGCGATCGGTATCATTTCGATCTGCCGGGTTACGGGCTTCACCGGCTGCGCAAGGCTGGCGCGGGGTCGGCCGAATGGACCCGCCATTGCACCTATACCGATCCTGTCCGTTTCTACAGCTACCGCCGCACGACACATGCAGGCGAGGCCGATTACGGTCGCCTGATGTCGGTGATCCGTCTCTGACGGCACCGCTCCGCCACAGGTTCGCCCCATTCCCTTTGTAAACAATCGCTTCATTGCGGCTCGATTGGCCATGCAACCCCAGCATCCACTAGGGTTTCACGCTCGGCCACCCAGTTCCGCCCACCGGCCGAAATGGTCTCTTCCGGTCGTCTTGAAACCCGCAAACCGCCCTTCCGGGGCCAAATCTTTGTCCGAATCCGCGGGCAGAAAAGAAGCCAACGAAAGCGCCACAAATCGGCCAGGGCAGGAGACACGCGATGAAGAAGCAACCCCGTTGGATCAAATCGGTCATCGAAACCGCACAGCGCGACACCACGGCCATGCCATGGCAACGCGGGCCGCGCCGTCAGGCCATGATCGCCAAACGCCGCAACGGCACGCTCAAGACCCAGACGGCCTGAACCGGGCCACGCATCCGTGCGCATGCGTTTCTTTGCCAGTTGCCCATCCATACGAGTGAGCGTCGGGTCGCTTCCTGCAAGCGGCCCGATTGCATTCGTGCGAATCGCATTATGGCGCGGCCCGCCACGTCTGTGAAACAATTCAATTGGAACGCATGGATTGGCGCTCGTTCATGCACCGTTGTTTCGAGTTTTTGACAATCTTTCCATGATCATGCCATCTTGGATCCATTCACGAACAAGTCCTTCTGTCGTTGTCGGTGGGGGCCGGCGCGGATGTGACCACCAAGACAGGTGATGCACATGACGACCCCCAAAGCGGCCGGTTTTTCCGCGGCCACCGCGATGCAATCTCGCTCCACGGCACCGGCCGTCTCGGCCCGTCCCTCCCCCGCGCCGCATCCGTCCTGGTCAACCCGGTTCGAACAGGCGCAACGCCGCAAATACCTCACACGCAGGGTCGAAATCGCCGCACTGTCGCCCGATGGATCGATCCGCCGAACCCAGCACATCGCGCCGGCCACAGCCGCGTTCGAGGGTGCGTTTTCCGCCTTTGCCCGTGGCACGATGATCCAGACCACGCGTGGTCCCTGTGCGGTCGAGGACATCACTCCGGGCGATCTGCTTGATGTGGTCGATGGAAAACCGCAACCGGTCACCTGGATCGGTTCCATGACGCTCACTTCCACCGCTGGAGAAAAGCGTGTCGAGCAGGCCCGGCTGACACGGGTCATGGCCGACACCTTCGGTCTGGCGCGCCCCATGCAGGATCTCGTGCTCGGCCCCGGGGCGCGGCTCTTGCGCAGCCCCGCCAGTTGGCACGAACTCGCCCCGCAATCCCGGCTTCTGACACCGGCCCGGGCCTTTGCCGACGGGCTCAGCATCGTCGAGATCACGCCACCAACGCCGGTTGCGCTCTATCATCTGTGCCTGCCGCGTCACGCGATCATCCGTGCCGGGGGCCTCGAAACAGAAAGCTACCATCCCGGGGTTTCTGTGCTTCGCGACATGGGCGCCAACATGCGCGCGCTGTTCCTGTCGCTGTTTGCCCATATCGCTAGACCCGAAGATTTCGGCACCCTGGCCCATTCCCGGGCCGATCAGGCCCTCTGACAGGGCCTCGGGCGCCCCTGATCAGCTTCCCTCGACCCGGCGTTGCGCCACCCGCACCCCCTCGCTCAGCGCCGCCGAGGGGTATAGCACGATCCGCTCTCCCTCGGACAGGCCAGCGGAAATCGCTGCAAGGGCATTGTTGTTGGCCACGACATTGACGATCCGCTTTTCCACGCGCCCGGCAGGGGTCAAATGGAACACGGCCCAATCCTCGTCCGAGCGAAACAGGCTCGATGCCGGAACGGTCAGCGCGGCATCCGCCTCCCAGACAACGATCCGCACTTCGACCCGGAACCCATGGCCCAGACCCTCACGCACCTCGACCGGGCTCTGAAACCCGATCGTCACGCGCACGCGTTGCTCTTCGACCCCAAGCGCCGAAAACTTGGTGAATCCCCAAGGATCCACCCGCTTCACCTCACCTTCAAGTGCATTCTTCCCGCCCCAGTTCTCGATGATGACCGGCGCACCCACGCGCAGCCGCACCGCGTCCGTGCTCAGCAATTCCGCCACGATTTCAAGGTCATCAGCGATATTCCCGATTTCCATGATCGGCTTTCCCGCAGGCAGCGTCGTTTCGCTTTCCTGCATGATGCGAAGGATCACCCCATCGCTCGGCGCCCTGAGCGGTGTTGCCTCTTCGGCCCGATTGGCAATCGCCCGGGCCAATCCCTGGTCGTCAAATCCGATCAACTGCGCCTGTGCATTGTTCAACTCGGCAATCCGCATCGAGATCGCCGCCCGCGCCGTATCCACATTGGCCTCGGCCAGGCGCAGCGCGGTCTCGTCTCGCTCAAGTGCCGCCTTGCTGACGATACCGTTCTCGTAAAGTCGCCGCGTGCGTTCCAGATTGCCCTCGGCCAATGCCTTGTCGGCCAGCGCCCTGTTCATGTCGGCCCGCGCCACGCGCAGCGCGGCGTCGGCCGCGGTCACGTTCGCCTTCGCCTGCTCGCGCGTGCGCACATCGAGCGCCGAGGGGCTTGTCGGCAACATCCGGGCGACCACGGTCTTGCCCTGCTCGACCCTGTCACCGGGCCTGAGCACCACCCGCATCAGGCGCCCCGCCACCGGGGTCGAGACCACGAAGGTGTTATGCACTTGTGTGCGGCCTTCCTCGTCGATGGTCACACGCATGGGACGGCGTTCGACCGTGCCGATATCGACCAGGACAGGCCGCGGCCAGAACGCATAGACCAGCGCGCCGAGGATGACAGCAACCACCAGGATCGTGAACAGGGCGCGCGAGTTCCGTTTCATTGACATCACCGTCATTCCCTTGTTTGCAAAGCCGCAACAAGATCGAGCCGATCCATATCACGTTTGACAAGCCAACCCGAAACCAAAGCCGCCACGACGACCGCGATGATCGCGACACCGCAGGCTTGAGGCGAAAAGACCACCGGAATCTGATAGATATCGGTGCTGAAACCCGCGACCATGGCGAAGGTCATGTAATATCCCCAGACAAGCCCGAACGGTATGGCCGCCAGGGTCACGATGGCCAGTTCGCCCAGGAGGACGAAACCGGCCTCGTCCCGTGTAAAGCCCATCACCCGCAGGCTGGCCAGCTCGCGCATGCGCTCGGCCATGGCGATGCGGGCAGCGTTATAGACGATACCGAAAACGATGATCGCTGCCACGGCGGTCATGATATAGCGCGTGGCGCCTGGCCCGGTGTTCATGAGCTCTACCAAGGCGCGGCGCGCATCCTCTTTCTGTGCCACCCCGGCCACGGACGGCATGGATTTGATCGCGGAAATGAGCCTATCACGCTGATTGCCATCAATGCTCATATAGGCGCCGGAAACCCGCCCCGGCTCCTTCAACGCCCGGTTCAACGCCTCGATCTCCATGAAGGCCGGCGCCCCGAGAAGGGTCCGGGCAATGCGGATCACAGGGATTTCCAGAACCGGGCGGCGCCCCTCGCGCACTTCTATCGTCAGGGAATCGCCCACTTTCACCTCGAGAATGCGCGCCAGCGGCTCCGCCAGAACAATCCCCTCGCGGCGCATCGCGATGGGTTGCACCCCGGCTCCGATCACCCGGTTCAGCCTGGGCCACTCGACCCGCCCATCTACCGCACCGTTATAGCTGTTCAGCCCGTTGCGCAGAATCGCGGGCACCACCCGCACCGGCTCGACATGCTGAACACCGGGTTGCCGGGCAAGCGCATGCACGGCACCGGGCGCCAGGGGCGTGACGAAAGTCAGCGACATGTCCGACCGGTCGATTTCGTCAAAAGTCAGATCGACCGCCCGTTCAAACCCTGCCATCATCATCAGGGTCGTCACCGAAAGCGCCATTCCCGCGCCGATCCCGATCACTGATCCTGCCATCCGCCCGGGGTGGCGGAGGATGCGCCGCAGGACCATGCGGCTCGGTTGATCCAGCCAGCGCCGCGCCCAACCCGGCATCTGTCCTGTGCCCGAATAATCGGCGGGCGCGGGGGGGCGCATGGCCACGGCAGGGGTCAATCCGAAAACCCCGCGCAGAACGAACAGGCTGCCGCCCGACGCGGCCAAGATCGAAACAAGAAACCCGATCACGAAACTGCTCTTGTCCAGCTGAAACACCAGAAAGGGGAACTTGAAATAGCTCTGATAGAACACCGCTGTGGCACGCCCCGCCGCGATTCCGCCCACAGCCCCGAGGAACGCCCCGAGGATTGCGATCAACACGACGAATTTGAGATAATGCAGCCCGACTTCCATGCTGGAATAGCCAAACGCCTTCAACAGGCCGATCTGTTCGCGCTCGGCCTGCACCATGCGTGATATGACGATGTAAAGCAGGAACGCCGCCACGGCGAGAAAGATCGGCGGCACGACGGCGGATGTCACCCGCAACCCCTTGATTTCCTCGCTCACGAACCGGTTCGACATCTGCATGTCCAGACCATAGGCCCCGGCGGCCCCATAAGCATCGAGAAGTCGATCCAGCGCCGCCTTGACCCCATCGGCACTGCCCCCCCGGCTCAACCCAACCAACGCCTCGTTGAAGGCTCCGTTCATGTCATAGGCCGCCGACAAGGCTGCGCGGCGCATCCAGATCACCGCAAAGCGGGCGTCATCCGGCACAAGTTCACCGGGCGCGGTCGTGTATAGAAACTCGGGAGACTCGACCAGGCCCACAACCCGGAACAGGCGCTTTGACCCGTTCATTGTCGCATCGACGCGGTCCCCCGGCACAAGGTCGCGCGCCTTTGCGAACCCGTTCAAGAGCATGATCTCGTCGCCACGCCCCGGGCTCGGCACACGCCCCTGTACCAGGTAGAAATCATTCAACCGCGGAACACCCGTATCGGGGATTGAAACCACCCGCGCCCGCACCGGCAGGGCGTCTTCCTCAAGATCGACAAGTGCGCTGCCCGTAACCCGCGCCTCGACGCTCGCCACCCCGGGAATCTCGGCGATGCGCGCCAGAACATGGTTCGGCGCACGCACCACCGGGGCAAACACATCTGCCAGCCGGTAACGGTCGTAATATGTCGCGCGTGTCTCATCGAGCGTGTTGACCAGGCCACCCATCATCACCTGCATCATCACGCCCAGACCGATCACCACCGAAATGGCCGCCGCCTGCCCCTTCATCCGCACCAGATCGCGCAGGAGTTTTCGGTCCAGAGGTCTCACCACTCGATCTCCGCCGGGGTCAGCTTGGTCGCGTTCACGATCTCCTCGCGGATCGCGCCGTCCGCGAAATGCAGCACCCGGTCAGCCATCTGCGCCGTCGCCGCCGCATGGGTCACGATCAGAACCGTGGCCCCCAGTGTCTCGTTCACATCCTTCAACACCTGCAAGACCGCCCGTCCCGTGGTGCTGTCCAACGCGCCGGTCGGCTCGTCGCAAAACAGGACCGTCGGGCGCTTGGCCACGGCACGCGCTATCGCCACACGCTGCTGCTCGCCGCCCGACAATTGGGCGGGAAAATGCTGCACCCGCTCTTTCAGACCGACCAGCGCCAACGCCTCGGCGGGGTCCAGCGGATCATCCGCGATCTCGGTCACAAGCTCGACATTCTCAAGGGCGGTCAGGCTGGGCATCAGGTTGTAGGATTGAAACACGAACCCGATGTGGTCACGCCGATAGAGGGTCAATTCCGCCTCGCTCATCTTGGTAAGATCCTGGCCCTCGAACCGCACCGTGCCGCTTGTCGCGCGGTCGAGCCCTCCAAGAATGTTGAGCAACGTCGATTTCCCGCTGCCCGACGGCCCCAGCAACACCACGAACTCGCCCTTGGGCAGATCGAGATCGACCCCGCGCAACGCATGAACCGCCGCCGCCCCCTCGCCATAGGTCTTGGTCAATCCCCGGACGGAAAAGGCAGTGATGGGTTTGTCCTTCTGATCCATGGCAACCGGTCCGGGCCTTCCTGCGTCACGCCAACCATGACGACCCAACCCTCTAAAGGCAAACGCCACGCCCGTCATTGCGCCGGATCAAGTCGCACCGTTCAAGGCAACGCCCCCAGCCACAACCAGACCGTCAGGATCGACAGTGCCGTGCCGACAAGGACGCTGGACGCCGCTACCCTTTGCGCCCGCCCGTAAAGCGAAGCAAAGACATAGATGTTGATCCCCGGCGCCATCGACGCGGTCAGAACGGCCGAGCGGAACCCCTCCTGCCCGATGTCGAACCATTTTCCCATCATCCAGACCACCGCCGGATGCAATGCCAGCGCCGACAGGCAGACGTAGAGAATGACCTTGATATCCCCTTGCGGGCGATAGCGCACCATCACGCCCCCCATCCCGAACAGCGCCACCGGAAGTGCGGCCCGCGTCAAAAGCTCGATCGCATCCATCGCCGCCACGGGCACCGGCACCGACAAGAGGTTGACGACAAAGCCCAGCCCGATCCCGATCACCAGCGCATTGCGAAACATCGCGCGCAGCACCGTTCCGGGCAGCCGGATAAGCGATTGCCCTCGCGCCCGCGCGATCTCCATCGCCGTGATGCCAAGCCCGTAACAGAACGGCGAATGCACCGCGACAATGGCATAGTTCGGCCCCAGGGACTCCGCGCCAAAGGCCCGTTCCGTGATCGGCAGGCCCAGCATCAGTGAATTGGCAAAGAGACCGGCGAACCCGATGGCGACCGCATCCTCCCAGTCCCTCCGGAACAGGAATCGCGCACCCAGAAGGCAGAACAGGAAACTCGCCGTCGATCCGCTGTAGAAACTCAACAGCAGGCCGGTGTCGAAAGTCTCGCCCAGATCGAGCCGCGCAATCGCCTGAAACAACAGCGCCGGGAACACGATATTCTGCGTGAAGCGCATCAACGCGTCGATATCGCCACCGCTCAGGAACCCGCGCCAGACGACAGCATAGCCAAGACCGATGACAAGAAAGACCGGCAGGATGACATCCAGAAGCGCCTGCATTGCTCAGACACCCACCACGCCCGCCACCGGCCCACAGGAGCCCGGTAAGGGCTTCATCCCCGCTCTCATGCCGGAAAGCTCAGAACCATCCCGTCATAGGCCGGGGTGATATGCCCGGGCGTTTCCGCCTCGAGCGTCTCATAATCGAGATCATTATGCATGTTGGTCAGAACCGCTCGCTTGGGCGCCGCGCGGGCGATCCACTCCAGCGATTGATCAAGATGCGAATGCGTCGGATGCGGCGTTCGCCGCAAGGCGTCGAGAATCCAGCAATCCAAGCCCTCGACCGCCTGCCAGGCTTCATCGGTCATCTGCGCCACATCGGGCAAATAGGCCAACCCGCCAATGCGGAATCCCAGCGCGTCAATCGACCCGTGTCCCACCTTGAACGGGCTGAACGTCACCGCCCCGCCCGCGCCGTCGATCACCACATCACCCTTGATCGTGTGCATGTCGAGAATCGGCGGATAGGGGCTGTCGTCGGGCTGCACGAAAGCATAGCCAAAACGCGAGAACAGATCGTTCTGCGTATCGCCATCGGCCCAGACCGGAAGGCGACGGCGCATGTTGAACACGATCATTCGCAGATCATCGAGCCCATGCACGTGGTCGGCGTGGCTGTGGGTCCAGATCACGGCGTCAAGCTCCCCCACCTCCGCATCCAGCAATTGCTGACGCAGGTCGGGCGATGTGTCGATCAGAACCCGGGTGATTGCGTCTCCCTCGACCCGTTCGACAAGCATGGAACAGCGGCGGCGGTGGTTCTTCGGGTTGGTCGGATCGCACGCGCCCCAATGCCCGCCCAGTCGCGGCACCCCGCCCGACGATCCGCATCCCAGAATGGTGAACCGCATTTCGGCCATTACCGGGCGACCTCCTGTTGCACAGCCTTGGCGAACAACCGCTCGAAATTGGCCTCGGTCTGCGCCGCGAAGGTGGCATAGTCCATGCCGAAAACCTTGGCCCCCACCCGTGCCGTATGGGCGGTATAGGCAGGTTCGTTGCGCTTGCCACGATACGGCGGCGGCGCAAGATAGGGCGCATCGGTTTCGACCAGTATGCGCTCGACCGGCGCGCTTGCGAAAATTTCCCGTAACTCGCGGCTTTTTGGAAAAGCCGCAATGCCCGACATCGACAGGTAAAACCCCAAATCAAGCGCGGCGCGGGCCAATTCGGCCCCGGAGGAAAAACAATGCATTACACAGGAATAGGCACCGTTGGCATTTTCCTCGCGCAGGATGCGTGCCATGTCCTCATCCGCCGCGCGCGCATGGATGATCAGCGGCAGCCCCGTCTCGCGCGCAGCGGCAATATGGACCCGCAGGCTCTCCCGCTGCACATCCGCGCTTTCGGACGTGTAGTGATAATCCAGCCCGCTCTCGCCAATGCCCACGAACTTCGGATGCCGCGCCAGCGCGATCAACTCGTCCACCGTCGCCATCGGTTCTTCGGCCGCACTCATCGGATGCGTCCCGGCCGCATAAAAGACCGGCGCATGCGCCTCGGCAATGGCCCGCACCGCAGGTTCGTTGCGCAGTCGCGTGCAGATCGTCACCATCCGGTGCACCCCCGCCCGCGCGGCGCGTGCCACGATCGCGTCCAATTCCCCTTCGAAATCCGGGAAATCAAGGTGGCAATGGCTGTCGGTGATCTGCGCTTGCTCGGTCATGATCTGCCTTTTCCGGGCTTAGCGCCCGGCAACGTGCTGAATCCTAAAGACCGTATCAAGGATCAGTGCAGCAGGGTCAAGATTGACGGCCCGTCCATGCCGCAACCGCGCGCCCAGCGTATCGGCCAGATCCGCCCATTCCCGCGCCTTTCGCACATCCGGCGCGAGCCTCCCGAGCAAATCGGCTTCGCCCTGCGCCGCCTCGGGCATCGGTGGCCGACCCGTCGCGCCGGTTTTCGCAACCCGGGCGAGAAACAGCTCAATCAGCCCGATCAGAAGATCGAGCTTGGTCTCTCCTCCCCTCGCCGCCGCGCCCTCGGCAAGGCGCAACGCATGCGCCTGGTCCAGGCGCGGCAAACCCGCGAACAGTTCGACGAGGGCCGCATAGATGTCCGCACCGCCAAGATTGACAAGCCGCACAGCCTCGCCCACCGACCCCGCCGAAAGCGCCGCAAGCGCATCGCTCATGGCCGCGTCGCCACCCAGCACCTGCCCCAACGCCGCCTGCATATCCTCACTGCCCAGCGGCGAAAGCCGCAATTCGCGGCACCGTGACCGGATTGTCGGCAAGAGCCGCGACGGCTGATGCGAGACCAGCAAGAACATGGTGCGGGCAGGCGGTTCTTCCAACAGCTTCAAAAGCCCGTTCGCAGCTTGCGTGTTCATCTCGTCGGCGGCATCCACGATCACAACGCGCCGCCCCCCCTCGGTCGCGCTCAGATGGGCAAAGCGTGACAGTTCCCGGATCTCGTGGATCCGGATATCCTGGGAAAACCGTCCCTCATGCCATGCCTTGTCACGGTCGCGCTCGTTCGCCCCCGCGCCCCCGCGCCGGATCAGTTTGAGCCCCGGTTCCGAACCCGCCATGATCCTGCGCACGACCGGGTGATCGGGGTCAATGTCGATCCGGTCCGGCGCCGGCGCGGCATCACCGAACAGGCTGGGCCCGCCATCTTCAGGCGTGGCCAGAAGAAACTTGGCCAACGCCCATGCCAGCGTCGCTTTGCCAACGCCGCGCGGCCCGGTCAACAACCAGGCGTGATGCAACCGCCCGGAATGATAGGCATCAAGGAACCCCGACACGGCCGCATCCTGCCCGATGATCCGCGCCGCTTCGCGCGGATGGGGCGCACCCTCGATCCGGTCCGGTTCAACGAACTCGGCACTGGTCGTCATTGCAGATGCTCCAGAACGACCTTGGCAACATCCCGGGCCACCGTTTCAATATCCCGTCCGGCATCGAGCACACGAAACCGATCCGGGAACTCATGCGCAAGATCGAGAAACCCTTGCCGCATCCGCGCCTGCAAGCCCGCACCGAAATCCTCAAAGCGTTCTTCAGCCGTCTTGCGCGCCTTGGCACGCGCATGGCCAAGGCCCGGCTCCATGTCGAACAGCAGCGTGAGATTGGCCTCGATCCCGATCATAAGCTCATGAAGCTCATCGACCTGCGCGCGCAGATCGCCACGGCTCAGCCCCTGATACATCCGTGTGCTGTCGACGAAGCGATCGCAGATCACCACTTTGCCCGCCTCCAACGCCGGCCGGATCGTGCGTTCGAGGTGATCGCGCCGCGCCGCCGTGAACAGCAGGATCTCGGTTTCCGCCGACCACCTGTCGGGATCGCCTTCAAGCACAAGCGCACGAATTTCCTCGGCCCCGGGCGACCCGCCCGGCTCGCGCGTCAGGACAACGTCAAAACCTTCCGATCGCAATCTGTCGGCCAGGCAACGCGCCTGCGTCGACTTGCCCGACCCGTCAATCCCTTCCAATGTTATAAATCTGCCGGTGCCGCTCAAGTCGCGCCCTCGGGCCCCTTGGTCAACCGATTGATCAGGATTCCGGCGACCGTTTTCATACGAACCATGAATCCCCCCCGCGAAACGGCGCGATCAGCCACCAGCGGTACGCGCGTTTCTTCCAGCCCATCAGGCCGGATGATCAATGCGGCCAATTCCTGCCCTTTTTCAATCGGTGCGTGAAACGGACCGTCGTATACGATCTCAGCCGGAACCGTTTCCCCGATCAGGACCGGCAGAAGCGTGGTGAAATCATCCCGCGCAACCAGCCCGACCCTGGACACGTCCCCCATCCAGACATCGGCCTCTGCGAGGATCTCGCCTTTACTGAGGACTTGCTTTTCAGCAAATTGCCGGAACGCCCAGTTGACGATGGCTTCGGCCTCCTCGGCGCGTGCGCGGGCGGTTTCCAGCCCGGAAATCACGAAAATGACCCGCCGATCACCCTGCACCGCTGAACCTGTCAGACCGTAGCCCGCCTCTTTCGTATGCCCGGTCTTGAGCCCGTCCACCCCGATTCCCAGACCCAAAAGCGGGTTCCGGTTCCGGACATTCTGCGGTGCCCGGCCATCAAAGGCGAATTCGCGTTCCTTGAACATCTTATAGAATTCAGGGAAATCGGTTATGAGCCGGTTCGAAATCAATGCAAGATCCCGCATACTCATCAGATGTCCCGAGGCGGGCCAGCCATTCGAGTTCTTGAAAGTCGAATTCGTCATCCCAAGCTGCTGTGCACGCTGGGTCATGTAACGCGCAAATCCTGCCTCGGTGCCATCCGGGCTGAGCGCCTCGGCAATGACCGCGCAAGCATCGTTGCCCGAAAGGACAATGATCCCCCGCAACAGGTCCTCGACGCTCACCCGATCGGTGGTGTCAAGAAACATGGTCGATCCGCCGTAACTCATCGCATGCCGAGACACCGGAAGGCGCTCGTCCAACGCCAAGCGCCCGTCGCGGATCGCCTCGAAGGTGACGTAGAGCGTCATCAGTTTGCTCATCGATGCCGGCGGGAGCGGCTCATCCGCATTCTTGGAAAACAACACCGTTCCAGTCGTCTGGTCAATCACGAACGCGGACTTGGCCCGCGTGTCGAACGCCAGCGCGGACGACGCGACAGCAAGGGCTGCGAAGAACCAGACGATGGGGCCGAAAAGAGCACGTGACATCGATGCCTCGGATCAGTTGTTCACGAAATAAGCGTCGGAAAAGCCCGCCGCCTTGATCTTTTTCAACAGTGCCGCACGTTCCGCACCACTGGTGGCCGGGCCGACCAGAACCCGCCAGAACGTCTTTCCCCTGAGTTGCTGCTTCTTCACCGTTGGAACCATGCCCGCCTGACGCATTGCGACAGCGGTATTCTCGGCATTTCGCTCAACGCTGAAAATACCGATCTGGATGAATGGCTTATCCAACCCCGAAGTCTTGGGTTTGGGCTTGGGCTTGGGTTCTGGAGCGGGCTCGGCTTTGTCCTCGGCTGCCTCGGCCGTCGCAATCGCCGCGGCCGCCTCGCTTGCTACAGGGTCAAGCGTTTTGGTCTCGACCGAGTCGGGGACGTCCAGCGATGCCTCTTCCTCCACCTCCTCAGGCTCTTGCGCCACTTCCTCGCGGCGCAGCGCCGTCACGTTGAGCCTCACAGGCTGACCGGCCAGCATCCCAAGCGCCTCGGCGGCATCGGACGACACTTGCAATCTCGGTCCCGGATTCTCGCGTTCGCGCCGGAACAGGGCACCGACGACGAACTTGTCGCTTGCCGTGTTGCGGATGATCACCCGCTCGGGGTCCTTCACGTCGGGATGCGCCACCCAAACACCCCCAAGCGAAGGTCGCCCATCCCAAAGGCCCGCTTCGGTCACCTGAAAGGCTTCGGGCGCCTCAACGTCGCGCTCGACGGTGCGCCCGCCGCCGCTGGTCGTGGCGGCGGATGCCGCCTCATCCTGCTCGGGCTTTTTCTGGAACAGGTTAAACTCCGCACCATCCTCGCAGCCTGCAAGCGCAACCACCAGTCCGAATGCAAACAGGATCCGACCTGCGCGATCCGGGCCGATACTCTTCAATTTCGCGAAATCCATGCTGATACCTCTGCCCGATCCGGCCCTTTGCCCCGGTTCATCCGGTGTTCGGCCATGCCTGTCAAATCCCCCCGGCGGCACTCCGCCTTGGTAAAGCGATTTCAGTGTAACCCGACAGAGCCGTCATGGAAAGTATGCGCCTTGCCTTTTGGCGGAAATTCCCGTCAGCGCAGGAACCCGTGGTGCTCGACCAGCGCCACGAGGTCCGCAACCGATTGCTCGACCGTGCGCCCCGAAGTATCAACCTGGGCCAATGACTTTTCATAAAGCGGCTCACGGCTCGACAAGATGGCTTCGAGCTGTTCCATCGCCGCGGCATTTCCAGCCATCGGTCGCTCGTCGCCCTGCTCACGCACGCGGCTCATGTGCTCTTCGGGGGAGGTTCGTATCCAAATCGTGTGAAAATGACTGAGCAGCAAGCCAAATGTTTCGGGTTCGGCAACAATACCCCCGGCCACTGCAAGGATCATCGTATCATGCTTCTCGATCACGCGGCGCACGGCCTGTGCCTCCAGATTGCGATATCCATCCTGCCCGTAGAACGCCATCACCTCTTCGATGGGCATGCCGCTGTGATCCTCGATATCGCGGTTCAGTTCCACAAACGGGATGCCCAGGGCCTGACCCGCCAAGCGCCCCAGCGTCGATTTGCCCGCACCGCGCAATCCGATCAGGCAAATCCGCTGCGCCCGGCTGGTGACGCTTTCGGTCGCATTCAGCTTTTGGAGTACCGATTGCTGCACATCCGAATTCGCAACCCGGAACAGACGCGCCACCCGCAGCGCATCCGAGGTCCACGGGTCTTCCTCACCCACCAGCCACTCGATGCGGTGATCGAGCGCGATTGCGACCCGCTGCAACAACCCGATCGAAATGTTGCCTGCACCGGCCTCAAGCTGCGCGAGATAGCGAGGCGATACACCGGATCTTTCCGACAGGACCCGACGCGGAATGCCCTTGCGTTCGCGTGCCTTGCGCACACGCTCGCCCACCCGCCTGAGCAACGTGTCAGCCTCGCAATCAGAAAGGGTTCCAGCATCGGGCTGTGACACCTCACCCCGGAAATTGGTGATCTCGGCCATTCGTCACCCATCGGAAAAATAATGCACAAAGGTTAGCCGCTCGACGGGCTCAAATCAATTGACACCGTCCGATTCAGGCGCGGATTTGCATTATTATTCCGGCCATTCCACAAGCAGTGGTTCGACCACCTCGCGAATTTCCGGCGGTGCCGTACGCGATGTGAACGCCTTGGCCACGATGAAAACACAGACGAACCGGCCCTCGAAGCACAGTTTGTCGTCCTGATACCCCTGGACCCGAAACTCGATCGACTTGGTTCCAAGCCGGGTCGGCGCGACCTTGCAGATCAACCTGTGGCGCGGCGTGATCACATGCCGGAAATCGAGGCTCATATGCACGAAGGGCGTGCCATAGCCGCGGTCCAGCTCCATCTGGAACCAACCGTCGCCGTCCAGGTGATGCTCCCACCATGCGTTGATCGCATCCAGCGCCCAGTTGGGAATGCGCCCGGTGTAAGCTATCCTTGCCGGATCGCAATCGCCCCAAGCGACGCGAATTTCGTGTTCAAAGGGCGGCAAGCCCGATTTCGTCTTCATGTTCAGTATGTTTCCACGTGATAGCGCCCTTCGCTGCGCATGACATCACGCAGAGTGGCCCAAGGTTGCCCAATGCTTTCGGCGATGTTGGTCAGCGCATGTTCCACGCCTTCCTCCATCCCTTTGAGGCCGCATATGTAGATATGCGTGGCCGGGTCCGTCAACATCTCGGCAACCGCATCTTCGCGGGCCAACATCCGGTCCTGCACATATTCCTTGGCCTGGCCGTCCACACGCGAATAAACCAGTTCCTGCCGGAGCAGGTTTTCCGGCACTTTCTTGAGCGGCCCGAAATAGGGCAGGCTTTCGGGATTGCGGGCACCAAAGAACATCAGCATCCCACCCGACTTGCCACCCACCGCTCGTTGGCGGCGCATGGTAAAGGCCCGCATTGGCGCACTTCCGGTGCCGGTGCAGATCATCAAGAGCCGCGCCTCGGCATCGTCCGGCAAAAGAAAAGTCGCCCCGAACGGCCCGGTCAGTTGCAACTCGGCCCCCTGTTCGAGATCACAGATGAAATTCGAGCATAAACCACCCGGCTCACGCTTCACGGTCAACGAGATATTGTTGTAATTCGCCCGCTCGCCATCACGCGGGCTCGACACCGAATAGAGCCGCGGCAGATGCGGATTGCCGTTCTCGTCCTCGCCCGGCAGTATCACGCCCACGCTTTGCCCTTCCAGCATCGGAAAGGGCTGCCCGCCGAGGTCAAGGATGATGTGGCGAACATCGTGGTCCGGGTCCTTGGTCAGCCGGTAATTGCCCTGCACCTTCGCGACGGCTGGTTTGCCCAGCGTGTATAGGTTGATCGCGGGCTTGGCCGCCGATTTCGGTGCCACCGCCTTTCCGCCTGCGCCCGCATGCGCCTCTGCCAGAAGGGCGGCCATCGCCTCGTCAATGGCTTCCATCCCGCTCTCGGCCTCGCCCAGATCCTCCTGGGGCGGCAATTCGGACCAGCCGAATTGCTCCTCCAGCGAATAGGGCGTGTTCACGACCCGCCATTCGTCGATCGACCCGGTGGGACAGACCGGGATGCAATCCATGCAGAAATTGCACTTGTCCGCATCCACCACGACATTCATGTCGTCATGGGTGATCGCCTCGATCGGACAGGTCATTTCGCAGGTGTAACAGCGAATACAGATTTCCGGGTCGATGAGATGCTGTTTGATAGGTGTATTCATGCCGACTCGCGTGCATCCTTGAGAATCATTTCGGGAAGGGTCATGAGTTCGATCAACTCCTTGCACAGACCACGGCAATCCTTGCAGCCGACGCAAGGCGTGGTCAGTTGTGTCACCTTCGCGGCAAGTGCCCTGCACCGTTGGGTTTCGGCCTTGCTTCTGGTGATGCTGATGGTCATGGCCCATCTCCCTTTCATCTCTGCCGGGACGCCTATGCCACGCCCCAGCTCATGCCGCCTTGCGTCAGATCAAGCCATGTGCAGTTTCACATACTCGAAATCGCCCGGCTTGTTGTCGATGCCGACTTTGGGCGGCGCAATCCAGCTGGCGTATTTCCCCGGCTCGTAGACCGGCTTCATCAGCGACTGGATGTAGTCGCCATCGGCATGGCTGGGCAGCCATTCCTTCATGCCCTCATCATATTCGGCACCCGTGATGAACCGGCCCTCCGGGTCGATCAGCTTGTCGGCAAAGACGCCAATCTTGCGGTGGAACGCCTCGTGCGGCAGCTTCAGCTCGAAATCGATCCCGGCCTTCTCGATGATCTTGTTCCAGCGGCCCACGCCACCCGCCGCGTCGCGGGTATAGTCGTCGCGCAGCCGCATGTTGATCGCGGTCAGGGCGGGCACCTCTTTCTGCACCACCTTGCCATCGACGATATCCCACACCGTATAGGTATCGCCGGTCAGCTTGTGATCGTCGGTCAGCCGGATTTCCTGATAGCGTCCCTTGATCCCCGCATTGAACGCGTTGGCGGCGTTGGTCGAAACCTCCTGCCCAAAAAGATCGAGCGACAGCGTGTAGTGCAGGTTCAGCTTCTTCTGGATCAGCGGCAGGTCGATGACGCCCAGCGCGCGGATGCGGTCGGTGTCACAAGGATCTTCGATGCCGTTTTCCTTCATCACCTCGCAGGTGCGCTGGATCGTCCGGCCCACGCCGGTTTCGCCCACGAACATGTGGTGCGCCTCTTCGGTCAGCATGAAACGACAGGTGCGCGACAGCGGATCGAACCCCGATTGTGCCAGTGATTCCAGCTGCATCTTGCCGTCGCGGTCGGTGAAATAGGTGAACATGAAAAACGACAGCCAATCCGGCGTTTCTTCGTTGAACGCGCCCAGCATCCGCGGTGCTTCTTCGCTGCCCGACTGGCGGCGCAACAGGTCATCGGCCTCTTCGCGCCCGTCCCGCCCGAAATACTTGTGCAGAAGATAGACCATGGCCCACAGGTGGCGGCCCTCCTCGACATTCACCTGGAAAAGGTTGCGCATGTCGTAAAGCGACGGCGCCATCAGCGCCAGAAGCCGCTGTTGCTCGACTGATGCGGGCTCGGTATCGCCCTGGATCACGATCAGCCGCTTGAGCATGTTGCGATACTCGCCCGGAACTTCCTGCCACGCCGGTTCGCCGGCATGTTCACCGCACGGGATACGGCGATCCTCGACCTGGGGCGCCAACAGAACGCCCCAGCGATACTCCGGCATCTTCACGTAATCGAACTTGGCCCAACCCTTGGGATCGACCGAAACAGCGGTGCGCAGATAAACCAGCGATTCCTGGAAGTTCTGCGGGATCAGCTTGTTCCACCAGTCGATATATCCCGGGTGCCATTTCTCCAGCGCCTTGAGCACCTTCTTGTCCGAACTCAGACCCACATTGTTGGGGATCTGGGTGTCGTAACTCACATTGATCACGTCGAGCATATCATTCCTCCTTGTCGCCGGGTTGGCGGGATGAATATGCCCCACGCCCGGATTTGCCCTGGGCCGGGGTCCCGCCCGACCCGCCCTTCATCAAACACGTTCCAAGTTGTAATCGCCGCGCACGCCGCTGCCATACCGCTGTAGGGCGCCGTCCGGGCCGACCGCGTTCGGGCGGTTGAAGATCCAGTTCTGCCACGCGGTCAAACGCCCGAAGATTCGCGTCTCCATGGTCTCGGGACCGGCGAAGCGCAGGTTTGCCTCCATCCCGGTCAACGCATCGGGGCTGAAGCTCGCGCGCTCTTCCATGAAGATGCGGATCTCGTCCTCCCAGTCGATATCGTCGAGGATATAGGTCACCAGACCCAGTTCGTCCGCCGCTTCGGCCTCCAGCACCTCACCGATTGTCGCCCGCGCCGCTTCGACCGACGCCTCGTCGCCGATGAACCGCGTCGCAATGCGGCTCAGGCCATTGCCCATCGGGTATTGCCCGAAATTGCTCTCCGAGAGCGTCACCGTCGCCATCGGGCGATTGTCGCCCTCGAACTCGTCCTCCATCATGTAGGACCGGTCCACCGCGAACAAAAGCTCGGCCAGAGCCCCCGCGAAACAAGATCCATGCTCGACCAGCGCGACAAGGCTGCGCGAGGTCACATCGACCCGCTTCAACATCCGTTTCCACAGTTGCAGCACCTCGTTGGCCAGCCAGTGATCGCGATTGGCCAGCAACAGCGCCTCATGCGCAACGACCTGTGCGGGGTCGCCCTCGGTGCGGATCACCCACAGGCCCAATTCCATCTCGTTGAGCCGCAGATGCAGGATCGCATCATCCAGCTCACGCGCCGCGCGCAGCATCCACGCCTCGGCCCCCTGCGCGACGAATGCCTCCATGTCCCCAGGCGCGTCGCCCTCCGGCCCCTTCACCGTGATCGTGGCCTTGCGCCCCTTCCGGTCAAGCTCGACCTCGACCGTCGAATAAGTCACCGCATCCGCACCGATCTCACGCTTGAGCGGGGTCAGAGCGATCCCCGTGGCGTCATCCGGCCGGGGCGATGCGGCGGCGAACTCGCGTGCCCGCTCGGCCACGGTTTCGTCAAAGCGCGAATTCGGCACCACCTCGTCAACCAGCTTCCATTCCTTGGCGCGCTTGCCGCGGATACCTTCCTCCATGGCACAGAACACATCGGCCCGATCGCGCCGCATCTGCCGCTTGTCCGTCACACGCGTAAGGCCGCCCGTGCCCGGCAGCACCGCCAGGAGCGGCACCTCGGGCAGCGCCACGCTCGACGTGCTGTCATCGGTCAGCATGATGTAATTGCAGGCCAGCGCCAGTTCGTATCCACCCCCGGCGCACGATCCCTTTATGGCGGCAATATATTTCTGTCCGCTATCGGCCTCGGCCGCCTCATAGGTGTTGCGGGTCTCGTTGGTGAACTTGCAGAAATTCACCTTGTGGGAATGCGCAGCCCCGCCCAGCATACGGATATTGGCTCCGGCGCAGAACACGTTGTCCTTGCCCGATCGCATCACCACCACCTTGACCTCGGGATGCTCGAATCGCATCCGCTGTATAATATCGCTCAACTCGATATCCACGCCCAGATCATAGGAATTGAGCTTGAGCTGATAGCCCTCGAACAGCCCACCATCCTCGTCCACATCCATGTAGAGAGTGGCGACAGGCCCGTCATACTCGACCCGCCAATGGCGGTATCTCGACGGGTCGGTCTGAAAGTCGATCATCTTCTCAGTCATTCGCGCTCACCCCTTTCGGAGCCTCCCTGTCGTTGCATCATAATTTCAAAACCCGAGTCTGTAAACTCATACATGCAAAATAATGCCAAATATAAGTCTATGTTTTTTCAAATCTTCTTACTTTTGCTTCGCAAGCCGACAACATATTTTTTGCACTATAATGCTCCCATTCGAATCATTGTCGCCTCGCTCACCACGCAAAGCCACCACCGCCGCGAGCATCTCGGCGCCGTGAATGCCCATCACCGGCCCCGCGTTTTCGTCACACAACGCCTCCACCTGACCGGCGAGCCGCGCCGCTGCACCCGGCCGCCCCATCCTGAGTTTCAGCGCCCCGTTGGCCAGTTGGATCACTGCCTGTGCCATCCTCCGCTCGGCCGAATTGGGCGGCAGCGCTATCCAGACCGGCTCGATCACCTCATGCGCCTCCCAGAAATACCCATGCGCCAGGAACCACAGGCCCCCGCGCCACGCTTCGGACCGGGACAGCGCATCGGCACTCATCCCCGGTCGCGCAGTCGCGCGCAGATGATCGAACGCGCCCTCCGGATGCCGCGGCCCCTGCCCCGGCACATAGGCCCGGTCCGGCAGCACTATATCCGCCACCGCCTTCACCGTCCGACCCGCCTAGACAGGAACGCCTCCACTGCCGCCAAAACCGCCTCTGGTTGGTCAAATTGCGGCGCATGCCCGCAGTCGGGCAGGATCAGCCGCTCTACCGGCACATTCCCCCGCGCCTCGATCTCGTCGATCTGCGCCAGCGTGCCATATTCATCCCGCTCACCCTGAATGGCGAGGAGCGGCACCCCGATCCCGCCAATCACATCGGCCACGTTCCACGCCCGGAACCCGTCAGCCAGCCACGCATCGTTCCAGCCACGAAAGGCGTTGTCGGGGTCGCGGTGATATTTCACCATCCGCTGGCGCAATCCGCCCGCGTCATAGGCGCGCTTGGCCTCGGCAATAGCGGCCAGGCCCGCCGGTTCGGTAAAGAAATGCGGTGCCATCAGGATGACGGATTTCACCCGCGCATCCCTCACTTGCCCCGCATGTATCGCCGCAATCGTCGCTCCGTCGCTATGCCCCATCAGAACAACCTGCTCGGCCCCGACCGCTTCCAGCACGCCGGGTAGCACATCGCGCGCCTCGCGCGTCATGTAATCCAACGGTCGGGGAAGTCGCACCCCGTCCGACTGCCCGTATCCTGCCCGCGAATAGGCAAAGACCCCCAGACCTGTGGCCGCCGCCAACCGTTCGGGGAAATCGCGCCAAAGCGCAACGCAGCCCAACCCCTCGTGCAACAGGACCATCGTTGGCCCACCACCCCGTGCCGGCCCGATCATCCGGTATTCCAGTTGCCGATCATCAACTTCAATGAACCCGGCATCATCCCCGAGGGCAAGCGCCATCACGCACCCTTGCGCAGCTTGAACCGCTGGATCTTGCCGGTTGGCGTCTTGGGCAATTCCTCCACGACCTCGACCCAGCGAGGATACTTCCACTTGCCGATCCTCTCTTTCACGAACTCCTTGAGGTCCGACAGGACCGCCTCGTCTGCCCCACCCTTGAGCACGACAAACGCCTTGGGCTTTTCCAACTCCTCCTCGTCGCGCCAGGCAACCACCGCCGCTTCGAGCACACCGGGATGCGACATCAGCGCCTGCTCCACCTCAAAGGGGCTGACCCAGATTCCCGAAACCTTGAACATGTCGTCGGTGCGGCCACAGTAAATGAACCGCCCCGCCTCGGTGCGCTCGTATTTGTCGCCGGTGCGAGTCCATTCGCCCTCGAATGTCGCCCGGGTCTTGCCGCGCTGGTTCCAGTATCCCTCCGCCGCCGAGGCCCCCCGCACCAGAAGCTCTCCAACCTCGCCCACACCAACCTCCTCACCCGCCTCGTCGACCAGGCGCACATCGTAACCCGGCACCGCCGTCCCCGATGTGCCGTATTCGATATCCCCGGGCTTGTTCGACAGGAAGATGTGCAGCATCTCGGTCGACCCCACACCGTCCATGATGTTGGTCCCGCACAGCGCCTTCCACTTCCGCCCGATCTCGGCCGGGAGCGCCTCACCGGCGGAAATCGAGGTGCGCAACGGCGCATCGGGGCATGACCCGTCCGACTCCCAATGATGCAGCAATGCGGCATAGAGCGTGGGCACCCCGCAAAACACCGTGGGCCGCTCGTTTCTCAGGATGTCAGACACCGTTTCGGGCGTCGGGCGCCCATTGAACAGGATCGTCGTCGCCCCCACCGACATCGGGAATGTCATCGCGTTTCCCAGCCCATAGGCAAAGAAAATCTTCGCCGCCGAAAACACCACGTCGTCTTCGCGGATCTGCAAGACCTGCGCACCATAGCTCTCCGACGTGGCCCTGAGCGCCCCATGCACATGCTTGACCCCCTTGGGGCGCCCGGTCGATCCACTGGAATAGAGCCAGAAGGCAATCTCGTCCTCGCTCGCCACAACCGGTGGCACCGGCTCCGCGCCCGCCATGAAGTCTTCGAAGGACGCCGTGCCCTCGGGCGCATCACCCCCCACCACGATCACGTCCCGGATGAACGGGTTGAGCGGCAGCGCGGGCTTGACCGTCTCATAAAGCTCGGCCGACACGAACAGCGCCGAAGCGCGGCTGTCGTGGAAAATCTCGTCATAGACCGAAGCTGCCAACAACGTGTTGAGCGGGATCGGCACCACGCCCGCCTGGATCGCCCCCCAGAATGCCACTGGCAAATCATTGGTATCGAGCATCAACAAGAGGATTCGCTCTTCGCGGCGGATGCCGGCGCGATCCAGCGCTCCGGCAAATCGTGCGCTCTGATCGGCCAGTTGGCCATAGCTCATCTCACGCCTTGCGCCCGCCGCCTCGCGAAATGCGGGTTTCTCGGCCCGCCCCTCTGCAAGATGGCGCTCCACGAAATGGATTGCCGCATTCTGATTGTCCGACATCCGGTTTCCTCCCTGCCCTGCCAACCGCCCGGTTCCGCCCCCTCCCGGGCGGCACCGTCACCGCGACTCGCGATTATGTTTTATAATGCACATCACTCCTGTTTGTGCAACATAATGCGCCCCGACCCCGTCAGTTTACACACTTGAAAGGACAAACGACTCTTCAAGAATCGTCATCGCTTCATTAATCAAGCGGGGTTGGATTCGCTTGGCAATTGGCAGACGGATAGATGTCGAGCACAACATGGGAAGGGTGGCAGAGTGGTCGATTGCAGCGGTCTTGAAAACCGCCGATGTGAAAGCATCCGTGGGTTCGAATCCCACCCCTTCCGCCACCTTAGATTGATTTCATTTATAAAAAATGGCCTTAGGAAATCTCACCCCACATTAAGTCCCACATAGCAAAAAACGCTTGGCGCAGGGCTGCGTGGGCCTGACCCCCTGTTGCAATTTTGACATTGAGGAAAAAACCTTCCCCCGCCGGTCCCGATTCCCCGGCGCGGTAACTTTACATCCCCCCCCCGCCTTCAACGTCCCGACGATATCGGCTGATCGTCGAATACCTTCGAAGTGGACGCTAGCGTTCGCCACCTGACAAAAGGTTCGCGCGCTCCAGACGCTATCAGTAACGTAGGTCAGCTATGCGGAGATTCTGTTGAAAAACAGCGTGTTGCTGGCGCAGAAAGTGGCGCCTGAATGACGGCACGACCGCCTTTCTGATCAGGCTGTTCGCGGTTTCTGCGGTGCGGGAAAGATCTGGGCCAGTTTGCGGAGGTTCTGGGCGGTGGCGGCGAGGAGGAATTCATCGCTTGCGCCGCATGGGCCGCGTAATCGGAGCCGACCCAAGCCAAGGATGCGTTTGAGGTGCGCGAAGAGCATCTCGACCTTTTTCCGGAGCTTCATCGAGATGTCGTATTGGCGGGTCTTCGCGATGTCGCGGGCCACGTTTCTGGCGTCTTTGTGCTCTTCGCGGGTGATCTTACGGGCCTCAGCATTGGGGCAGCACTTGGCTTTGGATGGGCACGCCTGACAGACGTCTTTCAGGGCACGGTAGCGCGCCGTGCCCTTGCCGGTCGGCCCTCGGTTCGGGTCGGAGTAGTTGTGGCGGAACTGCTTCAGGGCGTGACCCTCGGGGCAGATGTATTGATCGTTCTCGGCATCCCATTCGAAGTCCGCCCGCGTCCAGGTCCCATCGCCGCGCCCGGACCGAGCACCCCAAACATTGCTAGGAAGATTTTTTTCGCGCGAAAACAATTTGTTGACTTGGAGAAGGTTGGATATCAGGC
>JAABTV010000047.1 GCA_011389685.1 Paracoccaceae bacterium
CGCCGCCATTCCCGCGCAGGCTGTCATTGCCATCGCCGCCAACCAGCCGGTCATCATCCGCACCCCCGAAGAGCGTGTCGTGCCCGGTCCCGCCATAGAGCGAGTCATTGCCATTGCCACCGGCGAGGAGATCATTGCCAGCATCGCCGCGCAGGATGTCGGCCCCGTCGAGGCCGTAGAGATCGTCCGCGCCACCATTGCCGCGCAGGCTGTCATTGCCATCGCCGCCGACCAGCCGGTCATCATCGGCACCGCCGAAAAGCGTGTCCTTGCCGGTCCCGCCATAGAGCGAGTCCGCGCCATTGCCACCGCCAAGAAAATCATCCCCATGGTCGCCGCGCAGGATGTCGGCCCCGTCGAGACCGAAGAGCGCGTCCTCGCCGCCATTGCCCCGCAGGCTGTCATTGCCGTCTCCGCCAACCAGCCGGTCATCGTCATTCCCGCCGGAAAGCGTGTCATTGCCACTGCCGCCGTAAAGCGTGTCATTGCCGTCACCGCCCTCCAAGAAATCGTTGCTGATACCACCGAACAGGCTGTCGTCACCTGGCATAAAGATCACGTCATCATCGGACAGTTCCGGAAGCGATGCACCGGAATAGACATAAACCGTGCCGTCGTCGCCTGCGGGTGACGGGATGCGCGGGGCGCCGATCAGGATATCGGGTATTCCATCGCCATCGATATCCGAACCACCGGACACGGAAACGCCAGCGAAATCGCCCGAAGACCCGTCAAAGCGCATAATCCCAGCATTCTCGAAATCATCCCGGAACCGGTTGAGCGCGCTCAGGTCGGGCAGGTCGTCATCGGAGTCCTCTTCACGGCCCAGCACGAGATATACGGCGCCGGCGTCGTTCCCGGCGCTGGAGAAACCGACGGCGAAATCGTCGATCCCGTCGCCATTCACATCTCCCGCGGCGCTGATGCCCGAGACGAAGGTGCCCTCGACGTCATCGACGTCATCCCGGTCCAACTCATCCAAGAGCGGATTGGCCGCGTCGCCCTCGCTATTGCCGACGATCCGGAAATCCCCATCCGACAAAAGCGATCCGCGCAACGGCAGGCCGTCGATGGGACTGAATAGATTGGCGCGCCCGGACAGGGTGTAAACCGCCCCGGCGTTTACCTTGTTGGTGATGAGAGAATCGACATCGTAAAGCGGAGCCATGACCGACAGATCCTGAAACCCGTCATTGTCGACATCGCCGATACCGGCCGGTGACAGGCCCGCCAAAGTCAGCTCACCCGTGCGTTGCCCTTCCAGAAACACATGGTTGCGCAGGTCGACCTCGGCGCCGGATGGGCCCGCCCCACCGAAATGCACCAGGAACGCGCCCCCGGAGACATATTTCTCGTTGTCGGAATTCTCCACCAATGAACCACCGAATGGCGATCCGATGATCAGTTCCGAGCGGCCATCCCCATCCAGATCAACCATCTCAAGCGTGTTGAAGAGTCCGATCATGCCAAAGAAATCGGGCTCGAAATCATCGTTGGTCCCGCTTGTCTCCATGAAGCCGCGCGCCACGAACCCGTCGCTGCCCGTGCCATTGGCAATGTCGGGTTCAAGGTTGATCTCGTCCGGCATCTCGCTCTTGCCATAGAGCGCATAGACCTGCCCGAACGCACTGGTGGCAGGGTTGGGACTCGTCGAGTCCGGAAGGCCCGGGATGTCGGGAACGTCCGGTTGCACCAATTCGCTGCCGTCGGGCAGGTATACCTTGCCAGTCCCCTGAAACGTCCCGATCGCGATATCGGCGAAACCATCCCCGTTGAGATCGCCACCGCCGGTGCTCGACATGCCCATGCGCAGCGCCTCCGCACCGCCGTTGATCACGGTCACGCTGGGCTGTCCGTCGATGCGCCCCGGAGGCGTGGCCAGGTCGATCCGGCCGGAACTGCCGGCCAGATCCTCGACCGCAGGCCCGCCATAAAGGATATAGGCGGTGCCGGGCCTATGATCGAACGCGCTATCGAACGGTCCCGCATCCTCGACCTCGACAAAACTCGGCGCGGTCAGCAGAATATCGTCAAAGCCATCACCATTGACGTCGCCTGCCGCCGTGCCGGTCAACTGATCATGTTCAAGCGCGCCTTGGACAAAGAATCCGTTCCCGTCCAGGTCCGTGGACGGCAGGCCCAGATCGGTCAGATCGAAGGTTCCGTCCTCAACCGCCGCCTCGAGGTCGGATCCCCCGAAAATGACAAAGGCCCCTCCCGAATCCGTGCGCACACTTGTGGGCAGCTGCTTGTCCAATCCCGGCGCCGAGACGAGGAAATCATCGGCCCCGTCGCCGTTGAAATCCCCGATCATCGACACGGGCGCCCCTATCGCGAGGCTGGAACCGTTGATGTTCAGGTTGCCCTCGACCGAAAACCCAAGCGGGTCGTCGGTGGGTGTGAGATCCGATAGCCGAACCGCCATGATCGCGCCTCCTTCAAGCCTTGATTCGCGCTCAGGGTATAGGATTTCAAGATGCACTCAAAAGTAAGATATTCCAGACGTGCCTTTTGCGCAGGGACCGGTCGACCCGATCACTTGCCCGATCACGCAAACTCGGCCGGGAAAGGCCGCGATCCCGCCAGTGGATCGCAACCCGGATCCCGGACCCGCGGATTTTCCGCCCTCGGTCCACCCACACCTTCCGAGACTAAACATCTGGCCTTGGCAGGTTGCTTGGCCTAGGTTGTCAGGTGCATTCGTCGGATCAGGGAAGAGTTGCGGGGCACATGTCTAGAACCGGGCTTCAAAAGCTGGCCTTTGTATTGCTTGTCATACTGATCCTTTACGTGTCCATCGCAGGAGGCGTGTGATGGCACAGCGGTTTCGTGGCAAGTTCAGCCCGGAGGATTCTTCCGGATCGGGTGTCTATCGCGGCGCGACGCGCACGCGCGCGGGCGGGCGGGTGAACCTGCTGTTTCTCGCGCCGCTGCCGCTGGTCTGGTCCGCGTTCGGCAATGGCCCCGTCGTAATGGCTCTGTCGCTTGCTGCGCTGGCGGATTTGCTGCTCGCCGCGTGGCTGACCCGTGAAGGGCTATTGGCACAGGAAGCCTATGACGCGCGTCGCGTCTCCAGGCGCCCGGCGATTCCGCGCAAGATGTTCGGCGCGGCGTTGACCGGGCTGGGGCTTGCGGTGGCGTCCTTCGCACTCAAGGGCGGCCTGGGCGAACCAGTGCTTTATGGAGTGATCGGCGCAGTGTTGCATTTCGCGGCCTTCGGCCCTGATCCAATGACGGACAAGGGCATGGAAGGCGTTGACACGTTCCAAACCGACCGCGTGGCGCGGCTGGTCGATCAGGCCGAGGCCCATCTCGCGGCCATGTCCGAGGCGATCCGGCGCACCGGCGACCGCGAGGTCGCGTCGCGCGTCGAGAGTTTTCAACACGAGGTGCGCGACCTGTTGCGCACCGTCGAGGATGACCCGCGCGATTTGACTGCGGCGCGCAAGTTCATGTCGGTCTATCTTCAGGGCGCGCGCGATGCGTCAGAAAAGTTCGCCGACCTTTATACGCGCGGCCATGACATGCAGGCGCGGTCCGATTATCTTGCCCTGCTCACCGATCTCGAACATAGTTTCTCGGCCAAGACCAAGCGCCTGATGCTGGATGACCGCAGCGATCTCACAATCGAGATCGAAGTGCTGCGCGACCGGCTGGGGCGCGAGGGACTCCGCCCGCCATCCCCGGACACAGCCAGTCAGTAAAGAGGATTTCCAATGTCGACACAGACCCAGAATGAGGCCCGCGAGGCGCTTGCCCTTGTCGATGAGGTCAATGCCGTGGTCCTTCCCGAACCCGCCCCCGCGGAAGAGGTTGTGCCGCTGGACAAGGCCGATGCAGGGGTGTCGAAGGAAATCAAGGCCCGGCTGGCCGAGCTTGACATGTCCGACACCGGGTCGATCGTCAACTTCGGCTCCTCCGCGCAGGCCGAGTTGCAGGAAATCAGCCAGGCGATGCTGAACGACGTGCGCAACAAGGACGTGGGCCCGGCGGGGGACGGGCTGCGCGACATCGTCACGACGATTCGCGGCTTTTCCGTGTCCGAACTCGACGTGCGCCGCAAACGGACATGGTGGGAGCGGCTTTTGGGGCGCGCGGCGCCCTTTGCCAAGTTCACCGCCAAATTTGAAACCGTGCAGGGCCAGATTGACAAGATCACCGATAACCTGCTCAGGCACGAACACACGCTCTTGAAGGATATCAAGTCGCTCGACATGCTCTATGAGAAGACGCTCAGCTTCTATGACGAGCTGGCGCTTTATATCGCCGCGGGCGAGGAAAAGCTGCGCGAACTGGACAAGGACGAGATCCCCGCCAAGGAGACGGAGATGCAGGCGGCCGAGGAGAACGACCAGGTGATGAAGGCCCAGGAACTGCGCGACCTGCGTGCCGCACGCGATGATCTGGAACGCCGGGTGCACGACCTTAAACTGACCCGGCAGGTGACGATGCAATCGCTGCCCTCGATCCGGCTGGTGCAGGAAAACGACAAGAGCCTCGTGACCAAGATCAACTCGACGCTGGTGAACACCGTGCCACTGTGGGAGACCCAGCTGGCGCAGGCGGTCACGATCCAGCGCAGCGCCGAAGCGGCGGGCGCGGTGCGCGAGGCCAATGACCTGACCAACGAATTGCTGACCTCGAACGCCAGGAACCTGCGTGAGAGCAACAAGATGATCCGCGAGGAAATGGAGCGCGGCGTCTTCGACATCGAGGCGGTGAAACAGGCCAATGCCGACCTGATCGGCACCATCGAGGAAAGCTTGCAGATCGCCGATGAGGGCAAGGCGCGCCGCGCCGAAGCCGAGGCCGATCTCAAGAAGATGGAGGCAGAATTGCGCGATACGCTGTCCGCCGCCAAGGCGCGCAAGACCGGGTTGGGCGATGCTGCTGGCACCGCTGTCCCGGACAACGACTGACAGATGCGCGCGTCTGCAGGAATCTTGCGTCCTCTCGTGCTGGCCTTTGCGGGGCTGGCGCTTTTGGCGGCTTGTGACACGACAACGCCAACGCTCACGCCACAGGCCCGCCCCCAGGGGCTGGTCAAACCCGGCGCGGAACCGGAAGGGCCGACCCGATCGGCCGAAAGCCAGGCCCTGTCGCGATACTATGCGCGTGTGCAAACCGAGCTTCTGTCTCAGGGGATGATGCGTTCCGACGGTGGGGGCGTGGACACGCGGTTCGACGCCGAGACCCTGGCCCGCAATTTCGAAATCATCGCCTTTTTCGACGAACATGCGCGCGGCTCGCTCACCCGGGCAAGCGGCAAACCCGGCAAGCTGCACCGTTGGGAAAGCCCGGTGCGGATGAAGGCCGATTTCGCGCCGGGCGTGCCGCAGGACATCCACGACAAGGACAGCGCGGTCATATCCGCCTATGCGATGCGGTTGGGGCGGGTCACCGGCCATCCGATCGGCGTCACACGCTCGACCTCGGCCAATTTCCATGTCCTAGTGGGCGGGGTCGACGACCAGGATTACATCCTTCGTCGCGTACGCGAGATAGCCCCCAATATCTCGACCTCGGCGCTCGGTATCTTCCGCGACCTGCCCCGTTCGATCCATTGCTTTGTTCTCGCCTTTCCGGGCGCCGACAATGGCGATGTCTACCAGCTCGCCATCGCCTATGTGCGGGCCGAGCACCCCGATTTCCTGCGCCGCGCCTGCTATCACGAGGAACTGGCGCAGGGGCTTGGCCTCGCCAACGACAGCGCCCGCGCCCGGCCGTCGATCTTCAACGACGATGACGAATTCGCCCTTCTGACCAGCCATGACGAACTCTTGCTCAAGATGCTTTATGACCGCCGCCTCAAATCCGGCATGAGCCTCGAAGAGGCCCGCCCGGTGTTCCGGCAGATTGCGGCCGAATTGCTTCCCGAAACTTCCTGAAAAACCATTGGAGAACGACCGCATGGGTATTCTCGATTTCCTCAAGGGTGAATTCATCGACGTCATCCACTGGACCGACGACACGCGCGACACGCTGGTCTGGCGGTTCGAGCGTGAGGGCCATGCCATCAAGTACGGCGCCAAGCTGACCGTGCGCGAGGGCCAGGCGGCGGTTTTCGTGCACGAGGGACAACTGGCCGATGTCTTTACCCCCGGTCTCTACATGCTCGAAACCAACAACATGCCGATCCTGACCACGCTCAACCACTGGGATCACGCGTTTCAGTCGCCATTCAAATCCGAGGTCTATTTCGTCAACACCACGCGGTTCGGCAATCTCAAATGGGGCACGCGCAACCCGATCATCGCGCGCGACCCCGAATTCGGGCCCGTGCGTTTGCGCGCCTTCGGCACCTATACGGTCAAGGTCGCCGACCCGGCGCGGTTCCTGGTCGAGATCGTGGGCACCGACGGCGAATTCACCATGGACGAGATCAGCTTCCAGATCCGCAACATCATCGTGCAGGAATTCTCGCGCAGCATTGCCGCATCCGGCATCCCGGTGCTCGACATGGCCGCGAACACCCGCGATCTGGGCCAGCTCGTCGCCCGCGAAATCGCGCCCACACTGGCTGATTACGGCCTCGACCTGCCCGAGCTTTACGTCGAGAACATCTCGCTGCCCGAGGCGGTGGAAAAGGTGCTCGACAAGCGCACGTTGATGGGCATCGTCGGCGATCTCTCCAATTACATGCAGTTCCAAACCGCCGAGGCGCTGGGGCGCGAAGGGGCGGGCGCCGCGGCGCTGCAAACCGGGCTGGGCGCGGGTATCGGCATGCAGATGGGCGCGCAGGCCGGGCCATGGGGCGCACGCACGGGCGCGCAACCCGCCGTGGCTCCGCCGCCGCCGCCGGTCGAACATGTCTGGCACATCGCCGAGAACGGCGCGACCAAGGGACCGTTTTCCAAGGCCACCATGGGCCGCATGACCGCCGATGGCACACTGACCCGCGAAACCCATGTCTGGACTCCGGGCCAGGACGGCTGGAAACGCGCGGGCGAGGTGACCGAACTGGCCCAGCTTTTCACCGTCCTGCCCCCGCCCCCGCCACCGCCGGGCGCGTGATGCACCGCCCCGCCATCCGCTGACCATCGCCCTGCCCTTCATCTTGCCGAAAATACTCCCGCCGGAGGCATGAAATCTCGTGTCACAGACCCCACCACCCGCACCCGAGCTGGATGAACCAGCCGAGCCCGCCCCGCAGGACCACCGCTTTCCCTGCCCACAATGTGGGGCGGATTATCGCTTTGCCCCGGGCGAAGGGCGGCTCATCTGCGACCATTGTGGGCATGAAGAGGCGATCGCCGACAGCGGCGCCGATCTGCACCCGATCAAGGAGCTTGATTTCAAGGCCGCGATCGACGCGCGCCTGCCGGAACAGGAAATCGAGGAAACCCGCGTCACCCGTTGCACCGGATGCGGCGCCGAGGTCGAGTTCGACCCCGATATCCACGCCCTCGAATGCCCGTTCTGCGCCACGCCGGTTGTTACAGGAACCGGCACTCACCGCCATATCAAGCCGCGCGGCGTGCTGTCCTTCGCGCTTGACGAACGGGCCGGGAAACAGGCGATGAACGATTGGCTCGGGCGGCTCTGGTTCGCGCCGAACGGCTTGCAGGAATACGCGCGCAAGGGTCGGCGGATGCAGGGCATCTATGTCCCCTTCTGGACCTTCGACGCCCAGACGCGCTCGGCCTATACCGGCGAGCGCGGCACGGTCTATCATGTGACCCGCACCGTGACGCGCAACGGCAAGCGGGTGCAGCAGCGGGTGCAAAAGATCCGCTGGCGCCACGCCTCGGGTCGCGTGGCGCGGTTCTTCGACGATGTGCTGGTGCTGGCCTCACGCAGCCTGCCCAAGCGTTTCACCGACGGGCTGGCCCCCTGGGATCTGTCGTCACTCGAACCCTACCAACCGGAATTCCTCGCCGGGTTCCGTGCTGAAGCCTACCAGGTCGAGCTTGACGAAGGGTTCACCGAGGCCCGCGCCCACATGGACCGGGTGATCCAGCGCGATGTGCGCTTCGACATCGGCGGCGACCGGCAACGCATCCACAGTATCGACACGGCGATCTCTGACGTGACGTTCAAGCATGTCCTGCTGCCGGTCTGGCTTGCCGCCTACAGGTATCGCGGGCAAAGCTATCGTTTCGTCGTCAACGGTCGCACCGGCCGAGTTCAGGGCGAACGGCCCTGGTCGGCGTGGAAGATCGCCTTCGCCATCCTCCTCGGCGTCATTGCCGCAGGCGGGGTTGGCTATCTTGTCGCACTTCACCAGGGGGCCCCATGACCGCATTCGACACGCTGACCGACATTCTCGATTCCCGCTATTCCTGCCGCGCCTTCCGCCCCGAGCCCGTCCCGCGCGAGACGGTCGATCGGATCATCACCGCCGCAGGCCGCGTGCCCTCGTGGTGCAACGCCCAGCCCTGGCAGGCCATTGTCACCGCCCCGCCCGAAACCGACCGCTTCCGCGAGGCGCTCTTTGCCCATGCCTCGGCCAACAACTCGCAGCCCGATCTCGATTGGCCCAGGCAATATGCCGGCCCCTACAAGGAGCGGCGCCGCGACTGCGGCTGGCAGCTTTACGAGGCGGTGGGCATCGAAAAGGGCGACCGCGCCGCCAGCGCGGCGCAGATGATGGAAAACTTCCGTCTCTTCGGCGCACCACATGTGGCCATCCTCACCTCCGAGGCCGATCTGGGCACCTATGGCGTGATGGATTGCGGCGGGTTCATCACCGGCTTCTGCCTTGCCGCGCAGGCACTCGGCGTGGCGACGATCCCGCAGGCGGCGATTGCCGGGCATGGCCGTTTCGTGCATGACTTCTTTGATATTCCAGACAACCGGCTGGTCATTGCCGCGATCTCGTTCGGGTTCGAGGATCCGGACCATCCCGCCAATCGTTTCCGCACCACCCGCGCGCCGCTGGACGAAATCATGGACTGGCGCACTGGTGGGGAAGATGCCGCGCCGGGCTGAAATCCTGGCAACGCAGATCGGTGAACGTTGCTCTGGCACACCCGGTGAGATTTCAAGAGCCGCGCCTTCAGATCCCGAGGTCGGTCGAAACCTTGGCGATGCTTTCGCGCAGCGTCGCCTCGATCTCGCGGATCAGCGGTTCGTCCATGATCAGCGTGGGCGAGAGGATCAGGATATTGCCCAGCGCGCGGGCGATCAAGCCGCGTCGCTGCGCCTCCTTGGCGACGAGGCCGCCGACATTGGCGTCGGCAGGAAACTCTTCGCGGGTGTCCTTGTTCCTGACGAATTCGATCCCCATCATGAAATGCGAGCCGCGCACCTCTCCGACCATATCGAGGTCTTCGAGCCCGCGCAAAAGCCCTTCGAACAACTTGCCGGTGGTCTGGACCCGTGCCGGGATCGCCTCGGATTCGAGGATGTCGATATTGGCCAGCGCGGCGGCGGCGGCAGCGGGGTGGCCGGAATAGGTCATCCCGTGGAGGAACATCGCGTCGGGACCGGAGATCACGTCGTAGATTTCATCCGAGATGATCGTGGCCGAGAGCGGCTGATAGCCCGAGGTCAGGCCCTTGGCGGTGGTGATGATGTCGGGCACGCAATCATAGACATCCTCGGAGGCGAACATGTGTCCGAGGCGGCCCCAGGCGGTCACCACCTCGTCGGCGACATACATGATGTCATGTTCGCGCGTGATCCGGCGCATCGCGGCGTGATAGCCCGGCGGTGCGGTGATCACCCCACCCGCGCCCTGGATCGGTTCGGCGAAAAAGGCGCAGATGTTCTCGGCGCCGATGCGGTGGATCGCATCGAGCATGTCCTGTTCCAGAACGGCGAGGAATTCGGCGTCGCTCATCCCGGGGGCCTCGCGATACTTGTGCGGGGCCTTGAGGTGATGCACCAGCCCCTCGACCGCGCCCCAGCCAGCGGAGTAACCCGGCGTGGTCAGTGCCATCGCCATGTGGGTCGAGCCGTGATAGGCGCCCATGCGCGACAGGATCTGCTTTTTTTCGGGCTTGCCGCGCAGGTTGTTGTAATGGTGCAGCATCCGCACCGCCGTATCGTTGGCGACCGATCCGGAATTGGCGAAATAGATGTTGTTGAGCGGGCCAGGAGCGAGGCTGGTCACTTTTTCGGCCAGTTGCGCGGCAGCGGGGTGAGTGAAATTGTAAAAGGTCGAGTAATAGTCGAGCGTGTTGAGTTGCTCGGTGATCGCGTCGATGATCTCGCGCCGGCCGTGGCCCACGTTCACGCACCAGAGCCCGCCGATCCCGTCGATGAGCCGGTTGCCTTCGCTGTCGGTGACATGGGCGCCCTCGGCCGCAACGATGGCGGTGCGGGCGTCGGCTTGTTTCAAGGCATGGAGGTTGGCGAAGGACTGGATCAGGTGGGCGTCCTTGGTCAGGATCTCGTCGGTGGTGAGTTTGTTCATTCTCTCTCTCCCAGTTATGCGGTGCCGAGGAAGCCCTCGATCACGTTGACGGTGTTGACCCCGATTTCGGCGATGTCGTAGCCGCCCTCCATCACGAAGAGCGTGGGCAGGCCGAGGCGGGCGATATCGCCGCCATAGGTGGTGAAATCGGGGGATTTCAGTTTGAAAAAGCTGATCGGGTCGGTTTCAAATGTGTCCACACCAAGCGAGACGATCAGGTGATCGGGGGCATATTGCGCGATCCGGTCGAGGGCCGCGTCGAGCGATCTGCGCCACGTGGCGAAATCGGTGCCGGGGGGCATCGGGTGGTTCACGGTGAAGTCTTCGCCCGCGCCGCGGCCGGTCTCGTCGGCATAGCCCAGGAAATGCGGGAAGGCGTTTTCCGGCTCGCCGTGGAGCGACAGGAAGAGCACATCGGAGCGGTCATAGAAAATGTCCTGCGTGCCGTTGCCGTGGTGGAAGTCGACATCGAGGATGGCGACGCGAGAGGCGCCGTTGTCGAGGAAGCGCTGTGCGGCGATTGCGGCGTTGTTGAGAAAACAATAGCCGCCATACATGTCAAAGGCCGCGTGGTGGCCGGGCGGGCGGCAGAGGGCGAAGGCGGACCGGTCACCCGCGCGAATAAGGTCGGCTGCGGTGAGGGCGACCTGCGCGCTGCCATAGGCGGCCTCCCATGTGCCGTCGGTCAGCGAGGTTTCGGTGGCCAGCGCATAGTAACCCAGCTTGCCGTCGATGTGATCTGGGCGGCGCTGGGTCATGCGGCGTGCGGGCCAGCAGGTGGGGATGGCCTCGCCCACGTAGCCTTCGGCCTGCCATTCGTCCCAGGCGGTTTGCAGGAAATCGACAAGCCCCGCGTCGTGGATGCGCAGGATGGGCGCGAGCCCGTGATCGTCGGGCGGCAGGATCGGGCCGGGATCGACCGTTTTCAGACAGTCGAGGATATAGGTCATGCGGCTGGGCCGCTCGAAGGGATAGACCAGTTCGCCGCCGTAAAGCTCGGTCTGGGCGTCGCGCAGGGCGTGGGTTTCGGCAAAGACGGTTTTCATGCAGTGACCTCGCGGTGATCGGCGGATTGGGTCGAGAGGAGCGCCGGATCATGGGGTTTGGCAATGTCGGTGACGATCAGCGTTTCGGTGGTGTTCGCGCTGGCCAGCGCCGTGGCATCCGGCCCCACGATCACCGAATGGCCGCCATAGGCGAGGCCGCGTTCGGCGCCGCAGAAATTGGCATAGGCGATGGTGAGAGCGTGGGAGGCGGCGTGTCCGGGGATGATCGCGGTCGAGACATGTTCGAAACCGGCCGGATTGGCGGTGGGCACGAGGATGAGGGTCACGCCCTGGTCGGCCACCGCCTTGACGTGGTGGGCGAACTCGATGTCATAGCAAACCATCAGCGCGATCCTGTGGCCCGCGAAATCGAAGACGGTATAGGCGTTGCCGAAGGCGAAGCTGGCCTGTTCCATCGGGCCATAGAGTTGGATTTTGCGGTAATGGCCGAGCATCGCACCGTCCGGGCCGAAGGCGGTGGCGGCGTTGTAGACCATATCACCCTCACGTTCGGCCCAGCCGATACAGAGGCCGCAGTCCGCCGCGCGGGCAAGCGCAGCAAACCGGGTGCACCAGTCCCCGCCCAGCGGTTGGGAGAGGCTGTCATGCAAGTCCGGGCGATTGTAGCCCGGCAGGAAAAGCTCGGGGAAGACGATCATCTGCGCGCCCGCCATGGCGGCGGCGGCGAGCCGGGTCTCGATCCGGGCGAAACCCTCGTCGATGTCGCCCGCAATGGGCGAGCCCTGATAGATTGCCAGTTTCATGACCGTCGTGTCCCTTGGCCGTTCAGACCGTTCTTTGAGTGGGGCGATGCGGGGCCGCGCGGCCCCGCATCACGAGGGCGCGCGCCCTCGTGCTCATTTCTTGAGGTTGGTCCAGATCGTGTCATAGACCTTTTGCACTTCTTCGGAGCAGGGCTGCACGAAGACCGGGTTGCCGCCTTCGGGTGGATTGAGCTCGGGTGCGGACTTGACCGCGACGTCGAGGAAGGGAGCGACCCCGTCCACCCCGGCAGTGTAGCGCGCATAGTTGGTGACGGCCGCCGCGTTCTCGGGTTCCAGAAGGAAGTTCATGAACTTGATCGCGTTCTCGCGGTTGGGCGCATCCTTGAGCAGCACCACGTTGTCCATCCACACGATGTAACCCTCTTCGGGATAGGCATATTCGAGATTGGCGCCCTCCTCGCGGGCCTTCATGCCGAAGCCGTTCCAGATCATGCCTGCCGCCGCATCGCCAGACACCAGCACATCCTTGGCCACGTCCGAGCCGAAGCTGGCCCAGTGCTGTTTGGCCCCCTGCACCAGGTCGTTGAGCGCCTGGAGCTGCTCACGATCCGTGGTGCATTGCGGGATACCGAGATGCAGGGATGCGAGGGTGAGGGTTTCGCCGGCGGTGTCGAGCACGTTGATCCGGCCGCGAAGCTCTTCAGGCGGGTCGAAGATGATGTCGGTGGTGTCGATATCGCCGGAATAGACATCGCGGTTCACCGAAAAGGACGTGCTGCCCCATTGATAGGGAACCGAGCTTTGGCGACCAGGGTCGAAGCTCACATCCAGCCATTGCGGCAGGATATTGTCGAAATTGGGCATCTCGTCGCGGCTGAACGTGTCGAGCATGCCCTCGCCCGCCATGATCTCGACCATGTAGTCGCCGGGCACGGCCACGTCATATTGCCCGAGCCGCCCGGCCTTGAGCGAGGCGAGCAGGGCCTCGTTGCTGTCATAGGTGTCCATTGTTACCTCGACATCGTATTCGGCAGCGAACTTGTCGAGGATCTCCTGCGGGATGTATTCGAACCAGTGATAGATCGAAAGCTTGCCCTCGGCCTGTGCCAGCGTCGCCATCAGCGTAAGTGCGAGCGCCGAGGCGCCGGTTCTGAGAAGGGGGTTCATGATTGTCTCTCCTGTTGGTTTCTTATTTGCGGTTTTGGCCCATGCGGCCGGAGAAGTAACTGAGCGTGACGAAAAGGATCGACACGGCCAGCAACAGCGTGGAAATGGCCATGATGTTGGGCTTGATGCCCTGTTTCACGGCCCCGAAGATCGCGGTGGGAAGGGTTTCCACCCCCGCGCCCTTGACGAAATTGGTGATGATGAAATCATCGAGCGAGATGATGAAAGCCAGCAGGAAGCCCGAGAGGATCCCCGGCGTCATCAATGGCAGCAGGATCAGGCGGAACGCCTCCCACCTTGTGGCATAGAGATCCTGCGCGGCCTGTTCATAGACATCCTCGATCCCTTCCATCCGAGCGGCGATGGGCAGGTAGGCGAAGGGGATACAGAACACGATATGCGCGATCAGGATGGTGAGGATCCCGGTGGTGAATCCGATGGCCGAAAAGAAGATGAGCGTGGCCACGGCGGTCACGATCTCGGGCACCATCAGCGGCAGGTTGATCAGCGCGAAACTGGCCCCCTTGCCGCGGAACGATCCGGCGCGCAGCATCGCGGTGGCGGCCATCGTCGCGATCACCGTGGCGGTGCTGGCGGCGGCCACGGCGATGACGAAGGAATTGATCGCGGCCTGTTTGAACTTGTCCGATTCGGGCCCCCAGAACACATCCTCATACCATCTGAGCGACACCCCGCCCCAGAGCGTGATCGAGGGGCTGTCGTTGAAGGAATAGACCGCGACGATGATGAGCGGCGCATAGAGCAGGAAGACGCATAGAACCGTCAGTGGCAGGAAGCCGGGAAAACGGCGCAGGTCGGGCTTCTTGGCCATCATGCGCCCTCCTGCCGGTTCTGGCTGCGCGCATAGAAGATCAGCACGATCAGCACCATGGAGAGCAGGATCATGGCCGCCGCCGCGCCGAACGGCCAGTTGCCAGCCGCCCCCTTGAACTGTTCGTCGATCAGGCTGCCAATCATGAAATTCTTTGCCCCGCCCAGAAGGTCGGGTGCCAGGAACGAGCCCAGCGAGGGCACGAAGACCAGGATGCAACCAGCGATGATGCCCGGTTTGACCACCGGGATGATGATCTGCGTGAGCGTGACGAAGCGCGAGGCATAGAGATCGGCCGCCGCCTCGGAGAGGGCAAAATTGTAGCGCTCGACGGCGGCATAGATCGGCAGCACCATGAAGGGCAGATAGGAATAGAACAGGCCGAGCTGCACGGCGACCCATGTGTTGATGAGGTGGATCGGCTCGGAAATGACCCCGGTCTCGAGCAGCCAGGTGTTGAGCGGGCCATTGTCGCGGATCAGGAATTTCATCGAGATCGTGCGAATGAGCAGGTTGACCCAATACGGCACGGTGATCAGGAAAAGCCAGATCGTGCGGGTCGAGGCCGGGCGCGTGGCGATGAACCATGCGGTCGGAAAACCGATCAGAAGGCTGAGCAGCGTGGCCAGCCCCGCCTGCCAGATCGAACGCCAGAAGATCAGGATATAGGTCCATTCGATCTTTGGCGGATCATCCCCGAAAAGCCCGCGATCAAAGAAGAACTGGTCATAGGCGGCGAGCGAGAATTCCCAGATCACGCCGCCGCGAAACTCCTTGGTCAGGAAGGAATAGACCAGCATGATCCCGATCGGCACGACGAGGAAAATGCCGATGACGAGCCATGCCGGCAGGATGAGCGTCACGCCGAACCCCGCGTAGGTGCGCGCCGATTTGCCAGGGCCTGATCCGATTCCGCCTGCCATCAGTCCACCAGGAGGCGCGCCGCACCTTCCTCGAAATTGAGTCCCACGGTTTCACCCATGGCTGGTATGGTCGTCTGGGACGAGTTCTGCACCCGCGCGGTGACGGGTTCCCCGTCCGCGAGCGCCAAGTCGACATGCATGTCGGTGCCAAGATAGATGAGCCGCGTGACCGTGCCGGTCAAAAGCGCCTCGGAAGGATCGACCAGCGAAACGCGCTCCGGCCGGACGGAAAGATGACCCTGCCCGGAATGCGCGCCGCGCGCCGCCGGGCAGGCAAAGCGGGTGCCGCCAGGCAGGGTGCAGACGGCATTGTCGCCCGCGACCTCGGCGACGCTCACCTCGATGAGGTTGGTCTCGCCGATGAAATCGGCCACGAAGCGGTTGTCGGGCTCTTCATAAATGTCTCGCGCACTGCCCACCTGTTGCACCACCCCGTCCGAGATCACCGCGATCCGGTCGGACATGGTAAGCGCCTCTTCCTGGTCGTGGGTGACGAAGATGAAGGTAATTCCGGTCTCGTGCTGGAGCTGTTGCAATTCGAGCCGCACCGCCTGGCGCAGCTTGAGGTCGAGCGCCGAAAGCGGCTCGTCGAGCAAGAGCACCTTGGGGTTGGGCACCAGCGCCCGGGCCAGTGCCACGCGCTGTTGCTGCCCGCCCGACAGATGCGCGGGCATGCGGTCGGCGAATTCCGACAGGCGCACCAGTTCGAGCACCTCGCCCGCCCGCGCCCGGGCTTCAGTCTCGGATCGGCCCAGCCGCAACAGGCCGAACATCACGTTGCGCGTGACATCCATATGCGGAAACAGCGCGTATTGCTGGAACACGGTGTTCACCGGGCGGTGGTTGGGCGGCAGGTCGGCGATGTTGTCGCCATAAAGCCGGATCGCGCCCTTCGAGATGTCCTCGAATCCCGCGATGCAGCGCAGCAGCGTGGTCTTGCCACAGCCCGACGGGCCCAGAAGCGTGAAAAACTCGTTGTCGTGAATGGCGAGCGAAACATCGCTGAGCGCGGTGAAGTTGCCATAGAGTTTGGTCACGTCGTCGATACCGACCGCAATTGCGCCTTGGCTTTCCGCCACGGTTTCCCCTTTCTCATACCCCCTGTTTTGGCCTAGAAGGTTAGCAACATGGGATTAGGGGGGTATATACCCCCGGGGTGGTATGGCATGGGCATATTGGGACAGGCGAAAAATCGGCTGGGCGAGGCGATCGCAGTACTGGGCAGCGACGGGTTCGCCCGGGCGCTCGCGCGCTGGCTCGGGGACGAACTGCGCCATGACAACGTCACCATCATCGCCTATTTCCAGAGCCGCCCGCCGCAGGCAATCCTGACCCGTGCGCAGGCGGGCGAGGTGCACCGCAACCTCGAAAGCACCTATCTCAAGGGGGCCTATCTGCTTGATCCCTTTCACGAATTGCATCGGCGGCGGGCGGCGCGCGGGGTCTACCGGCTGACCGATATCGCACCCGACCAGTTTCACCGCAACCCCTATTTCCTCGACTATTACGCGGCCACGACGCTGATCGACGAGCTGGCCTTTGTCGCCTATCCGGGGGCGGGGGTGAGCCTGCATGTCTGCCTCGGGCGGGACCGCAGTTCCAACAGCCGCTTCACCCAGCGCGAGATCATTCGCGCCGATCATCTTTCGCCTATTGTTGTGGCACTGGCCGAGCGGCAATGGAGCGATCTGGCCGGTCCGGGTGAATATTCCGAGGCGCGGGTGACGCGGCGGCTGATCGATTCGCTGAACGCAGCGCATGGAATCGCGCTTTCGCCACGACAGGCCGAGGTGGCGCTCCTAATCCTTCAGGGCCACAGTTCGGTGTCGATCGGGCTGCGGCTCGGGATCAGCCCGCAAACGGTCAAGGTGTTCCGCAAACAGCTTTACCGCAAATGCGCGATCAGTTCACAGGCCGAGCTGTTCAACCTGATGCTGCCGCTGCTTGGGGGATGACAGAACGACAGCCAATCTTAACCGATGGCGCGTTCCAGTTCTTTTGGTCGATAACCTGAAGCGTATCGGAGAATGGCTGATATACCGTGACTTGCCAAGATCCCGAGAGCGCAAAACACAGCAGGGTATTGGCAATTCGCGTTTTTTCGAAAACTGTAACCGTTCAGTTCGATGTTCATCGAGCGATGATTGATCAGCGGAGGCATGCCCCGCCGAAGGGCGCGTCTGGCGCTTTCGAGTGCAGTTGCCGGAAGACAATCCCTCAAAGCAAAGTCGCAAGAGTCCGGCTGTCCGGGCGCGCAATGCGCCGCATCACCTGAGTGAGAGCGGAGCGGGCTTCCGCACCGGTCCATTCGGAACCCATCAGCGCCTCGGGGGCAGGGCCATGGCGCAACACCAGCCGTCGCCATTGGTGGAGCGCCACGACCCGCAACGCGGCGCGGTCGATTGGTGAGGACGGCAACGGCGCCTCCGCTGCAAGAGTAAGCGCGCGCGTCAAACGGGCATAGGCATCGGTGATTTCCGGCGGCGCCAGGATCTCACCCAGCCAATCCGGAATGGTACCGGGAACCACATCCCAGGCCAGTAGTGATGCGGGCAGATTTCCGGTTTCATCGTGCCTGTCGCCGATAGGCAAGAGCGCGGCGCGCGGTGCGATCAGGATCGCATCGGGATGATCAAGCTCCGCCATCGCCTCGGAAGACGGAGAAAGAACGATTTGCCAACGGCGGGGGGGCTTTGGTGCGGCACCATAGACCTGATCAGAGACTGAAAGGGTCAGGGCACGTCCGTGAGCGGTCAGAGAATAGTGCGAGGCGCGCCCATCGCGCGACGAGGTGATCCAGCCATCGTGGCGCAGTCGATGCAACGCCACCCGCATCGCCTGTGCTCGCAGACCCATCCGTTCGGTGAGGGCCGATAGCACCGGACCCGGCACATGCGCGTCGGGGGCGGCTGCCAGATCGCCAAGGATGGTCACGATCACCGACCAGGTCTTGAGCGTGCCGCACGCAAGCAGCGCGGTCATGACGGGTGACAGATCCTGCGTCGAGATGTTGTTCATATTTCCTTTTTAGCACGGCCAAACCAGACTGCCACGGCTCAGAACGCGTTCATCGTCAAAAGCTCGTATTCCGCCACTCTTTCATCTGCCTGATTGAACAGCGTCACGTGCCAGCGCACTTCGCCATATTCAGCGCCGCGCGGTGTCTTGGCCTTGACCGTCAGGCGCACGCGGATGCTGTCGCCTGCCTGCACCGGTTTCATGAAACGCAGATTGTCGAGGCCCGTATTGGCGAGAACCGGACCCTCGTTCGGCTCGACGAAAAGCCCCGCGGCGAAGCTGAGCAGCAGGTAGCCATGCGCGACGCGACCTGGGAAGAACGGGTTCCGCGCCGCCGCGTCCTCGTCCATGTGGGCATAGAAGGTGTCGCCGGTGAAATCGGCGAAATGCTCGATATCGTCGAGGGTGATCTCCCGGGCGGCGCTGTGCAGCGTCTCGCCGATCGCCAGATCGCCATAGCGGCGGGTGAAGGGATGCGCCGGGCCCTTGATCTCGCGCGCGCCGGGCACCCAGCGCCCGCCGATGGCCGTGAGGATGTCAGGGCTGCCCTGAACGGCGGTGCGCTGCATGTAATGCATGACACCGCGGATGCCGCCCAGTTCCTCACCACCCCCCGCACGGCCCGGCCCCCCATGCACCATGTGGGGCATGGGGCTGCCATGGCCGGTGCTTTCCTTCATCGAGTCGGCATTGTTGATGTAAATGCGGCCGTGCCATGCCCCCGCCCCCAGCACCACCTGCCGCGCGACATCGCCGTCGCTTGTGATGAGCGACGTGACGAGGCTGCCGCCACCGCGATTGGCCAGCGTGACCGCATGATCAAGATCGCGATAGCCCATCACGGTCGAGACCGGGCCAAAGGCCTCGGTGTCATGCACACGCTGCGCCGCATCGGGGTCGGCACAATGAAACAGCAGCGGCGAGACGAACCCACCCTGCCCGCTCATCGGGAGCGCGTCGGGGTCGCCAAAAACGCGCTCGGCCTCGGTGCCGATCAATGCGGCCTTGGCCAGAACGTCATCGCGTTGTGCCGCCGAGACCAGCGCCCCCATGCGCGTGGCCGGGTCGCGCGGATCGCCGATCCGCGTCGTGGACAGGCGGGCGCTGACCGCTTCGATCACCGGCTGAACCAGGGACTCGGGCGCTATGATCCGGCGAATGGCGGTGCATTTCTGACCGGCTTTGGCGGTCATCTCGCGCGTGATTTCTTTCACGAAAAGGTCGAATTCGCGCGCTTCGGGGGTGACATCGGGCCCGAGGATCGACGCATTGAGGCTGTCCTGTTCGGCGGCGAAACGCACCGCGTTGGACAAGAGGTTCGGATGCCCCCGCAGCTTGAGCGCTGTGTCGGCCGACCCGGTGAAGGCAACCACGTCCTGCGCGCCCAGATGGTCGAGCATATCGCCCAGCCCCCCGGCCACGAATTGCAGCACTCCCTCGGGCAGGATGCCGCTTTCCAGCATCATCCGCACCGCCAGTTCGGTGACATAACAGGTCGAGGTCGCCGGTTTCACGATCGCCGGAACGCCGCCCAGAAAACTCGGGGCCAGTTTCTCCAGCATCCCCCAGACCGGGAAATTGAACGCGTTGATATGCACCGCCACCCCTTGCAGCGGGGTGCAGACATGCTGCCCCAGGAATCGCCCCTCCCGGCCGAATTGTTCAAGCCCGCCATCGAGATAGATTTGCGCATCAGGCAATTCGCGCCGCCCCTTGGAGGCAAAGACGAAAAGCGTGCCAATGCCGCCGTCGATATCGATCAGGTGGTCGGATTGCGTGGCACCCGTGTCGAACGAGACATCGTAAAGCGCCTGCTTGCGCTCCTCCAGGTAAAGCGCTAGCGCTTTGAGCATCTTCGCGCGCTGGTGAAAAGTCATCGCCCTTAACGCCGGACCGCCGCGATCGCGGGCATGGTTCAGCATTGCGGCCACATCCAGAGCGTCGTTGCCTGCCTCGGCCATCACCGCACCAGTGATCGCGTTTGAAATCGCCCTCGCGCCCTGACCCGGGGCAAGCCATTGCCCGGCCACGTAACTGTTGATCTGCTGAATGCTCATCGCTCTCCCCCTCCATATCGCGGCCCACTCGACCGCCACCCGGTCAGGTCTTCATCTGACCCCAAATACCTCGGGGGGTTGGCGACAAGGTGCCATGGCATCTTGCGCCTGGGGGGCTGGCCCCCACTCCCGACCTCGGGGCCGGTGGGCACCTCTCTTTTATTGACCAACCGTTCGGTTTATGCAAGCTTTCAGCCGGGGAGACGCGAGGGGAAAGACCATGAGCGACACGATTCTGATCGCTGACAACGGCACATGGGCCGAGATCACGCTGAACCGGCCGGACAAGCTCAATTCGTTCAATGAAGAGATGCATCACGCGCTGCGAGTGGCGTTGGAATGGGCGCGCGACGATGGCAAACGCGCGGTGCTGCTGACCGGTGCGGGGCGTGGTTTCTGCGCGGGTCAGGATTTGGGCGACCGCGATCCGCGCAAGATGGACGGCCCACCGGACCTCGGGGCCACGGTGCGCGATTTCTGGGCGCCGCTGGTGCGGCTGATCCGGTCGCTGGAAATGCCGGTGATCTGCGCGGTCAATGGCGTCGCGGCGGGCGCGGGATCGTCGGTGGCGCTGGCCTGCGACATCGTTCTGGCGGGCGAAAGCGCAAAATTCATCCAGTCGTTTTCCAAGGTCGGCCTGATTCCCGATACCGGCGGAAGCTGGCACCTGACCCGCCTTCTGGGCGAGGCACGGGCCAAGGCGCTGGCGATGACCGCCGAGCCGCTTCCAGCGGTGCAGGCGGCCGAATGGGGGCTGATCTGGAAGGCACTGCCGGATGATGCGCTTCTGGGCGAGGCGCGCGCTTTGACGAACTCGTTCTCCGACGGGCCGACGCTGGGATATGTCCGGACGAAACAGGCGATCGAGGCGGCGCATGTGAACACGCTCGATGCGCAGCTCGATCTCGAGGCACGGTTCATGAAGGAATGCGGCGAAAGCGCTGATTATGCCGAGGGCGTGGGCGCATTCCTCGACAGACGCAAACCGGAGTTCAAGGGCGAATGACCCCGAAGGAGCGCGCCGAGGCATCCGCCGCCGCGATGTGGGCGGATGATGCGGCCAGCAAGTGGTTCGGCATGGAAATCGCCGAGATCGACCCGGGCCGCGCTGTGCTGGAGCTGACGGTCGCCGAGCATCATTGCAACGGGCATGGCATCTGTCATGGCGGCGTGACCTTCGCGTTGGCCGACAGCGCCTTTGCCTTTGCCTGCAACAGCCGCAACCAATCGACGGTGGCGCAGCACAACCTGATTTCCTACCTCGCCCCGGGGCGCGCGGGCGACCGGCTGCGCGCCGAGGCGGTGGAGGTTTCGCTTCAGGGCCGCAGCGGTATCTACGACATCAAGGTGACCAAAGAAGACGGCACCGTGATCGCCGAGTTTCGCGGATTCTCGCGCGCGATCAAGGGCCAGTTGTTCGAAGAATAAGAGGAAAATGTCATGAAAGATCTGACGCCGAATAAATCCGATCTAGACCCGATCGAGCTGGCCTCGATCGACGAGATACGCGGGCTTCAGCTTGAGCGGCTGAAATGGTCGCTGCGCCATGCCTATGACAACGTGCCCATGTATCGCGAGAGGTTCGATGCGGCGGGGGTGCATCCCGAAGAATTGAAATCGCTTTCGGACCTGGCGAGATTTCCTTTCACCACAAAGACCGACCTGCGCGACAATTATCCCTTTGGCCTTTTCGCCGTGCCGCGCGACCGGATCATCCGGGTGCATGCCTCCTCGGGGACGACCGGCAAGCCGACGGTGGTGGGCTATACCGCGCGCGATATCGACACATGGGCGAACCTCGTGGCGCGCTCGATGCGGGCCAGCGGAACCCGGCCCGGCGACATCGTGCATGTGGCCTATGGTTACGGGCTTTTCACCGGGGGGCTGGGTGCGCATTACGGGGCCGAGAAGCTGGGTTGCACCGTGGTGCCGATATCGGGCGGGATGACCGAACGGCAGGTCACGCTGATCCAGGATTTCAAGCCCGGCACGATCATGGTGACGCCGTCCTACATGCTCAACATCCTCGAAGAGTTCCAGCGTCAGGGTGTGGACCCGCGTGCATGTTCGCTCGACGTCGGAATCTTCGGCGCCGAGCCCTGGACCAACGCGATGCGCACCGAGGTCGAACAGGCGTTCGACATGCACGCGGTCGATATCTATGGCCTGTCCGAGGTGATGGGCCCCGGCGTTGCCAATGAATGCGTCGAGACCAAGGACGGGCTGCATATCTGGGAAGATCATTTCTTTCCCGAGATCATCAACCCCGAAACCGGCGAGGTGGTGGAAGACGGCGAGATCGGCGAGTTGGTCTTCACCACGCTGACCAAGGAAGGTCTGCCGATGATCCGCTATCGCACCCGTGACCTCACACGGCTTTTGCCGGGCACGGCACGCTCGATGCGGCGGATGGAAAAGATCACCGGGCGCTCGGATGACATGATCATCCTGCGCGGGGTCAATGTCTTTCCGACCCAGATCGAGGAACAGATCATGAAATGTGCGGGCCTCGCCCCGCATTTCCAGATCGAACTGATCCGCAAGGAGCGGATGGACGCGATGATCGTGCATGCCGAATGCACCCCCGATCAGGCCGGTGACGACGCCCGCGCGGCCTCGTCCCGCGAGTTGGCGCACCACATCAAGTCGGTGGTCGGCATTTCCACGAAGATCGAGGTGCACCCCGAAGGCGGAGTCGAGCGCAGCCAGGGCAAGGCACGCCGGGTAGTCGACAATCGCCCGAAGGAGTGACCCCTTGGCGCGGACGATTGCGAAAGATCACGGAGAGAAACGCGCGCAGATCCTCAAGTCGGCGGCCCGGGTCTTTGCCGATCAGGGCTTCGACCGGGCGTCGATGGCGATGCTGGCGCGCGAATGCGGGATCTCGAAGGCCAATATCTATCACTATTACGACAGCAAGGACGCGCTGCTCTTTGATCTTCTCGACAATCACCTGTGTCGGCTGCGCGACCGGATTTGCGCGATCAGTCCCGGTGACGGGCCGCCCGAAGAGGCGCTGCGCAAGACCGTTCTGGAAATCCTGATGGCCTATCAGGGGGCGGATGACGAGCACCGGGTGCAAGCCAGCGGCCTTTCGGCGCTGCCCGAGGAACAACAGAAGATCCTGCGATCCTATCAACGTGACATGGTGGGCCACATGGCCACGATCCTGTCACGTATCGCACCTGAGCGGTTCGACGGCCAGCCTGCCAAGCTGCGCGCGGCCACGATGTCGGTGTTCGGGATGCTGAACTGGTTCTACATGTGGAACAGCCGGGCGAACGAGGCGGCGCGGCGCGATTATGCCGCGCTGGTCAGCAACCTCACGCTCGGCGGGCTCAAGGCGCTGTGATCACCACAATGCGCAATTTGATCCCCTATGAGTGGCGAGCGTGGAGGGGTTTTCCTGTCTTGGGATGATACCAGCGGCGTCGGCCTGTGACTCTTGCGGGATTCTCCTGAGCAGGTCGATGTGATTCACTGCCAGCGAAAGATGGAGGTTTCGTTGGCAGTAGAGATCACACGGACGGACATGTCAGCGCGCGGGCTTGTTGCTCGTGTTTTATCGAGTTGCGTTGCACCAATTTTGGCTTTGCCTGAGTCGGCCCGGGTTGCTTGGCACGGCCATCCATTACGTTGACTGCAATGCGCACGGAAAACCGAAGTCCCAAGGCCGCGGGGGGACCGCACTCCAACTGCCAGACGATCTCCGGGACGCAGGAGTTCAGCTTGCATCAGTTTACCGGTGGAAGCCCGTCGGACCGGGGAGCACGGGGGGCCGTCGCCTTGGCCTGTTTCCTTGGCCGGATATCCTCCAGCCCCGCGTAGAACGCGGGCAGAACAAGAAGTATCAACACCGTGGCGGCCAGCAGGCCGAAGACGACCGAGATGACCAGCGGTTTCAGTGTCTGAGCCTGGGTCGAGCTTTCCAGTAGAAGGGGAGCCATCCCCATGATCGTGGTCGAAACGGACACGAAGATCGGGCGGAAACGGGCGCGCACGGCCTCTCCGGCGGCATTGCTGGCAGACAACCCGGTGGCACGGCGGGAATTGATGACGGCGACGAGCAGAATCGCGTTGTTGACGACGATGCCCGCCAGCGAAGCCGCGCCGACCAGCGACGGCATCGAGATGTTGTAGCCCATCAGGACGTGACCCCAGATGACGCCCAGAAAGGCCAGCGGGATGGTGATCATCACAATGAACGGTTCGACATAACTGCGAAATTGGAAACTGAGGACGAGGTAGATGCCGACCAGCCCGATCAGGAAGCCGCGCAGGATCGACGCGACCGTTTCGGCCGAGTTCGCGGCCTGCCCGCCGATCTCGAAGCCGAGGCCGGGCGTGGCGGTGGCCAGATCGGGGAGGAACCCCTTGGTCATCCGAGCGGTGATTGCGTCGGCATTGCCGATCCGCCCGTCCACATCCGCCGAGACAGTCAGGATGCGCAGTCCATCACGCCTTGTGATACTGCCCCAGCCGCGTGCCTCGGTGATCGTGGCGATGCTCGAGAGCGGCACGGTGCCGCCGCCGGGCAGGGCGATCTCGAAGACACTCAGGTCGGTGCGGGTGGCGCGGTCGCTATCGGACAGCCGAACCTCAAGATCCCATGCCAGATCGCCGCGCCGGATTTCGGAGAGCTGTGTGCCAAGGAAAGCCGCGCGTAGCTGGCCGGCCACATCCGTGGCGGTCAGCCCCAACGCCTCGGCCCCCTTCGACAGGCTCAGCCGCAGCTCGGGCGCGCCGGGGCGCAGGTCGAGGATCGCGTTGCGCACGCCTGCGTAGGTTTCCAGTTCCGCCAGCGTGGCGCGGCCTGCGGACTCCAGCGTGGCGAGGTCGGGATGGCTCAGGCGCAGCTCCACGGCGATGCCCTGCGGGCCGATCCCCGGCTCGGTCAGGATCAGCGAGGCGACCCCCGGCAGCGGCCCGATTTCGGCGCGCCAGAGCGAGACGATGTCGTCGAGCGTGCTGGTGCGGGTCTCGGCCCCCAGCAGATCCACCGCGACAGTGGCAACATGGGCACCGGTCTCGCCGGCGGAAAGGTTGCGCCCCAGTCGGGTGATGCGGCGGATCACCAGCGGTTGGGCCCCGGGCTGCTCCGGTGTCAGGCGGGCGTTGACGCGGTCGAGCGCCTCTTCCACCTGCGCAACCGCCTCGGCCGTGCGCGCCAGAGGCGTTCCCGCCGCCAGCAGCACCCGCGCCTCCAGCACGTCGCCGTCGATCTCGGGCATCGCTTCGCGCTTGACCACGCCGCCGCCCAATGCGCCGACGGTCAGGATCAGTGCGCCGATGGCCAGCCCAGCCACCAGCCACCGGCCCCGGATTGCCGCATCGGCCAGACGTCCCATGCCTTCGCGCAAGGTGTCGAAGCCCGCGTCAAAGCGGCGGCGGAAGCGCGAGGGCGCGGCGTCCTTCATCCCGCCCTTCAGGTGATGGGGCAGGATCAGGAAGGCTTCGACCAGCGAGGCGGCCAACGCGGCGAGCAGGACGACCGGCAGAACCTCCAGCACAGCGCCCAGTTCGCCGACGAGAAAGGCCAGCGGCAGGAACACGGCCAGCGTGGTCAGGAAGGACGAGATGACGCCGGGTGCCACGGCGGCAACGCCTGCGGCCACGTTTTCCACCGTCGCGCCCTTGGCGGCATGCACCGCGATGGAATCCGCGATCACGATGGAATCGTCCATCACGATCCCGATCGCCATCAGCAGCGCCACCAACGTCATCATGTTCAGGCTCAGCCCCGTCAGCGCCATCCAGACGAAGGCGCCGGCGAAGGCCACGGGCAGGCCCATCGCGGCCCAGATCGCGAAACCGGGGCGGAAGAACAGGCTCATGACGGCAACGACCAGCACGAGGCCGATCACCCCGTTCTGCACCAGCATCAGCAGCCGGTCGCGGATGATCGAGGTGACGTCCTGCACCACCTCGACCGTGATCGTGTCAGGCAAGCGCGCTGTTTCCTCGGCCACCAGAGCCGCGACACTGTCCAGCACGCGCAGCGCGTCGGCGTCGAGTGCCTTGGCCACATCGATCAGGATTGCGGGCGTGCCATCGACGACGGCGCGGTCCTGCGGCGGCTCGAACCGTTCCTCGATCACCGCCACATCGCCCAGTGTCAGTGTCGCACCGTTTTGCAGGACCAGCACCGGGATCGCGGCGAGCGCTAGCGCCGTGTCACGCTCGGCAGTGAAGCGCAACGTCAGGTCTGCGTCCGGCCCTTCGAGCGTTCCGGCGGGCAGGTCGATGTTCTGGGCGTCAATCGCGGTTGCCAAGGCGGCCGGGGTCAAGCCATGGCTGTCGAGAACGGCGCGCGTGGCGGTGATTGAAAGTGTCCGGGAACCCAGACCGCTGCGAGTGAGGCGTGCCACCCCGGGGAGTGCTGTCAGGCGGTCGGACAGTGCATCGGCGTAGCGATCGAGCTCGCCGAGCGGCAGTTCACCCGAGATGGCGACCGATGAGACCGGATCACTGCGGTGCAACTCGCGCACGATGGCCGGATCGGCGCGGTCGGGAAAGCTGTCGATTGCCGAGACCTCGGTGCGCAGCGAATTGACAAAGCGCAGCGCGTCATTACCGGGCGCCATGGTCGCCACGGCGTGGGCGCGGCCGGTCTGCGCGGTGCAGGTGAAGATTTCCAACCCCTCGACGCCCTGCACCCCATCCCAGAGCGGCGCGCAGATTGCGCTTTCCACATCCTCGGCGGCTGCCCCACGATAGGGCACGGTGATCTCGGCCTCGACAGCGCGGAAATCGGGGAAGGTTTCGCGAAGCAGATTGGGCGCGGCGAATACACCGGCTGCCAGGAACAGAAGCAACAGAAGATTGCCCGCCGTCGGATGGCCGGTGAACCAGCGGATCATTCCGGATTCTCGACAGCGGTCAGGGCCATGCCGGGTATGGCCGGGGCGATGTCGTCGATCACCACGCGGTCGCCGGGGGCGAGCCCTTCGGTGATGACAACGCGCCCGCCTTGCGCGAAGGCGGCGGTGACAGGGCGCAACTCCAGCAGATTATCGGTCCCTGCCATGCGCACCATGCCGGCATGCAGCGCCGCCTCGGGGATCGCGATCACATCCTTCAGGGCCCTGCCTTCGAAGGTCAGCCCAACTTGCATGTTGGGGACCAGCGGCAGGCGCCGGGGCGGGTCCGCACCCTCGTAGGGTGCATCGACCGTCACCACGACCGGCACGGTGCGGGCGCGGGCGTCGAGCCTGCCCTCGATCCGGCTGACGCGCGCGGTCCATGTCTGTGTCGGGTCCGACAACGGGCTGAGAGTCACGTCGATCCGGGAGACCGGACCATCTCGCATCATGTCGGCAAGTGTCATGCCGGAGGAGATGGTGCCGACAAGGCGGCGAAAGCTTTCGATGGGCAGATGCGCCACGACCTCGGCGGCCTCTATGCCGTCGCCGCGGATGATGACCTGACCGGGCGCGACGGTCTGGAAACGTTCGGCGCTCACTTCGGTCACGCGCAGATCGAAGGGCGTCAAGAGCGTGGTCCGCGCGAGCGACCGCCTTGCACGTGCAATGGCGGCTTCGCTCCGCGCGACCTGCGCCGTGATTCGTGCCTTGCGCGATGGGATCAGCGCCAATGTGTTCTCCAGTTCCGCCACCGTGCGGCGGGCCAGAAGCGTGGCGCGTTCGGCCTCGTCGGCCCGGGATTGCGGCACGTTCCCCTGTGCTACGAGCGTGCGCGTCCGCTCCAGATCTGCCTCGGCAAGCTGCAGCCGGTCCTGCTCGAGCGCAAGGATGCGCCTTGTGTTGTGCATCTCCGCCTCGAGCTGATCGCGCTCTGCATCAAGGGCCGCAAGGTCCGCCTGCGATTGCGCCAGCGCCAGTTCGTAATCGGCCGGGTCGATCCGCAGCACCTCGGTCCCCGCCGGGATCATGCGCCCCGCTTCAAGGTCGGGGTGACGCCAGATCACTTCGCCCTGGACCTCGGCAATGGCGATCCACGCCTCTGCCGCGCCCAGGTTGCCCCAGGCGGAGGCCTTGGGGCGGAGATCTTCCGCCGCGACCGTCATCACACGAACGGCTAGCGCCGACGCGCCGCCCTGGTCCTGAGCGGGGCCGGGGGCTGACGCGATCATCCAGGCCGCCGCGGCAATCCCGAGCGCGATGGGCGGCAGGGCGAGGAGCGGGCCAAGACGCACGGGATCAGCCCTGCGCCGGGCGCATCCGGGACAGCATGCCGTCGCGCAGGATGAACTGGTGATAGAGCGCGCCCACGATATGGAGGGCGATCAGCGCCAGCAGGATGATCTTCATCACGTTGTGCCCCTGTGCCGCGGTCTCGACCCCGCCGAACCACGCGACCGCGCCGCTGACCGGCATCAGGATCATCAGCGCATAAAGGCCGACATGGGTCAGCTTGGCGAGGATCCCCTGCACCTTGCTGGCCTCGATCACCGGGGGCACGCCGCGCCGGGCGCGCAGGACAAGACGCCAGAGGGCAAAGATCATGACCAGCGCGCCGCCCGCAACATGGACCAGCACGAGCGGGTCGAACCCGGCCTCAAGCCCTTCGGTGATCCGGTCCCAGGCGGCCGACATCGCATCCTTGAAGACGTATTGCTGCGCGATCAGCGCGAAGGCGAACCAGTGCAGCGCGATCTGCAGCCGGGAATAGCCAAGCGGGGCAGTTATGGCGCGCATGATGTGAATCCTTTTGGGCGAAAAGGCGCGATTCGAAATCGCGATTGCGGTCAGTGACAGCATATGTTAGTGATCGATAACTTACAAGAGGCGTGTTATATGGCGCAGCGAGAAAGAGCAGGGGACCGGAAGGCGCAAATCGTCACCGAGGTCTTGCGGTTGGCCGACGAGATCGGCCCCGACCGTCTCAGCACCACAGACGTGGCGCGCGCGGTCGGCGTTAGCCAATCAGCGATCTTCCGGCACTTTCCGACCAAGGGCGCGCTCTGGCTGGCCGTCGCAGAGAACATCGCAGAGCGCCTGCGAGAGGGTTGGGCCAATGCCGAGGCCCGGGCCGTCTCTCCAGAGGCGCGCCTCAGCGCACTGATCGCTGCGCAACTGACCGCGATTTCGAAGACGCCAGCCCTGCCTTCGATCCTGTTCTCGCGCGAGCTGCAGGTCGACAATCCGGCGTTGCGCGATGTGTTTCGCATGCTTCTTGCAGCGTTCCAGAGCCGCATTGTGGCGGCGGTGCGCGACCAGCAGGCGGCGGGCGGTCTGCGCCGCGACCTGAACGCAGACGATGCCGCAGTTCTACTGATCTCACTGGTGCAAGGCGTTGCGATCCGATGGACGCTGGGTGCACGGGGTTTTGCCCTCGTGCCGGAGGGCCTGAGGCTTTTTGATGTCCAGATGAAGCTGCTGCGTGCGCAGGAAGGCATGACCCATGACTGAGACCCGATCGCTTCCCCGTATCGCGGGTGGCGTTGCCATCGGCTTCGGCGTCCTCACGGTGATCTCCGGCGGTTCGACCCTTCTCGGCGCGCTCGACATGGGCTCCTTCGTGCCCTTCGTACTGTGGTTCAACACCGCGGCCGGTCTGGTCTATGTCGTGGCGGGCATCGGCCTCTGGCTGGGGCTGCGGTGGGCCTTTCCCCTCTCGCTCGCGATCTTCGCGGCGACCCTTCTGGTTTTCGCCGGATTCGGCGTGCATGTCGCCCGCGGCGGAGCCTACGAGGCCCGTACGGTCTTCGCCATGGCGCTGCGCGTTGGCGTGTGGGGTTCGATTGCCCTTATAAGCCGCTTTGGCAGCGGAAACTCTTGAAGTCGTCGCTCATGAGATCACCCTGGAGTCGTTTCCAGCCATGCCTTCCGGAATGGGCCGGGGCTGCGTGTCCATATCGGCCAGACGCGCGGCGGCGGGCGGAATATCGTGGATGGCACCAGCATCCTGACCGGCATAAAGCGCCATCGCCTCCAGATCGCCCGTTGTCGTCTGCGGGGGCGAATCCATGCTGGCGCGCAAGCGCGGTTGATCGCCGTCGCGAGCGATCGCCTCACGTGGCAGGCTGTCGGGGTCGCGGCCCAGTTGGTTGCTGCCCAGAAGGGCGGAGTCATTGGTCGCAGTTCCGTAACAGTTGTTACTCTTTAACAGGCTGCTGAAAAAGGCCGGTCTCGACGCGGTTTCGAGAACATGATTCACTCCCGGCACGGCAGCGGCGGTGAGGG
>JAABTV010000048.1 GCA_011389685.1 Paracoccaceae bacterium
TCGAGGGTGCAAAAAACCGCCTTCAAATCGTGGCGGCAGGAACAACGTCCTTCAAGCCTGACTTCTTCAGCAGCCTGCTAATGGCGAGGCGCGCCATTGCCACAGGCACCAACCGCCCGGACCCGCCGCAGGCGGGACCGGGTTGATCCGGCGACGCCGCAGGCGTCACCTTTCATCATCGCCCTCTTCGATCTGCTGCATGGCTTCGCGCGAGCGCTCCAGGCCGGTCTTGAAATTCTCGGCGTCGCCGTAATCCAGGAACTCGATATAATGCAGATGGGTGTCGCCAACCCGCCCGGCATGCTTGATCGGGCACCAGTAGGCTTCGGTGCGTCCCGCCACCTCGCGCACCCACGAGATCAGCCCGTTGCCATAGCCGCAATAGACGCAGTTAAGCTTTTGCAGCCAGTTGAGATAGGCCAGATGATGCCGGTCGATGCGTATGTAATCGCGTCGCGGCACCTTGGGAATCCCGTAAACCGGAAAACACACCGCCTGATAGATCGTCACGAACAGGTCCAGCAGCGCGAAAGGTATGATCAGGGAATAGATCACCGGCGCGGTCAGCACCACCATCGGCCGGGTATTGCGCAGGAAGGTCAGCCATCGCACCCGCAGTGCGCGGTGCCGCCGCCGGGCCTCGGCCTCGAATTCGACCCGGCCATTCTCCAGACGATAGCGGAACGCCTCGCCCCGCCGCGAAATCTCGTCTTCAAGCTCGTCCTGAAGCGCGCGCATGCGCTTCAGGATATCTTCCATCGCCGACATCGGGTGTTCCTCTCACGGTTTCACCCGGTCAGCCTAGCACGGACCGTCCCGGACCGGAATCATCCGATCGCGACAAGCTCCACGTCAAAGATCAGGTCCTGGCCCGCCAGCGGATGGTTCGCATCCAGAACCACGTGCTGGTCGGCGACCTCGTGAATGGTCAGGGTCATGACCTCACCTTCCTGGTTCTGGGCATTGACCTGGGTGCCCACCTCCATCGGGATCTCGTCGGGAATGTCGGCGCGGGGCACCGCCTGCCGGGCTTCCTCCTGGACCGGGCCATAGGCCTGGTCGCTGGGCACTTCGACCCGACGCGTGTCGCCCACGCTCATGCCCTCCACGGCCGCCTCGAGCCCGGGGATGATCTGGCCCGATCCCACGGTGAATGCCAGCGGGTCTCGCCCCTCGCTCGAATCAAAAACGCTGCCGTCCCGCAACGTCCCCGTGTAGTGGATGTGGACGGTATCGCCCTTTTTGACCTGGCTCATATCGGCTCCTTTTCCGTCCGTTTCGAACAGTTTCCTCAAGTAATCGAACCCCGACCCTAACCGTCGTGCCAATTGATTGCAAACAGACCGATGCGCGACAATCGGGCACGTTTTCGCTTCACCCCTGCGCGCGTCCGTGCCACCTTGCAGCGAGGAGGGGATCATGACCATCACCGCAGCCGTGTTCGACGCCTATGGAACGCTGTTCGACGTCGCCGCGGCCGCGCGCGAGGCCGCCGCCGAACCCGGGCGCGCCGCCCTGGCCGATCACTGGCCCGCCCTGGCCGCGCATTGGCGCAGCAAGCAGCTTCAGTATACATGGCTGCGCGCGGTCACCGGCGATCATGCCGATTTCTGGACCGTCACCTGCGACGGGCTCGACTGGGCGCTCGAGGCCGCCGGGCTGGCCGGTGACGCCGGGCTGCGCGACCGCCTGCTCCAGCTTTATCGCGAACTCACCGCCTATCCCGAAGTGCCGGGCATGCTGGCGCAGCTCAAATCGATGGGCATTGCCACCGCGATCCTCTCCAACGGCTCTGCCGACATGCTCGATGCGGCCGTGCGATCCGCCGGCATCGGCGACCGGCTCGACGCCGTGCTCTCGGTCGATTCGGTCGGCATCTTCAAACCCGCCGCCGCGGTCTATGACCTTGTCGGCACGCGCTTTGCCGGCGACCGGCACGAGGTCCTGTTCGTATCATCGAACGGCTGGGATGCCTGCTGCGCCGCCGCCTACGGCTTTACCACCGCATGGGTCAACCGCACGGGGGAACCGATGGACCGCCTGCCGGGCCGGCCGCAGCACGAACTGCCCGACCTCACCCGCATCCCGCAACTGGCAGACCCGAATTATGGCAAGTTTCACAACCTCTGACGGCGTCGCGCTGCATTTTTCCGACGAAGGCGTGGGCAAACCCGTCCTCTGCCTTGCCGGTCTCACCCGCGACGGGCGCGATTTCGATTTCGTTGCGCCCCATCTCAGCGATATCCGGCTGATCCGGCTTGACGCGCGCGGGCGCGGGCGCTCCGAGAGGGCCGATCCGTCGACCTATACCCCTGCGATCGAGGCGCGCGACGCGCTCGAACTCCTCGACCATCTCGGGCTCGACCGTGTGGCGATCCTGGGCACCTCGCGCGGCGGGCTCGTCGCCATGGTGCTGGCCGCAACGGCGCATGATCGGCTGCTGGGCGTCGCGCTCAACGATGTCGGCCCCGAGATCGACCCGCGCGGGCTCGACTCGATCCTGACCCATATCGGCCGCAACCCCGCCCACAGGACCCATAGCGACCTGCTCGCAATCTGGCCCGACGTGATCCGCGGCTTTGCCAATGTCCCCGAATCGCGGATGCGCGCCGAGATTGCCCGGCTTTACGACGAGACCGCCGAGGGTCTGCGCATCACCTATGACCCGCGGCTGCGCGACGCCGTTCTCGCCGCCACCGCCCAGCCTTCCCCCGATCTCTGGCCGCTCTTCGACGCGCTGGCGGGGCTGCCGCTCGCGGTAATCCGGGGGGCCAATTCCGACATCCTCGCACCGCGCACCCTCGCCGAGATGCGCCGCCGCCGTCCCGACATGATCGTGGCCGAGGTGCCCGATCGCGGCCATATCCCCTATCTCGACGAGGCCGAAAGCCTTGCCGCCCTGCGTCAATGGATGAAACGCCTGTGAATATCGAAATGATCCGCGCCGCCGCCGCCCGGCTTTCCGGCCATGCGCGCCGCACGCCCCTGCTCTCATCGCCATTTCTCGACGAGATCGCGGGGCGTCGCCTGCTGGTCAAACCCGAATGCCTTCAGCATACCGGCAGTTTCAAGTTCCGCGGCGGCTGGTCGGCGGTCTCCGCGCTCGACCCCGACATCCGGGCGCGCGGCGTCATCGCCTTTTCCAGCGGCAACCACGCCCAGGGCGTGGCCCATGCGGCGGCCCTTCATGGCGTGCCCTCGGTCATCATCATGCCCGCCGACGCTCCGCGGCTCAAGATCGACAACACCCGCGCGCTCGGCGCCGAGGTGGTGCTTTATGACCGCGTGGGCGAGGATCGCGACGCGCTCGGCGCAAGGCTGGCTGAGGAGCGCGGGCTGACCCTGATCAAACCCTTTGACGAGCCACAGGTAATAGCCGGTCAGGGCACATGCGGGCTCGAAATCGCCGCGCAGGCCGCCGAAGCAGGCGTCGAACGCGCCGACGTTCTGGTCTGTTGCGGCGGCGGCGGGCTGACCTCCGGCATCGCCCTCGCGCTCGAAGCCGAGGCGCCGGGCCTGCGCGCCCGCCCCTGCGAGCCTGAAGGTTTTGACGACACCGCCCGCTCCCTGGCCAGCGGCCAGCGCGAAACCAACGCCGCCATGGCCGGTTCGATCTGCGACGCCATCGTGACCCCCAGCCCCGGCGCGCTGACCTTCCCGATCATGCACCGCCTGTGCGGCCCCGGTCTCGTGGTCAGCGAAGATGAGGTTCTACTCGCCATGGCGCTCGCCTTCCTGCGGCTCAAGATCGTGGTCGAACCCGGCGGCGCCGTGGCACTGGCCGCGGCGCTGTTTCACCCCGACGCGATCGAAGGCGACAGCGTGATCGCCGTTGCCACCGGCGGCAATGTCGATCCCGATACATTCGCCACGGCGCTGGCGCGGTCGGGCGACTGACACCGCCCTTGAAATCTCAGCTTTCCGCGCCCTTGCTGCCCCCGGCCCAGTTGGCGGCGCGTGTGCCCAGCTCCTTGAACTTTTCCGACGCCCCCTCCAGCCGCGCGCTCCATTCGGGGTCGGGGGTCTGCCCGTCCGTCACCTTGAAGAACGCCTGCAACAGGCAGGCCAGCGCGAACGGCTCGATCAGCGCCGCCTTGACCGCCCAGGCGAACAGGATGGCAAAGACGAACCCGCCCGCCGACCATCCGCCGGGAATGAGATAGACGACCGCCGCCGCCGGGGCCAGCATGACGAGAAACACCACGATCGCCAGCGCATAGCTCACCAGCGTGATCCAGGCCGCATTGGCCAGCATCGGGCGCGCATTCTGACCATAGAGAACCAGCGCATCGCGCGCGCCCGACCAGGGGTTGTCGGGGTTCTGGCGGATGAGATGCGCCAGGATCACCTCGTCGATCAACCCCACGGCCACCCGCAGGAAGGCCCGCACGACCCGCATCAGCCCGTCCACGCCCGGGATCGGCAGGATCGAGGCCAGCCCCCGCACCAATCCGGTGATCGCGCCGATCACACCCTTGATGATCTGATCGAGCGCGAACAGCAGGTTGGCCTGCGCAAAGCGGTCCTTCACGATGTCCTGCGCATGGGCGATCTGGCCCTTGCCCTCGGGCAGGGGGCGGCCGTCGATCATCTCGACCATCACCGCGATATGCCCGGCCTTGACCATGTAAAGGATGTATTCACGCAGGAAATAGAGCACCGCCGCCGTCGCGCCGAAGCCGATGGCCCCGCCCCAGAACGTGCTCGTGGCGCGAAAATCCGCATCGCCAAAGGCGCCGACGCCCCAGCCGATCCCGGCCCCGGTGCCGGTGGCCAGAACATAGGCCACCGCGATCCCGAAATAGACGAGAACGCGCAGCACCACAAAAGGCGCCGTCCGCCGCATGATCTCGAATGATCGGGCAAAGGAAAATTGCATGTCGGGTCTCCGGATAATTCATTGTTCGAACAGGCCAGAGCCTGACCGCTGGAACGCCCAAGTTCAACCCCGAAGACGCCGTGCGCGCGATCAGGTAGGCCATGCCGGAGTTTGACAAACCGCGCCGCAAACGCCATTCCTCGCCCGGAACAGCCCGAGGGAGTGCGCCCGATGCAGATGGCCGAATTCGACGACGTCACGCTTCATTATCGCATCGACGGCGATCCCGATGGCGCGCCCATGGTCTTTGCCAATTCACTCGGCACCGATCTGCGGCTCTGGGACGGGGTCTTGCCGCACTTGCCCGCCGGGCTGAAACTGATCCGCTATGACAAACGCGGGCACGGGCTCTCCTCGGCGCCACCGGCCCCTTACGCGATGGGTGCGCTGGTGCGCGATGCCGAACGGCTGCTCGATCGTCTCGCCGTCCGCGATTGCGTCTTTGTCGGGCTTTCGATCGGCGGCATGATCGCGCAGGGGCTGGCCGTCAAGCGGCTCGACCTGGTGCGTGCCGTGGTGCTGTCGAACACCGCCGCCAAAATCGGCCAGCCCGCAATGTGGGAGGACCGCATCGCCGCCGTGCGCGCCGGCGGGATCGAGGCGCTGGCCGACGGCATTCTCGAACGCTGGTTCTCGCGCCCTTTCCGCGACACGCCCGAATTCGCCGGCTGGCGCCACATGCTCACCCGCCAGCCGGTCGAGGGCTATGCCGGCTGCTGCGCCGCCATTGCAGGCACCGATTTCTACACCCCCACCTCCGGGCTGCGCCTGCCCTGCCTCGGCATCGCCGGAAGCGAGGACGGCGCGACCCCGCCCGATCTGGTGCGCGAGACTGTAAACCTCATCCCCGGCTCACGCTTCGAACTGATCCGCCGCGCCGGCCATTTGCCCTGCGTCGAGCAACCCGACAGCTATGCCCGCCTGCTGACCGATTTCCTGCACGAGATTGGCCATATCGAACGCTGAACGCCCCCGGCATTGCCTTTTATGTGACCCGACGTCATATATCGCCGCAAGACACGCAGCACGGGACAGAACCACACAGCGGAGACCAGACATGGCCGATTTCCTGCTCATCCACGGGGCGTGCCACGGCGCTTGGTGCTGGCGTGACCTGATCCCGGAACTGACCGCGCTCGGCCACGGCGCAAGGGCCATCGACCTTCCGGGCCACGGCGGCGATCTCACGCCGATTTCCGAGATCACGCTCGACGCCTATGCCGACGCGATCTTGTCCGCCATCGACACGCCCGTGACCCTCGTCGGCCATTCCATGGCAGGCTATCCGATCTCGCGCGCCGCCGAGCAGGCCCCCGAGAAGATCACCCGCCTGATCTATCTCTGCGCCTATGTCCCCGAGGGCGACATGACCATGGCCGACCGGCGCCGCGAGGCCCCCTATCAGCCGCTCCTTCCGGCCCTGATGCGCGCCGCCGACGGCAAGAGCTTCCGCATCGACCCCGCCAAGACCCGCGAGGTCTTCTACCACGACTGCCCAGAAGGCACCGAATGCCATGCCAATATCCGCCTCTGTGCCCAGGCCGTCGCCCCGCAGGAGGTTCCCTGCCCGCTGGGTGAGAATTACGCCTCGGTCCCGCGCAGCTATATCCGCTGCATGGATGACCGCACCATCCCGCCCGAATACCAGGTCACGATGACCGAGGATTGGCCCGGCAGGGACGTTTACGAAATGCCCACCGGCCATTCGCCGTTCTTCGCCGACCCCGGCGGGCTGGCCGCCCTCCTCTCCAGGATCGTTGCCTGACAGCAGGTCCGGCGGCGCGACCCGCCTTGCCGCCACCATCCGCACCCTGCCCGCGCGCGCATGGCCCGCAAGGGTCAGGAAATCCCGACCTTCCGCCCGGTCATCGGCGCAGCCCGCTTTCCCAACCCGGCAAAACCGCCTAGCCTGCGCCGGTTGACCCTTGCGCGGATCCCCGCCCATGCCCCCCGCCCGCCTGCCCGTCCTGTTCATCGTCCTGACCGTGGTGATCGACGCCATGGGCATCGGCCTGATCATGCCGGTCATGCCCGCGCTCATTGCCGAGGTCCGCGGCGCCAGCATTGCGCAGGCGGCGATCTGGGGCGGGGTGCTCTCGACCGCCTTCGCGGTGATGCAGTTCCTTTTTGCCCCCCTCGTCGGCGCGCTGTCGGACCGGTTCGGGCGGCGGCCGGTGCTGCTCACCTCGCTGCTGGTCATGGCGGCCGATTACGCGGTCATGGCGCTGGCGGGCTCGATCTGGCTCCTGCTGGCGGGCCGGGTGGTCGGCGGCATCACGGCGGCCACCCATTCCACCGCCAACGCCTACATGGCCGACATTTCCGAACCGCATGAGAAAGCCGTCCGCTTCGGCCTTGTCGGCGCGGGGTTCGGCGTCGGTTTCGTGCTTGGGCCGGTGCTGGGCGGGCTGCTGGCCGAATACGGCACCCGCGCACCGTTCTGGGCGGCGGGCGCCCTGGCGCTGGCCAATGCCGGGCTCGGCGCGCTGGTGCTGCGCGAAACCGTGACCGATGCGATCCGCCGCCCGTTCGGCTGGTCGCGCGCCAACCCGTTCGGCGCGCTGCGCTCGATCACCGCCTTTCCCGGGCTGGGTCCGATCCTGGCGGTCTATTTCCTCTACCAGGTGGCCAGCATGGTCTATCCCGCGATCTGGGCCTATTTCACCACCCTGCGCTTTGGCTGGACCGAGGCGACGATCGGCCTGTCGCTGGGCATCTACGGGCTGTTCTTCGGGCTGGTGCAGGGTCTTGGCGTGCGCCCGGCCATGGCGCGGCTGGGCTATCGCGGCACCGTGATCTTCGCACTCTGGGTCGAGCTGGGCGCGTTGATCGTGACCGCCTTCATCCCGTCGGGCACCCTGCTGCTGTTCCTCATTCCCGTGGTCGCGCTAGGGGCCGTGGGCCTTCCGGCGCTTCAGGGCGCGATGTCTCAGGCCGTGGCCGACGATGCGCAGGGCGAATTGCAGGGCGTGCTGACCTCGGCCAATTCCGTCGCCATGATCATCGCCCCGCTGGCCATGACCCAGAGCTTCGCCGCCTTCACCCGCGAGGGTGCCGCGCTCTACCTGCCCGGCGCGCCGTTCCTGCTGGCCGCCCTGCTGATGGCGCTGTGCCTTGTGCTCTTCTTGCGCAGTTCCATTTCGTCAGACTGCTGAAACCGCGCCATTTGACACTTGCGCGCGCACCCCTCCCGGGGCCACTCTCGCACCAAAGTCCAACAGGGAGGCCCGAGAACCCCATGACCGCCATCAAAGCCGCCGTCTGCCATGAATTCGGCCAGCCGCTCAAGATCGAAACGGTCGATCTTCGCGCCCCCGAAATGGGCGAGATCGAGGTCACGCTCGAAGCCGTGGCGATCTGCCATTCCGACATCTCCTTTGCCGAAGGCGCATGGGGCGGCACGCTTCCGGCCGTCTATGGCCACGAGGCCGCGGGCAAGATCTCGGCCGTGGGTGCCGGCGTGCGCGATTTCGGCGTGGGCGACGACGTGCTGGTGACGCTGATCCGCGCCTGTGGCACCTGCCCCTCCTGCGCAGGCGGCAAGCCGACGATCTGCGAAACCCCCCATGACGGCGATCGCGGGCCGCTTTCCATGCCCGACGGCTCGACCCTGCATCAGGCCATGGCCTGCGGTGCCTTCGCCGAAAAGGTCGTCGTCGATCAAAGCCAGATCGTGAAACTGCCCGCCGACATGGAAAAGGACGTGGCCTGCCTGCTGTCCTGCGGCGTGATCACCGGCGTCGGCGCGGTGGTGAATGCCGCCGGGTTCAAGGCCGGACAGGATGCAGTGGTGATCGGCGCAGGCGGTGTCGGACTCAACGCCATCCAGGGCGCGCGCATCGCCGGGGCCCGGCGCATCGTCGCCGTGGACATGAGCGAGGAAAAACTCGCCGACGCGATGGAATTCGGCGCCACCGACGGGGTTCTGGCGACCGATCCCAAACCCTGGCGCGCGGCAATCAAGGCGATAGGGCGCGGGGCCGATGCGGTCTTCGTCACCGTCGGCGCGATCCCGGCCTATGACGTGGCGCCGCGCTATCTCGCACGGGGCGGCAAGGTGGTGATGATCGGCATGCCCCATTCCTCCGAGGTCTCGACCTATTCACCGGTGGTCATGGCCGCCGTGGGCCAGGGCATGGTCGGCTCGAAAATGGGCGACGTGGTGATCCAACGCGACATCCCGTGGATGATCGACCTCTATCAACAGGGCCGCCTGAAACTCGACGAGCTGATCTCGAACCGATGGAAAATCGACCAGATCAACGAGGCCATCGCCGACACCAGATCCGGCAGCGCCCGGCGCAACGTGATCCTGCTCTAGGATGCGGTGCTCATGGCTTGCTCCCGCCTCTGGGCAAGCCATTATGAGTCCGCATCCTAGGCCGCGGCCAGCCCCCGCCCTTTCAAGAGCGCCTCGACACCGGGGAGCCGCCCGCGAAACCGCTGGTAGAGCTCCCCGGCATCGACAGAACCGCCCTTCGACAGGATATGCGCCTCCAAAGCCCGCGCCAGATCCGGATCGAACGCATCGCCCGCTTCCTCGAAGGCGGCAAAGGCATCCGCGTCCATCACCTCGGACCACATGTAGGAATAATATCCGCTCGAATAGCCATCGCCTGAAAACACATGCGCGAAATGCGGGCTGGCATGGCGCATCCCGATCGCATGCGGCATCCCCAGCCGCTCCAGCACCTCGGCCTGCCGCGCCATCACGTCCCCCGGCGCCGCCCCGTCGTGGAATTCCAGGTCAACCATGGCTGATGCGACATATTCCACCGTCTGGAACCCCTGGTCGAAATTCGCCGCCGCCAACACCTTGTCGAGAAGCGCCGCAGGCATCGCCTCGCCGGTTTCCACATGCCGCGCGAACTCGCGCAGCACTTGCGGAACCTCCAGCCAATGCTCGTAAAGCTGCGAGGGCAATTCCACGAAATCGCGCGCCACCGACGTGCCCGACACGCTCTCATAGGTCACGTCCGACAGCATCTGGTGCAGCGCATGGCCGAACTCGTGAAACAGCGTGCGCGCATCGTCATAGGACAGAAGCGCCGGATCACCCTTTGAGAAATTGCACACGTTGATCACCACCGGCGCCTGTTCACGCGGGAACCTCGCCTGCCCCCGCATCGCCGAACACCACGCCCCCGAGCGTTTCGAGCCGCGCGCGAAATAATCCCCGATGAACACCGCGACGTGCCGCCCCGCGCGGCTCACCTCCCAGGCCCGGCAATCGGGATGGTAAAGCGGCAGGTTCAGCGGCTTGAACTCCAACCCGAAAAGCCGGTTCGCACAGGCAAAGGCCGCCGCGATCATCGCATCGAGCGAGAGATAAGGCTTCACCTCCGCCTCGTCGAAATCATGCTCCGCGCGGCGCCGCTTTTGCGCGTAATAGCGCCAGTCCCACGGCTCCAGCCGGCCATTGATGCCATCTTCATGCATCATGGATTCAAGCACCACCGCATCCGCCTCGGCCCGCGCCTTCGCCGGTTCCCACACCGCCATGAGCAAGTCGCGCACCGCCTCCGGCGTCTTCGCCATCTCGGTCTCAAGCTTGTATTGCGCGAAATTGTCATAGCCCAACAGCTTCGCCCGCTCCTCGCGCAGCGCCAGGATCTCACCCGCAATCGCGCGGTTGTCACGCGCGCCGCCATTTGCGCCCCGCGCGGCCCAGGCCCGGAACGCCCGCTCGCGCAGATCGCGGCGCGGCGAGAATTGCAGGAACGGCACGATCAGCGAGCGCGACAGCGTCACCACCGGCCCATCTGCCCCCTTGTCGCGCCCCGCCGCCCGCGCGGCCTCGACCACGAAGCCGGGCAGCCCCTCAAGGTCGCTCTCGGCCAGTTCCATCACCCAATCGCGCTCATCCGCCAGAAGGTTCTGCGTGAACGCGGTGCCCAGCTCCGCGAGCCGCGCCTTGATCTCGGTCATCCGCGCATCGTCCGCGCCGTCCAGCGCCCCGCCCGCGCGCAGGAAACTGCGCCGCGTCAGCATCAGCACCCGCGCCTGCTCCTCGCTGAGGTCCAATTCCTCACGCGCCTCCCAGACCGCCTCGATCCGGGCGTAAAGCGCCTTGTTCGCCGTGATGCGCGCAAAATGCCGCGCCAACCGGGGCGAGAAATCGCGCTGCAATGCCTGCCGCGCCTCGTTGCTGTCGGCCCCGGCCACGGTGAAGAACACCGACAACACCTTGTCGAGCGTCTCACCCGCCGCCTCAAGCGCCCCGATCACGGACTCGAAATCCGCCGGCCCCGAATCCCCCGCAATCGCCGCGATCTCGCCCTCGTGCTCGGCCAGCGCCGCCTCCAGCGCCGGTGCGAAATCCTCGTCCGAAATCGCGTCGAACGGGGCAATCCCGAACGGCGTGTCCCAATCGGTCAAAAGCGGGTTGGTCATCGCGGCCTCCTGTCAAATCCAGGCCCAGACATAGACCCTCTCAAGGCCCCCCACAATGCCACGCCACGCCATGCTTCATCTGACCCCAAATACCTCGGGGTGTGGGGGCAGCGCCCCCACGAACACCCCCCCTCAGGCGCGCACCGCACGCCCCGTTAACCCCGAATGGTTACACATGAAACCGATTTGCCCGGCAGCCGGGTGGCAGCCGGACGGCAGCCGGATGTCACCCCCCCTTTTCGGGTTCGCCGAGCGGCGTTAACCTTTCGCGCCTCGACCGCCGCAAACCGGGCAATCGGTGCGCGGTTTCAGGCGCATCTTGCGGCTCTCGCCATGCAGCCCGTCAAAGATCATCATCTGCCCGCGCAGGGTTTCGCCGGCCCCGGTGATCAGCTTCACCGCCTCCAGCGCCATCATCGACCCGACCACCCCCGGCAGGGGCGAAACCACCCCCGCCTCGGCACAGGACGGCGCCAGCTCCGGCGCCGGGGCCTCGGCAAAAATGCATTGATAACAAGGCCCTCCGCGCGCCGGATCAAAGATCGACACCTGCCCTTCCCATTGCGCGATCGCCCCCGAAATCAGCGGCTTTTCCGCATCGACACAGACCCGGTTGGCAAGATACCGGGTGTCGAAATTGTCGGTCCCGTCGATCACCAGGTCATATTCCGCGATCAACGCTCCAGCGATTTCCTGCGTGAGTCGCCGCTGATAGGGCCGCACCTCGACATAAGGGTTCAGCGCCTCCATCGCCTGCATCGCCGATTGCACCTTGGCCATCCCCGTCCGCCCATCCGTATGCACCACCTGCCGCTGCAGGTTCGACGCCTCCACCACGTCGTCGTCGATCACCCCGATCCGCCCCACCCCGGCGGCCGCGAGATAGAGCAGAACCGGCGATCCAAGCCCCCCGGCCCCGATCACCAAAACCTTGGATTGCTTGAGCTTTTTCTGCCCCGGCCCGCCCAGCTCCCGCAGCACAACATGCCGCGCATAGCGGTTCAATTCGCCCGGCGCGAACACCCCTTGCGACGCCGCCGCACCAGCCTTTTCGGCGGGGGCCGCCTGCCGTTTCAACCACGCCAGCCCCTGCATATACCCCGCCACCAGAGCCACGCCACCGCCCAGGATCAGCCACCCTTCCGGCCCGCCCCCGGTCGCCACCCGAAGCGGATGCGCGTCGGGAAAGATCAGGTGCACCACCAGAACCGCGACATAAACCAGACCGATCAGCGACCAGACCACCCCGCCCGGCAGGCGCAGCGCCCGCCCCAAGCCCCAGACCACCGCCATGATCCCCAATACCGCCAGCATCAGCCCTGCCCGGTCGAGCCGAACCCGCCCCCACCGCGCTCCGTCTCGCTCAACGCCTCCACCAGAACGAACCCCGCCTGCACCACCGGCGCCACGACCATCTGCGCGATCCGCTCACAATGCCCCACCTCGAAGGCCGCATCACCCGCATTCATCACGATCACGCCCAGCTCCCCGCGATAGTCGCTGTCGATCGTGCCCGGGCTGTTCGGCAAGGTGATCCCGTGCTTGAGCGCCAGCCCCGAGCGCGGCCGCAGCTGCATCTCGTAACCACTTGGAATCTCGATCCTCAACCCGGTCGGGATCAGCGCCCGCGCCCCCGGTTCCAGAAGCACGACACCCCGATCCCTCAGGTTCGCGCGCAGATCCGCCCCCGCCGCACCTGCGCTCTCATAGCGCGGCAACGGCACATCCTGGTCCGCCCCCTCGACCCAACTCAGCCTGACCTGAACCACGCCCCGCCTTTCATCTTGCCCGAAATACTCCCGCCAGAGGCATCATCACTCTTGCCCCAGCGCCTCGGCGATGCGCATCGCCAGACGCCGCGCGACATCCCTCTTGCCCATGCGCGGCCAATCTTCGACCCCGCCTTCCGTCACCAGATGCACCGCGTTCTCGGTCCCGCCCATGATCCCGGTTTCCGGGCGCACATCATTGGCCACGATCCAGTCACAGCCCTTCCGCAACCGCTTGGCCTGCGCGTTGGCGATCACATCGTCGGTCTCGGCGGCGAACCCCACCATCAGCCCCGGACGGCCCTCATTCATCCGGCTCACCGTGGCGAGGATATCCGGGTTCTCGGCGAACTCCAGCACGGGCAGTTTCCCGTCGTCTTTCTTGATCTTCGACCCGTTCGCCGTCTTCACCCGCCAATCGGCCACCGCCGCCGCAAAAACCCCCGCATCGACCGGAAGTGCATCCTGCACCGCGTCCAGCATCTGTTGCGCAGACTCCACCTCGACCACACCGCATCCCAACGGGCGCGGCGCGTCAGCCGGGCCGGTCACGAACACCACCTCGGCCCCCAGCGCAACCAGCGCCTCGGCAATCGCGGTGCCCTGCGCCCCCGACGAACGGTTGGCGATGTATCGCACCGGGTCGATCGGCTCATGCGTGGGCCCCGATGTCACCAGAACCCGCCTGCCCTGCAACGGCCCGTCCGCCATCGCCTGCTCGATCGCGGTGACGATCTCCATCGGCTCCGACATCCGCCCCGGCCCGTGCTCGCCACAGGCCATGTCGCCCGCGTTGGGACCGACGAACCGCACGCCGTCGCCTTTCAGCGCCGCGATATTGCGCTGCATGGCGCGGTGCTCATACATCCGCACATTCATCGCCGGGGCCACCAGAACCGGCGTGTCCGTCGCCATCAACAGCGTCGAGGCCAGGTCATCCGCATGCCCCCCCGCCATCCTGGCCAGCAAATCCGCCGTCGCCGGGGCCACCACCACGAGATCGGCCACGCGCGAAAGCTGGATATGCCCCATCTCGGCCTCAGCGGTCAGGTCGAAAAGGTCGGAATGCACCGTCTCGCCCGCCAGTGCAGCCACCGAAAGCGGGGTCACGAATTCACCCGCGGCGCGGGTCATCACCGGCGTCACTGCGGCGCCGCGCTCGCGCAGCCTGCGGATCAGGTCGAGACATTTATAGGCCGCGATCCCGCCGCCTATGATCAGAAGAATACGTTTGCCGCCCAGCATCGCGACCTCCCCGCTGCTTACGCCTCAGTGTTACGGTGGAAGCGCCCCGAAAACAATGGCGTCACCACTCCTTGCGAAACACCGCGCAAGGGTCTTCGCGCTCGGCCACCGGCACCTCTTTGACCGCATCGAATACACCCTCGGCCCGGCCCTCTTCGGCAATGGCAAGCGAGAATACCGCTACTCCGGGCGCGACACGGCCCAGGTAGGTCGGCATGCCCCAATCCCTGCGCGCATGCCCGTTCCCGGTGATCACCACCACCGGCCCGCCGGTCTGATCGAGCGCAACCAGCGTCTGCCGGGCCAGTTCCGCATCGCGCAGCCGTTGCAGATCGACCATCGCCGGCAACATCGCTTCGGGCAGCGCCTCGCAATGGGCCTCGTGCTGGAATCGCTCACGCGCCGCCTGCTGCCCGGCCTCCAGCGGCTGGTCGAGCCCGTAAAGGCCCGCATCCCCGCCAAAGAACGCGCTCACGCCCGCCTCCATCGCCTCACGCGCCGCGCCGCGCGGCACCGCGGCACCGTAAATGCGCGCCTCGGGCGCAGCCGTGAAAATCGGGTGATACATCGCGAAATCCGGCCAGCCACCCGCCGCCCAATCCAGCGCCCGCACAAGCGCCCCTGCGTCACCGCGCAATTCCGGCGTGACCCGCCCGGCCTGCTCCGGCGTCAGCATCTCGAACACGATCGCCCGGGGCTGCAACGCGGCCACCAGCTCGGCCTGCCGCGCATGGGCCCGGGCATTGTCATGTACCTCGCCAAGGATCACCACATCCGCCGCGCGCATCTCTTGGGGCACATCGGCCCACACCACGCTCGCGGCCAACACCGACACCGCGACAATCAACCCTCGCATGCTTCCCTCCGCCATTGCGCTCTGCTAGTTCCGACCTGTTTAAGGAGACGCCCATGCCTGCGCAACTCACCCTCGTTCTCGGCGGCATTGCCAGCGGCAAATCGGCCTTTGCCGAAGGGCTGGTGCGGCAGTCGGGCAAGCCGATGATCTATCTCGCAACCGCCCAGCCCCATGATGACGAGATGACGCAAAAGATCGCCCGCCACCGCAACGCCCGTGGCCCGGGCTGGCACACCATCGAAGAACCCCGCGCCGTGGCCCAGAGACTACACGACATCGCGCCGGGCCAATGCGTGCTGCTGGATTGCGCAACCCTGTGGCTCTCCAATCACCTGCTCGCCGCAAGCGATATCGAGGCCGAAACCCGTGCGCTTCTGGCCGCGTTTGCCGATTGCGCCTCGGACCTGGTCGTGGTCTCGAACGAGGTCGGCCACGCCGGGGTGCCGGAAACCGCGCTGGCGCGGCAATTTGCCAACGCGCAAGGCCGCCTCAATCAATCCATCGCGGCCCGCGCGGCGCGGGTGATCCTTGTCAGCGCCGGGCTGCCGCTGCCGCTCAAGGGCCCGGTGGCATGAGCCGGATTTTCTGGGTGCGCCACGGGCCGACACATGCCAGGTCCATGGTCGGCTGGTCCGACTTGCCCGCCGACCTCACGAATCGCGACCGCCTCGACCGGCTCGCCGACTTCCTGCCGCCTGACGCACCCGTCATCTCATCCGATCTCGTCCGCGCCACGGCCACCGCCGACGCCATCACCCGCGACCGCCCGCGCCTGGCCCATGATCCCGACCTGCGCGAGATGCATTTCGGCGCGTGGGAACTCAAACGCCATCACGAGATCGAGGATCAGGCCCACGCCCGGGCCTTCTGGGAAACTCCCGGCGACCTCGCCCCCCCGGGCGGCGAAAGCTGGAATGCGCTCTCGGCCCGCGTCGACCGGGCCGTTAACCGCATCTTCAACCAATACCCCGAAAGTGACATCATCGCGGTCGCCCATTTCGGCGTGATCCTGACCCAACTGCAAAAGGCCCTCGGCCTCACCGCTTGCGAGGCCTTTTCGTTCAGGATCGACAACCTTTCGGTGACCGAATTGCACCGCGCGAAACCCGACTGGCGCGCCGAACGGATCAATCACCTTCCCTGACCCGCCTTATCCAGCGGTGCAACACGGCATGACTTTCGAAAACACCCCCGAACATTAACCATTCGTAAACCCTCCGCGCGCTACGGGTTAACCAAGTTTAACCAAGCTTCGGGGTCAGAATGGTCGCTCGCGCCTACACAGTTGCCTTCGAAGGGGTCGAGGCGCGCAATGTCGAGGTGCAATGCGCCGTCACCCCAGGCATTCCCGCCTTCTCGATTGTCGGCCTGCCCGACAAGGCGGTGAGCGAAGCGCGCGACCGGGTGCGCACCGCGCTCAATTCCATGGCCATCGCCTTGCCGTCCAAGCGCATCACCGTCAATCTTTCGCCCGCCGACATCCCCAAGGAGGGCAGCCATTTCGACCTGCCCATCGCGCTTGCGCTGCTGGCGGCCCTCGAAATCATTCCACCCGATGCGGTCGAATCGACCACCTCGCTTGGGGAACTCTCGCTTGACGGTTCGCTCATCGCGGTCGTCGGTGCGCTCCCCGCCGCCATGGCCGCCGCCGAGGCCGATCGCATCCTGCTCTGTCCCGATGGGTCGGGGGCCGAGGCCGCATGGGTCGGCGCGACCCAGGTGATCGCCGCCGCGCGTCTCTCCGACCTGGTGCGCCATCTCACCGGTCAGGCCCCGCTTGCGCCCGCCGAACCCGGCGAGGTCAGGGGGGCGCCACACGCCCGCGACCTGCGCGACGTCAAGGGGCAGGAACGTGCCAAGCGCGCGCTCGAAATCGCCGCCGCCGGACGCCATCACCTGATCATGGTCGGCACGCCCGGATCGGGCAAATCCATGCTGGCCGCCCGCATTCCCACCATCCTGCCCCCGCTCGATCCCGGCGAGGCGCTGGAAACCTCGATGATCCATTCGCTCGCCGGGCTTCTCGACGAGGGCGGCATCTCGCGCAGCCGCCCGTTCCGCGAGCCCCATCACACCGCCTCCATGGCCGCCATCGTCGGCGGCGGGCGCCACGCGAAACCCGGCGAAATCAGCCTTGCCCATAACGGCGTGCTGTTCATGGACGAATTCCCCGAATTCGCCCGCACCGTCCTAGAAACTCTTCGCCAGCCGATCGAGTCCGGCGAAGTGATGATCGCCCGTGTCAACGCACATGTGAAATACCCCTGCAAATTCATGCTCGTCGCCGCGGCAAACCCCTGCAAATGCGGCTATCTTACCGACCCGGCGCGCGCCTGCGCGCGGGTGCCGCAATGCGGCGAGGACTATCTTGGCCGCATCTCCGGCCCGCTCATGGACCGGTTCGACCTGCGCATCGAGGTGCCGCCCGTCGCCTTCACCGACCTCGACCTCCCCGCCTCGGGCGACGATTCCCGCACCGTCGCCGCCCGCGTCGCGACCGCCCGCACCCGCCAGGGCGAACGCTTTGCCGATCACCCCGGCACGCGGCTCAATTCCGATATCGAGGGCGCCCTGCTCGAAGAAGTCGCCATCCCCGATGCCGAGGGCCGCGCGCTCCTGACCCGGGTGGCTGAACGCTTCGGCCTCTCTGCCCGCGGCTATCACCGGGTGCTGCGCGTCGCCCGCACGATTGCCGATCTCGACGGCTCCGACGGGGTCCGCCGCCCGCATGTCGCGGAAGCGGTCAGCTATCGAATCACCGCTCTGAAAGAGACCTGATCCAACGCGACAGGGCCCGTAGCGTCGCCATGGCCTCGGGCAGAAAGGGCTGAAAGATCGGCCAGACATGCGGCAGATCATGCTCAAGTACGACCTCTACCGCCACGCCTTCGCCCCGCATCTGCTCGGCCAGACGCAACGTGTCATCGCGCAGGATTTCGGTATCGCCAACGGTCAGCCAGACCGGCGGCGCCCCAGTGAAATCGGCAAAAAGCGGTGAAGCGCGCGGATCCTCTGCTCCACCATCCGGCAGATACATCTCGACCACCTCGTCGGTCCGACTGGTTGGCAACATGACATCGGCCTGCGCGTTCTCCTCGATACTGGCCCCTGAAAAACTCAGGTCGGTCAGCGGCGAGAACGCAAAAAGGCCCTTTGGCACGCTCTCGCCCATTCGCAGGATCTCGCCCAGCAAGGCCAGCGCCAAACCGCCCCCGGCACTGTCCCCCCCCAGAATCACGCCTCCCGAACGCCCGGCAAGCGCACGGTATGCACTCAACGCATCCTCAACCGCCGCCGGGAATGGATGCTCGGGCGCCAGCCGGTATTGCGGCAAACAGGCGGGCAGACCGCTCAACTCTGAAACCCGCGCCAGCATCGCCCGATGGGTGCGCGGCGAGCCGAATACATACCCACCCCCATGAAAATAAAGCAGGACCGGCCTCGCATCCGAGGCAACACCCTGCCCCGACACCCATTCGACCGGCACGCCGTTCAGTTGATCGGCTTCCACCCGGCTCCCCCATGAGGCATGAAAGAATAGCCGCGCCTTGCGCTCGAACGATCGCCGCAGGCTTTCATGCGACCGGCCCCCGGCAAGCTGCCGCTTCTCGAAAAGCCGCAACCACGGGTTCAGGAAACGCAGGACAAGGCTCAAACCCGTCGCGCCTCGATCGCCTGCCAGATCCGTTCCGCCACGTTGATCCCGTCGAATCGTTCAAGTTCCTGGATGCCGGTGGGCGACGTGAGATTGATCTCGGTCAGATAGTCACCGATCACGTCGATCCCCACGAAAACCTGCCCCTTCTCGCGCAGGAGCGGGCCGATCCGGTCACAGATTTGACGGTCGCGCGGGCTCAGTTCGATCTTCTCGGGCCGCCCACCCACATGCATGTTCGACCGTGTCTCGCCTTCGGCAGGCACGCGGTTGATCGCACCGACCGGCTCACCATCGACCAGGATCACGCGCTTGTCACCATTCGAGACATCGGGCAGGAATTTCTGCGCGATCAACGGCTCGCGCGAAAAGCCGGTGAACATCTCATGCAGGCTGGACAGGTTGCGGTCGCTCTCGGTGAGGCGAAAGACACCCGCCCCGCCATTGCCATAAAGCGGCTTGAGGATGATGTCGCCATGCTCGTCCTTGAACGCCCGGATCGTGTCGAGATCGCGGGCGATCGTGGTCGGCGGCGTCAGGTCCGGAAAGTCGAGAACCAAGAGCTTCTCAGGGTAATTGCGCACCCAGAACGGATCATTCACCACCAGCGTCGTCGGCGTGAGACGCTGCAACAGATGCGTGGTGGTGATGTAGAACATGTCGAACGGCGGATCCTGCCGCAACCAGATCACATCGAAATCGGCCAGATCGACCACCTGTCGCTCCCCGAGCCGAAAATGATCCCCCCTGACCCTCTGAACCTCGAGGGAGCAGCCCTTCGCGGTCACCCGGCCCTCCTGATAGGACAAGTGCTCCGGCATGTAATAGAAAAGCTCATGTCCCCGCGCCTGCGCCTCCTCGGCGATTCGGAACGTGCTGTCCGCGTCGATGTCGATCGGCCCGATCGGGTCCATCTGGATTGCGATCTTCATACGCCGCCCCCTTGGTCAGATGCTTGGAATGATGCCCCTACATGGCCCAAGCCCGCGCCCTGCGCAATCCTCACCAATCGGTCCGGCCTTCAAAAATCCAGAAACGCGTTCTCAACGATTTCGACCACCCCTTGCCCATCGACCAACGCCACATCCAGACGCATCTCCGTCAACTCGCCCCGCGGCTCAAGGCCAAGGAACTCCTGCGCGGTCATCATGATCCGACTGACCTGTGCAGACCCCAGGCTCTCGATGGCGCGCGCATGGGTCGGTGCGGATTTCACTTCGACAAAGACCACCGCATCGCCATCGCGCAGAATAAGGTCGATCTCACCCCGGCATCCGCGCCAGCGTCGATGGGCCACACGCAACCCGCGCGTCTCGTAATACCGCGCCACCTGTTCTTCGGCCAATGCCCCCGCAATATGGGCGCGGCGGCCACATCGTTGGCGCGCAAGCACCGGCGTTACTTCGGTCAAAGGAGCATCCGTGTATCGAACCGTCATTCCGCGTCGTCTCCATCTTCACCGTTCGCTTCAATGCCATCCACCGCGCCGGAGCCAAAATCATTGTCCGCATCACGACCGATCAGATCGAGCGCCCGTTGATAGACCTGCCTCCGCTTCAATCCGGTTTCCGCCGCCACAAGGTCGACCGCGTCGCGCAGCGACATCTCCGGAGTCACCTCTTTCAATCTCGAGTCGACATCATCCGAGCTAATATTCGATGAATCCCGATCGGCCCCTCCCACCACGATGACCACCTCGCCCCTCACCTGCCGCTCTGCCGTCTCAAGGGCCAGTTCGGCCAACGTGCCGCGGCGCACCTCTTCGAATTTCTTGGTCAGCTCCCGGCACATCGCCGCAGGGCGGTCCGCGCCGAGAACCGCCGCCATGTCGGCCAGCGCCGCCGCGCAGCGTTTGGGCGATTCGTAGAGGATCAGCGTCGCTTTTGTCGCGACCAGCTCTTGCAGGGCGGATTTTCGCCGCCCCTTGCTGCTCGGCAGGAACCCCGCGAACAGGAACCGGTCGGTCGGCAGGCCCGAAAGCGTCAGCGCCACGATCGCCGCCACCGGACCGGGCGCCGCCGTCACCGGTGTGTCGTCCTCCCGCGCCGCCCGGGCGAGATCGAAACCCGGATCGGCGACCATTGGCGTCCCTGCCTCCGACGCATAGGCCACCGATTTCCCTTCGCGCAGCCATTGCAGCAGTTTCGGCCGCACCCTCGGCCCGTTATGGTCGTGATACGCAATCAGTGGACGATCCCCCAACGATACGCCATGGATCTCGAGCAGCCGCCGCATCGAGCGGGTATCCTCGGCTGCAATGACATCCACGCCCGCCAGAACATCGAGCGCCCTGAGCGTGATGTCGCGCGCGGTCCCGATCGGCACCGAAACAAGGTAGAGACCTCCGTCAAGATCGGCGGATTTCGGATTCACCACTGGACCCCATGGATGTGACGTTTATTATCCCCGCAAAAGCCGTCGCCCGAGGGAGCGGTCCAGAAGGGAGTGTTCATTTGCCCATGTTTGCCGTTTTGACCCCGATCCGCAAGAGCGCCGCGCCGCTCATCGCTGTCCTGTCGATGATCTGGCTTGCGGCTTGTGATCCGGTCACCCTGTCCGGTCCCGGGGGCGGGCCGTCGATCAATCCCTCGGCCCCTGTGCCCGTCGCGCTGCTCGTGCCGCGCGGATCGGAACAGCAGGGTGACGATCTGCTTGCGCAAAGTCTCGAAAATGCCGCACGGCTCGCGGTGGCCGATCTTGACGGAGTCGATGTCGATCTCAGGGTCTATTCGACGGCCGGAAATGCAGCACAGGCCCAAGGCGCGGCCCAGCAGGCCGTGGCCGACGGCGCCCGGATCATCCTCGGCCCGGTCTATGCCGAAGCCGCCAACGCGGTCGGCAACGCCGTTGCGGGCAGGGGTGTGAATGTCCTGACCTTCTCGAACAACACCACCATCGCGGGCGGCAATGTCTTCGTGCTCGGTCCCACTTTCGAGAACACCGCCAACCGGCTGGTGGGTTTTGCCCGGCGTCAGGGCAAATCCCGCATCCTCGTGGTTCATTCCGAGAACCTGTCGGGCCAACTCGGGCGTCGCGCCATCCAGAACGCGATCGCCGCCAACGGGGTCACCATGGCCGGCACGGTCGGCTATTCCTTCAGCCAGCAAGGCGTGATCAATGCCGTGCCCCGGATCAAGGACGCGGCCCGCTCGGGGCAGGCTGACACGATCTTTCTCACATCGGACACGGCCGGCGCGCTGCCGCTCTTCGCCCAGATGCTGCCGGAAACCGGCCTTGGGCCGGACGCGGCACAGTTTGTCGGCCTGACCCGTTGGGATATTCCACCGCAAACGCTTGAGCTTCCCGGGGTTCAGGGCGGTTGGTTCGCGCAGCCCGACCCGGGCCGGACCCAGAGCTTCGCCGCACGCTATTCCGCGGCCAATGGCCAGGCGCCACATCCAATCGCCGGACTGGCTTATGACGGTATTGCCGCGATCGGTGCGCTGGTAAAATCCGGCCGATCCGATGCACTTGGCGTCACTGCGCTGACCCAGGGTGCGGGTTTCCAGGGGGCTACGGGCATCTTTCGCCTGCGCGCCGACGGCACAAATGAACGGGGCCTCGCCGTGGCCCAGATCCGTGACAAACAGGTGGTTGTGATTGACCCTGCCCCAAGAGCCTTCGGCGGCGCCGGACTCTGACCCGTCCGCCCCGCTCGGCACCGCCGCACCGACGCATGCCGACGTCCCCGAAGACCTGATCTGCCCCGCCGTTGCGATCTTCGACCGGGAAGACGTCCGGCGCGCGCTCAATGCGGCCGCCGAAACGGCCCGCGACGAGACCGGCTTGCGCAGCGCCGCGGTCAGTGTGCTTTCCGACGCGCGCAAACGCGGTTTCGCGGCGATCGAGGCGGGTCTGAATGCCGATCCACTCGCCGCCAGGCCCGCAACCCGCGCATATAGCTGGCTCACGGATTGCCTGATCACCACCGTCTTCGATCTGGTGACCACCCACATCCACCCTCTTCACACCCCGACCGAGAGCGAACGCCTGTCTCTCCTGGCCGTGGGCGGATACGGCCGCGGCGAGATGGCCCCGCAATCGGATATCGACCTGCTGTTCCTGATCCCCAGCAAGATCACGCCCTGGGCCGAGAGCGTTATCGAATCCATGCTTTACATCCTGTGGGATCTGAGGCTCAAGGTCGGCCATTCCAGCCGCACCGTAAAGGATTGCCTGCGCCTCGGGCGCGATGATTACACGATCCGCACCGCGCTTCTCGAACACCGCTTCATCACCGGCGATACCGGGCTGGCGGAGACCCTGAACAAACGCCTGCGCAAGGACCTGTTCAAGGGCACCGAACGCGATTTCATCGAGGCCAAGCTGGCCGAGCGCGAGAACCGGCACATCAAGCAGGGTGAACGCTACGTGGCCGAACCCAACGTGAAGGAGGGCAAGGGCGGCCTGCGCGACCTGCAATCGCTGTTCTGGATCGCGAAATACATTCACGACGTGCGCGATGTGCGCGATCTGGTGCGGCTCAAGGTGTTTTCAGAAGAGGAATTCGCCACCTTCGACAAGGCCGACAATTTCCTCTGGGCCGTGCGCTGTCACATGCACCTGATCACAGGGCGTCCGAACGACCAGCTCACCTTCGACCTTCAGGTCCAGGTGGCCGAGCGGATGGGCTATACCGACAAGGAGGGTCGACGGGCGGTCGAACATTTCATGCAGGATTATTATCGCCAGGCGACCCGCGTGGGCGACCTCACGCGCATCTTCCTGACCAAGCTCGAAGCCGCCCATGCAAAGGCCGAACCCCTGCTCGAGCGGCTGTTCAAACGCCGCCGCAAGCTCAAGCCCGGATATCTTCAGGTGCATGGGCGGCTCGCCATCGAGGACGAAAAGGCGTTCCTGTCCGATCCCCTGAACCTCCTGCGCCTGTTCGAAGAGGGCCTGCGGACGGGCATGCTCATCCACCCCGACGCGATGCGGCTTGTCACCGCCAATCTCGACATGATCGACGATACCATGCGCGAGAACAGGGAGGCCAACCGCATCTTCCTTGATCTGCTGCTCAAGCACGGCAATCCCGAACGCGCCCTGCGGCGGATGAACGAACTCGGGGTGCTTTCGGCCTTCATCCCGGAATTCGAACCGATCGTGGCGATGATGCAATTCAACATGTATCATTCCTACACGGTCGACGAACACACGATCCAGGTGATCTCGAATTTCAACGCCATCGAACAGGGCGAGCTTGACGAGGAACTGCCAGTCTCGGCCGATATCCTCAAACGGAAACGGCTCAACCGCAAGGTCCTGATGATCGCGATGCTGTGCCACGATATCGGCAAGGGGCGCGACATGGATCACTCGATCCTCGGTGCCCAGATCGCACGCCGCGTGGCGACCCGGCTGGGACTCAAGCCGAAAGAAGTCGATACGGTCGAATGGCTGGTCCGCTATCACCTGCTGATGTCGGACATGGCGCAGAAGCGCGACATCGCCGATCCGCGCACCGTGCGGGATTTCGCCAAGGCGGTGGGCAGCGTGGCCCGGCTCGACCTGCTCTTGGTGCTGACCGTCTGTGACATCCGCGGCGTCGGCCCCAACACCTGGAACAACTGGAAGGCGGTGCTGTTGCGCGCGCTCTACCGGCAAACCCGGCTGGCACTCGAAGAGGGAATCGAGGCACTTTCCCGCGAAGTGCGCGGCACCGAGGCGAAGAAGAACCTGCGCGCCGCTCTTCCAGACTGGGATGCGGGCGATCTGAAACTCGAAACCGCGCGCCATTACGAGCCCTATTGGCAGGGGCTGCATGTCACGGCCCATGTCGTCTTTGCCCGGCTGCTCAAGGGTATCGAGGATGACGAGATCCGGATCGACCTGCACCCGGACGACGACCGAGATGCCACCCGCGCCTGTTTCGCCATGGCCGACCACCCGGGCATCTTCAGCCGGATGTGCGGCGCACTGGCGCTCGTTGGGGCCAATATCGTCGATGCCCGCACCTTCACCACCAAGGACGGCTATGCCACGGCCGCCTTCTGGGTCCAGGATGCCGAGGGCCACCCTTTCGAGGCCGGCAAGCTCAAACGCCTCGAAGGCATGATCCACAAGACCCTCAAGGGCGAGGTCATCACCGGCGAAGCGATCGCGGATCGCGACAAGTTCAAGAAACGTGAAAAGGCGTTCCGCGTTCCCACCTCGATCACCTTCGACAATGACGGGTCCGAGATCTATACCATCATCGAGGTCGATACCCGCGACAGGCCCGGCCTTCTCCACGACCTGACCCGGACAATGGCCAATGCCAATATCTATATCGCCTCCGCGGTGATCGCGACCTATGGCGAACAGGTGGTGGACAGCTTTTATGTCAAGGACATGTTCGGGCTGAAACTGCATTCGCAAACCAAGCAGAAGGCGCTGGAAAGAAAACTCCGGGAAGCCATCGAAACGGGTGTGGAACGCGCACGCAGACCCTAGGACAATCGAATTCCGTCGCGGAATTCGACCTGTTTTTCCTCGCGAAAAACAACAATCACGCCACCAGCGGAGCCACTCAAAATCCTCGAAGGATTTTGGGCCGTTTTCCGTGACGGAAAACGGCGACGCTTGAACGGCACGCGCCCGCCATTTTTCCCGACCCCGGTCATATCGCGTTTCCAAAGCTGCCCCGACAAGTTAAAACACCCCAAACAAGGGCCCGAGCAGATCATGAAACCCATCCGCCTTGTCTCCGGCTTTCTCACCGTGGGGTTCTGGACGCTCGCCTCGCGAATCCTTGGATTTCTGCGCGAGGTGATGCTGCTGGCCCTGATCGGGCCCGGGCCGGTCATGGACGCATTCGTGGCGGCCTTCCGGCTGCCCAACATGTTCCGCCGATTCTTTGCCGAGGGCGCCTTCAACGCCGCCTTCGTGCCGATGTTCTCCAAACGTTACGAGGCAGGCGAAGACCCACAGGCCTTTGCCCGCGAGGCACTCAGCGGCCTGGCCTTCATCGTGCTGATCCTGACTGCCCTGGCGATGATCTTCATGCCCGCCCTCGTCTGGGCCACCGCCGAAGGCTTTGCGGGCGATGAGCGGTTCGACCTGACCGTGGGCTTCGGGCGGATCGTCTTTCCCTATATCCTCTTCATGTCGATCTCGGCGCTGTTTTCGGGTGTGCTCAATGCCACCGGTCGATTTGCCATCGCCGCCGCCGCGCCGGTCCTGCTCAACATCTTCGTGATCTGTGCCATGGGGGCGGCGGCGCTGCTCGGACAGACCGTGATCACGTGGCTGGTCTGGACCATCCCCTTTGCCGGTATCGCCCAGCTTGCGCTGGTCTGGTCGGCAGCATCGCGCGCCGGGGTGCGCATCCGCCCCGGGCTGCCCCGCTGGACCCCCGACATGAAGCATCTCGTCGCCGTCGCCATCCCTGCGGCGCTCAGCTCGGGCGTGATGCAGATCAACCTGCTGGTCGGCCAGCAGGTCGCCTCCCGCTATGACGCCGCCGTGAGCTGGCTATTCGCCGCCGACCGGCTCTATCAGCTTCCCCTCGGCGTCGTGGGCATTGCCGTGGGCATCGTGCTGTTGCCCGACCTGTCGCGGCGCCTGCGCGACAAGGACGATGCAGGCGCGCGCCACGCCTTTTCCCGCGCCGGCGAGATTTCGCTGGCGCTTACGATCCCTTCTGCCGTGGCGCTGGTGATGATCCCCATGCCGCTCGTCTCGGTGCTGTTCGAGCGCGGCGCACAGACCGCCGATGACAGTGCCGCCATCGCACTCGCGGTTGCGGTCTATGGTCTCGGCCTGCCTGCTTTCGTTCTGCAAAAGGTGCTTCAACCCCTCTATTTCGCGCGCGAAGACACCCGCACACCGTTCCGATACGCGCTTTGGGCGATGGTGATCAACGCGGTGGTGGCGATCGGACTGCACCCCTATATCGGCTGGATCGCGGCGGCATTGGCCACCACGCTGGCGGGTTGGGCGATGGTCTGGCTTCTGGCACGCGGCGCCCGCCCCATGGGCGACGTCGCGCGGTTCGACGCCCGTTTCCGCCGCCGCATCTGGCGCATCATCCTTGCCGCCGCGCTCATGGGGGCCGTCCTCTGGGGCGTGAACCTGCTCTTGGGTCCAATGATCACCGCGCCCGGGTGGCGCTACCTCGCGCTCCTGATCCTCATCGGTTCCGGAATTATCAGCTATTTCGGACTGGGCCAGCTGCTTGGCGCATTTTCACTGCGCGAGTATCGCCACAACCTGCGCCGTCGCGGTTGAACGCACCGGCCCCTGACCTGGCAGGCCCTGACCGGTCTTCCTTGCGTTTGCCCCTTGAACCGGAACAAAAAGTGATCAACTCTACGGGTTCAGCCCGCGCGGAGCCTTCCATGCCCTATGCCCATTCCGACAAGACCCAGCCAATGCTGAACACCCCCGCCCCGGATGTGAAAACCCGGGAAAAGCTCGAGGGCGGCAAGGCCTTTGTCATGCATTCAAGCTTCCAGCCAGCCGGCGATCAACCCACAGCCATTGCGGAACTGACCCAAGGCATCCTCGACAACGAACAGAACCAAGTTCTTCTTGGCGCGACCGGCACCGGCAAGACCTTTACCATGGCCAAGGTGATCGAGGCGACACAGCGCCCGGCGATCATCCTTGCCCCCAACAAGACCCTCGCGGCCCAGCTTTACGGCGAATTCAAGGGATTCTTTCCCGAGAACGCGGTCGAATATTTCGTCTCCTTCTACGACTATTACCAGCCCGAAGCCTACGTCCCGCGCTCGGACACCTATATCGAGAAGGAATCCCAGATCAACGAACAGATCGACCGCATGCGCCATTCGGCCACCCGCGCGCTGCTTGAGCGTGACGACGTGATCATCGTGGCCAGCGTGTCGTGTATCTATGGCATCGGCAGCGTCGAAACCTATGGCGCGATGACCCAGGATCTCAAGGTCGGCGCCCATTACGATCAGCGCGCGGTGATCGCTGATCTCGTGGCCCAGCAATACCGCCGCAACGATCAGGCGTTCCAGCGCGGCGCATTCCGGGTGCGTGGCGACTCGCTCGAAATCTTTCCCGCCCACCTCGATGATCGCGCCTGGCGGCTCTCGTTCTTTGGCGAAGAGCTTGAATCCATAACCGAATTCGACCCCCTCACCGGTGAGAAAACCGATACGTTCGATCAGATCCGCGTCTATGCCAATTCGCACTACGTCACACCGAAACCAACGATGCGACAGGCCATACAGAGCATCAGGCAAGAGCTGCGCCGCCGCCTCGATCAGCTTGTCGCCGACGGCAAGCTGCTCGAAGCCCAGCGCCTCGAACAGCGCACCAATTTCGACCTCGAAATGCTCGAGGCCACCGGCGTCTGCAACGGTATCGAGAATTATTCGCGCTACCTCACCGGCCGTGCCCCGGGCGAACCACCCCCCACGCTGTTCGAGTTCATCCCCGACAACGCCATCGTGTTTGCCGACGAGAGCCACGTCAGCGTGCCCCAGATCGGCGGAATGTACAAAGGCGACTACCGGCGCAAGTTCACGCTGGCCGAACATGGCTTTCGCCTGCCCTCCTGCATGGACAACCGCCCGCTCAAATTCGAGGAGTGGGACGCGATGCGCCCGCAAAGCGTGTTCGTCTCCGCCACCCCCTCCGCGTGGGAGCTTGATCAGGCCGGCGGTGTATTCACCGAACAGGTGATCCGCCCGACCGGCCTGATCGACCCACAGATCGAGATCCGCCCGGTCGAAACCCAGGTTGATGACCTGCTCGACGAGGTCCGCCGCGTCGCGGCCAAAGGCTATCGCGTGCTCTGCACCACCCTGACCAAGCGGATGGCCGAGGATTTGACCGAATACCTGCATGAACAAGGCATCCGCGTGCGCTACATGCATTCCGATATCGACACGCTGGAACGTATCGAGATACTGCGCGACCTGCGGTTGGGCGCGTTCGACGTTCTGGTGGGCATCAACCTGCTGCGCGAGGGGCTGGACATCCCAGAATGCGGGCTGGTGGCCATTCTCGACGCGGACAAGGAGGGGTTCCTGCGCTCCGAAACCTCGCTGATCCAGACCATCGGCCGTGCGGCGCGCAATGCCGAGGGCCGGGTCATCATGTATGCCGACCGCGTGACCGGCAGCATGGAGCGCGCCATCGGCGAAACCGACCGCCGCCGCGTCAAGCAACTCGCCTATAACGAGGAACACGGCATCACCCCCGAATCGATCCGAAAGAATGTCGACGATGTGCTCTCGGGTCTCTATCAGGGCGACGTGGACATGAGCCGGGTGACGGCCAAGGTCGACAAGCCGCTGCACGGCGCCAACCTCGAAAAGGTGCTCGAGGGCATGCGCACCGACATGCGCAAGGCCGCCGAGAACCTCGAATTCGAAGAGGCCGCCCGCCTGCGCGACGAGGTCAAGCGGCTCGAAGCGGTGGATCTCGTCATCGCCGACGATCCGCTCGCACGGCAATTCGCGGTCGAGAAGGCATCCGAAACCGCCGTCGGTCGAGGTCGCTCGACAGCCGGGCGCCCGGGCCAGAGGGGTGGGAATGTAAAGCGGAGAGGCCGGTGAGAGGTGCCTGGAGCATCACCGCCGACCAAATGTTAAGCGCGTCAGTGCGGCCGAAACCGCTTGAAGCGACTGCAAGGTAAACAGGACGACCCTGAAACGATACCCACATCGCCACAACGCAAACGTCCCATTTCAACAGCACCTGGCAGCGAGAAGGATTTTCGACCGAAGGCCAGTTTCGCCTTGTAATCCCTGCCTTTGCTTGGCTATACGCGTCGGCGGAGACGTGGCCGAGTGGTCGAAGGCGCTCCCCTGCTAAGGGAGTAGGCCCGGAAGGGTCTCGAGGGTTCGAATCCCTTCGTCTCCGCCACTTGCCCTCGCGAAAGCGTTCTCCCGATCCGGCTGCGGCCGGATTTTTCCGTTG
>JAABTV010000049.1 GCA_011389685.1 Paracoccaceae bacterium
CACCACACCAGAGCAGGGCAGTTTATCTTGCAATACCACCCCCTGCCTGAAGCAGAGCGCAACCCCTCAAAAGCACCCGGCCACGCCGAAGGCGTGCCTCCGGCACGACGGGCGGCCAAATGCTGCCCTGGCGGCTTCGCCGCCGTTCCGGGCGGGGCGAATTCGATGAAAGCCGACACGCCCTAGAACCCGCCCCCGCGACACACCCGCATCCCCCCGAGGCCCCCTTGCGCCGCAACCTGCCCTTCCTGATCTTCTCCGCCGCCGTGCTGGTGCTCTTCATCAGCCTGGGCAACTGGCAGGTCCGGCGCCTGGCCGAAAAAGAGGCGTATCTTGCCGAAATAGACTCCCGCATCGGTGCCGCCCCCGTCGCCATCCCCGCCACACCCGACCCGCAGGCCGACCGCTTCCTCGCCGTCACCGCCGCGGGCCGCCTCACCGGGCCGGAAATCCACGTCCTCGTCTCGACCCGCGATTTCGGCGCGGGCTATCGCGTCATCCGCGCGTTTGAGACCGACGGGCGCCGCGTTTTGGTCGATCTGGGCTTCATCCGCCTGACCGCCAAGGACGCGCCCCGCCCGCCCCGCGATGTCACACTCACCGGCAATCTCTACTGGCCCGACGAGATCGACAGCTACACCCCCGAGAATGACCGGGACGCGAATATCTGGTATGCCCGCGACGTGCCATCGCTGGCCACCGCGCTCGGCACCGAGGAAACCCTGATCGTGGCGCGCGCGATCGACCCGCCCAACCCCGCCATCACCCCCCTGCCCACCGACACGTCCGGCATCCCCAACCGGCACCTGGAATACCTGCTCACATGGTATGGATTGGCGGCAACTTGGGTGGTAATGACGCTCTACTTTCTCTCCCGCCGCCGAACGACCGCCAGGAAGGGCAGCCGATGAATTACATCTCGACCCGCGGCACCGCGCCGGTGCTCGATTTCGAAGACACGATGCTCACCGGCCTTGCCCGCGACGGCGGGCTTTACCTGCCCGAGGCGATCCCGACCCTGACAACGGACGAAATCGCCGCGCTGGCCGGGCTGCCTTACGAGGAATGCGCCTTTCGCATCATGCGCCCCTTCATCGACGACGCCTTCACCGACGACGCGTTCCGCGCGATCATCGCCCGCGCCCATGCCGGTTTCGACCACGCCGCCCGCGCGCCTCTGGTGCAACTGGCCCCGGGGCATTTCCTGCTCGAACTGTTCCACGGCCCCACGCTCGCGTTCAAGGATTTCGCGATGCAGCTCATCGGGCAGATGTTCCAGGCCGCGCTGGAGCGCAACGGAAAGCGCGTCACCATCGTCGGCGCCACCAGCGGCGACACCGGGTCGGCGGCGATCGAGGCCTTCAAGGGCCTCGACAATGTCGATGTCTTCATCCTCTTCCCGCATGGCCGCGTCTCCGAGGTGCAACGCCGCCAGATGACCACCCCGGCCGAGGCCAATGTCCACGCCCTTGCCGTCACCGGCGATTTCGACGATTGCCAGGCGCGGGTGAAGGACATGTTCAACAATTTCGACTTCCGCGACCGGGTCGGGCTGGCCGGTGTGAACTCGATCAATTTCGCCCGCGTGCTGGCGCAGGTGGTCTATTACTTCACCTCTGCCGTGTCGCTCGGCGCCCCCGCCCGCTCGGTCAGCTTCACCGTCCCCACCGGCAATTTCGGCGACATCTTCGCGGGCTACCTGGCCAAGCGCATGGGCCTGCCGATCGACCGGCTGGTGGTGGCCACCAACCAGAACGACATCCTGCACCGCTGCCTTTCAAGCGCCGAGTATCGCCCCGACGGCGTGGCCCCCTCGATCTCCCCTTCGATGGACATTCAGGTCAGCTCGAATTTCGAGCGCGCCCTGTTCGAGGCCTATAACCGGGACGGCGTCGCCGTGGCACAGCTCATGGACGAGCTGAAAGCCGGCGGCTTCAGCGTCAGCCAGGGCGCATTGCAGGCCCTGCGCGAGGTCTATGACAGCGGCCGCGCCTCAGAGGACGAAACCCGCGCCACCATCGCCCGCCTGCACCGCACGACCGGCGAATTGCTCTGCCCGCACTCCGCCGTCGGCGTCAAGGTGGCCGAGGAATTGCGCGATCCCGCCACGCCGATGATCACGCTGGCCACCGCCCACCCAGCCAAATTCCCCGACGCCGTCGAAGACGCCACCGGCATCCGCCCGCCCCTGCCCGCGCGCATGGCCGACCTCTTTGACCTCCCCGAGCGCATGACCCGCGTCGAGAACGACCTTTCCGCCATCCAATCCCTGATCGAGGAGCACCGCTGCCCGTGACCGTCCAGATCACCACCCTCTCCAACGGCTTTCGCATCGTCACCGAACGCATGCCCGGGCTGCAATCCGCCTCGGTCGGCATCTGGGTCACCGCCGGTGGCCGCAACGAGCGCGAAGAGCAGAACGGCATCGCCCATTTCCTCGAACACATGGCCTTCAAGGGCACCGCGCGGCGCTCCACGCTCCAGATCGCCGAGGCGATCGAGGATGTGGGCGGCTACATGAACGCCTATACCTCGCGCGAGGCCACGGCCTATTATGCCCGGGTGCTGGGCCAGGATGTGGACCTCGCGCTCGACGTGATCGCCGATATCCTTCTGAACCCGGTCTTCGCGCCAGAGGAGATCGACATCGAACGCGGCGTGATCCTGCAGGAGATCGGCCAGGCGCTCGACACGCCCGACGACGTGATCTTCGACTGGCTCCAGGAACGCGCCTATCCCGACCAACCCATCGGCCGCACCATCCTCGGGCCCCCGGACCGGGTGCGCGGTTTCTCGCGCGAGGATCTGCGCGCCTTCGTGGCCGAACATTACGCGCCCGGCAACATGATCCTCGCCGCCGCCGGCGATGTCGATCACGACGCTTTGGTGCGCCAGGCCGAGACCCTGTTCGGCCCTCTCACCACCGGGCGATCCGGCCTGATCCAGCCCGCGCGCTTTGCGGGCGGCGAGTTCCGCCAGGAAAAACCGCTCGAACAGGCCCATCTCGCACTGGCCTTCGAGGCGCCCGACTATCTTGACCCCGAGATCTATACCGCGCAGGTCTATGCCAACGCGCTGGGCGGGGGCATGTCCTCGCGCCTGTTTCAAGAAATCCGCGAAAAGCGCGGCCTTTGCTATACGATCTTCGCCTCGGCCGGCGCCTATTCCGATGCCGGGCTGATGACGATCTATGCCGGAACCAGCGGCGAACAGATGCCCGATCTCGCGCGCATCACCATCGACGAGATGCGCCGCGCCGCCGATGACATGCGCGAAGAAGAGGTCGAGCGCGCCCGCGCCCAGATGCGCGCCGGGCTCCTCATGGGGCTCGAAAGCCCGTCGAACCGGGCCGAACGGATGGCGCGCATGGTCCAGATCTGGGGCGCCGTGCCAACACCCGAAGAGGTGGTCGAGAAGATCGACGCCGTAACCCGCGCCGGCGTGCGCGATTTCGCCGGCCGCATGATCGGCGAGGCGGGCGCGGTGATGGCGCTTTACGGCCCGGTGGCGGGTGCGCCCGATCTGGCCACGCTCGACCGGCAAAGGCGTGCCGCGTGATGCTCTCGCGGGCGCGCAGGAAGCTGCGGATCGAGACCGACCGGCTGACCCTGCGCGCGCCGATGCATTCCGATTTCAACGCCTGGACCGGGCTGCGCCGCCTGTCCGAGGCGTTCCTGACCCCTTGGGAACCGACATGGGCGCATGACCACCTGAGCCGGCGCGCCTTCACCAACCGCGTCTACTGGGCGCATCGCTCGATCGGGTCGGGCACGGCGCTGCCCCTCTTCATGCTGCGCCGCGCCGATGACGTGCTGGTCGGGGCGATCACGCTCGACAATATCCGCCGCGGCCCGGCCCAGGCGGGCACGCTGGGCTATTGGGTCGGCGAAACCTTCGCCCGGCAGGGCTACATGCGCGAGGCGATCGAGGCGGTGGTGCATCACGCCTATCACCGCATGGATCTCAGCCGCATCGAGGCCGCCTGCCTGCCCGAGAATGCGGCTTCGCGCGCGGTGCTGGAGAAATCGGGTTTCAAATACGAAGGCGTCGCGCAAAGCTATCTCCAGATCAACGGGCGCTGGCGCACCCATGTGCTTTATGCCGCGCTGCGCAGCGACCGGCGCGGGCGCACCGACGCGGGCTGACCTTCCCTCGCTCACCGAAACGTCAACTGCTTTCGCGGCAAAGCTGCTAGACTGCCACCATGCTGCGTTTGATCCTTGCCTTCGCCCTTGTCGTTATCGCCCCTGCCGCGCAGGCCCAGACCCGCACACCCAGCCATTGCATCGCCATCGCCGATGCAGCCCCCGGCCTCGAATTCCTGCACAAGGCGAGCTTTCGCGACCCGGTTGCCGACTATTCGGTGCGCATCCGATATATCGCCCACGCCTCCTTCCTGATCCAGACGCCTGCGGGCGTGAACGCCGTGACCGATTTCACCGGCTTCATCGGCAACACCACGCTGATCCCCGACATCGTCACCATGAACCACGCCCATGAAACCCACTGGACGGCCAATCCCGACCCGGCGATCCCGCACGTGCTCAAAGGCTGGGGCGAGGAGTTCGGCAAGGGGGTCGATCACTATCTCGAATATCGCGACATGGCGGTGCGCAACGTGCCCACCGATATCCGCTCGGGCTTTGGCGGGACCGAACCTTTCGGCAACTCGATCTTCGTGTTCGAGGTCGAAGGGCTTTGCATCGGTCATCTCGGCCACCTGCACCACGAACCCAACCCGGCCCAGTATGCGGCACTCGGGCGGCTCGACGTGGTCATGGCCGCCGTCGACGGGAGCTATACCGTCGATCAGCCGACGATGATCCGTATCCTCAAGCGATTGAAATCCTCGGTGGTGATCCCGATGCACTGGTTCGGTGATTACACGCTCGACCACTTCATCACCGGCATGCGCGACGAGTTCGACATCGTAAAAAGCGGCGAGTCGAGCCTCACCGTCTCGCTGCGCGACCTGCCCCCGCGCCCGACAGTGCATGTTCTCAGGCCGCGTTACCTGCGCGATTCGGACTGACGACGCAGCGACGGCACGTCGCATCTCGACGCGCCAGCGGGCGGCGCGTAAGACTTGCGCCATGATGCTCAACCCCGTCGATGACAGCTTTCGCGCCACGCTCGCCCGCCTCCTGCCTGACCGCGCCCTGCGGCCGGTGGCCCCGCATTACCTCGAAGAGCCGCGTGGCAAGTGGAAAGGACAGGCCGGGGAGGTCGTCGCCCCCGCAACCGTCGAAGAGGTGTCGGTGGCCCTGCGCGCCGCCAACGAAGCGCGCGTGCCGGTCGTGCCCTATGGCGGCGGCACCGGCCTTGTCGGCGCACAGATCATGCCCGACGGCCCCGCACCGATGATCCTGTCACTGGAACGGATGACGGCGATCCGCGCGATCCACCCGCGCGAAAACCTCGCCATCGTCGAGGCCGGGGCGATCCTCTCGGACATTCATGACGCGGTGGAACGCGAGAACCGCCTGTTTCCGCTCTCCATTGCGGCCAAGGGCTCGTCCCGGATCGGCGGCAACCTCGCCACCAACGCGGGCGGGGTCAATGTGCTGCGCTATGGCAATGCCCGCGACCTCTGCCTCGGGATCGAGGCGGTGCTCCCTGACGGGCGGGTGATGAACGGGCTCTCGCGCCTGCGCAAGGACAACACCGGCTATGACCTGCGCGATCTCCTGATCGGCTCCGAGGGCACGCTGGGCGTGATCACCGCGGCGACCCTGAAACTCGCCCCGCGTCCAGCCGCGACCGGCACCGCGCTGCTGGTGGTCGAAAGCCCCGCCGCCGCGCTCGATCTCCTGTCCATGGCGCGCGACCGCGTTGGCGAATCGGTCAGTGCCTTCGAGTTGATCAACGGCGCGGGCCTCGGCTTCCTGCGCGAGATGATGCCCGAGATTCGCCAGCCCCTCGCCACCGACCCCGACTGGTGCGTGCTCGTCGAACTCGGCCTGCCGCGCGGGCTCGACCCCGCCGAAACGCTCGAAGGGCTGTTCGCCGAGGCCCTTGACGCCGGGCTGGTCCGCGATGGCACCATCGCGCAATCGCTGGCCCAGCGCGACGCGCTGTGGGAGTTGCGCGAACAGCTGCCCGAGGCCAACCGCCGCATCGGCTCGATCTCCTCGCACGACATTTCCCTGCCGCTTTCCGAGGTGCCCGATTTCATCACCCGCGCCGATGCCGCCCTGCCCGGGTTGGGCGATTTTCGCACCAACTGCTTTGGCCACCTGGGTGATGGCAACCTGCATTACAACGTCTTCCCGGCCAGAGGGCAGAGCCGTGCCGACTATCCCGGCGCGGGCGAAAAGGTGCAACGCCTGATCCATGACATCACCGCCGAGATGGGCGGCTCGTTCAGCGCCGAACATGGCGTCGGGCGGCTCAAGATGGAGGATCTCGAACGCTATGGCGACCCGGTGAAACTGGCGCTTATGCGCCAGATCAAACAGGTGTTCGACCCGGGTGGCATCATGAACCCGGGGGCCGTCCTGCGCGGATGACGAAAAAAACTGACCGGCGGGCGGATCGGTTTACCGCGCGTTAACCATCCGTGCGCTAGAGATGATTTCGCAGCAAGGCGGAGTCACGATGTCCGAAGGTAATCATCCTTCCACTCACCCCCCACTCCCACCCACCACGGAAGATGATAGGGTGTCGTGGCTTCGCCTTCTGCGCTCGCGCCGGGTCGGGATCTCCACATTCCATCGGCTGATGGGCGAACATGGCAGCGCCGCCGCCGCGCTCGAAGCATTGCCCCGGGTCGCGCGCGAGGCGGGGATGGACAATTACGACCCCTGCCCCGAAGGCGTGGCCGTGGCCGAGATGCGCGCCGCGCGCAAGGCCAAGGCGCGGATGATCTGCATCGGTGAGGCCACCTATCCCACACAGTTTCTCGACCTGACGGACCCGCCGCCGATCCTCTGGGTGCAGGGCGATGCATCGCTGCTCACCCGCCCGATGGTCGCGCTTGTAGGCGCGCGCAACGCCTCGTCTCTGGGCGGGCGCATGGCCCGCGCCCTGGCCCGGGATCTCGGAGCCAGGGGCTATGTCATCGTCTCGGGTCTGGCGCGGGGCATCGACACCGCCGCGCACAAGGCCAGCCTTGCCACCGGCACCGTCGCGGTGATGGCGGGCGGCGTCGATGTGATCTACCCGTCCGAAAACACCGCCCTTGCCACCGAGATCGCGAAATCCGGGCTGCGCCTGTCGGAAATGCCCATGGGCACGGTCCCGCAAGCCCGGCATTTCCCGCGCCGCAACCGGCTCATCTCGGGGCTGGCACAGGCCGTGGTGCTGACCGAGGCGGCGGCGAAATCCGGCAGCCTCATCACCGCGAAATGCGCGCTCGATCAGGGCCGCGAGGTGCTGGCCGTGCCCGGCCACCCGTTCGACGCGCGCACGGCGGGCTGCAACATGCTCATTCGCGATGGCGCGCGGCTGGTGCGCGACGCCGCCGACGTGGTCGAGGCGCTGACCCCGCTCGCCCCCGCCGCGCCCGAACCGCAACAGGCCGAAATGCCGCTGGTGGCCGAAATTCCCCCGCCCCCGCCCGAGAAGCGCGGCCTGCGCGACACCGCCAAACTGCACCGGATGATTCTCGACCGGCTGGGCCCCTCGCCGCTGGCCGAGGATCAGCTCATCCGCGATCTCGGCGCCCCCGCCAACACCGTGGCCCCGGTGCTGGTCGATCTCGAACTCGACGGCCGGATCAACCGCCAATCCGGCGGGCTGCTCAGCCTTGCGGGCGGCAATTCGTCTCAGCCGGCGCAGATTTCGGGCAACACCGCGAAATAATCGGCACAGAAAACCGGGTCGGCATACCACACATCCGTCGCCCCGATCGCCCAATGCACCGCGACCCATGTGTTGCCCACCTTGCGATAGAGCGCCTGCAGGCTTGTGCCGTCCATCAGCTCGGGCACGATCTCGCAGCGTGCAAAGCCGGGTGTGGCGCGGATGTCGATCGCCCCGCCCCCCGGGCGCTGTGCCCGTACGCTGGCGAACGCCACCGCGAAAGGCAGGCCCTGACCCTCGGCCAGCCGCAGATCACGCACCACGAACTCGACCGGGCGGCCCAGCACCCATTCTGCATGCGGGCGCAGCGCATCCATCAGCGCCTTGCGCGTCTCGCTGCCGCGGGCGGGCTCGACAAAATCGGCCCGCACACCCGGCACCGGCCCGCCGATGCCCAGCAAGATCCCCGCAATCAACCGGATGATGATCCGCATCGCCTTTCCCTTCGTAGAGGTGAGACACCCGAAAACAGGGCAAAACCATGTGGAAAGACTGGGGTTTTCACGACGCATTGACAATACCCCCTTCCCCAACCCATGTTCCGCCGCCATAGAGGCGCGGACGAGTCGAAAGGAATTCAATGCCAGTTGTCGTTGTGGAATCCCCCGCCAAGGCCAAGACCATAAACAAGTATCTTGGCAAGGATTACACCGTGCTGGCATCCTATGGCCATGTGCGTGACCTGCCGCCCAAGGACGGCTCGGTCGATACCGAACATGATTTCGACATGACATGGGAGATCGGCGCCGACAGCCGAAAACATGTCAAGGCCATCGCCGACGCGCTCAAGGACGATCAGGAGCTCATCCTCGCCACCGACCCCGACCGCGAGGGCGAGGCGATAAGCTGGCATCTCGAAGAGGCGCTGCGCAAACGCCGCGCGCTGAAAAAGGACACGCCGGTTTCGCGCGTCGTTTTCAACGCCATCACCCAATCCGCCGTGACCGAGGCGATGAAGAACCCGCGCCAGATCGACCAGCCGCTGGTCGATGCCTATCTCGCGCGGCGCGCGCTCGATTATCTCGTCGGCTTCAACCTCTCGCCGGTGCTCTGGCGCAAGCTGCCCGGCGCCAAATCGGCCGGGCGGGTGCAATCGGTCTGCCTGCGCCTCATCGTCGAGCGCGAGATGGAGATCGAGGCGTTCACCCCCCGCGAATACTGGTCCGTCAAGGCCCGCCTCGCCACTCCGCGCGGTCAGGATTACGAGGCGCGGCTGACCGTTCTCGCCGGCAAGAAGCTCGACAAGTTCGACATCGGGAACGCCACTCAGGCCGAGCTTGCGGTTCAGGCCATCGAGAGCCGTGATCTGAGCGTGACCTCGGTCGAGGCCAAGCCGGCCAGCCGCAACCCTTCGCCGCCCTTCATGACCTCCACGCTTCAGCAAGAGGCCAGCCGCAAGTTCGGCATGGGCGCGCGTCAGGCCATGGCCGCCGCCCAGCGCCTCTACGAGGCCGGGCACATCACTTACATGCGCACCGACGGCATCGACATGGCGCCCGAGGCAGTCAGCGCCGCGCGCGATGCGATCGCGGCCCGGTTCGGCGCCGATTTCGTGCCCGCCAAGCGGCGCCTCTACAAGAACAAGGCCAAGAACGCGCAGGAAGCGCATGAATGCATCCGCCCCACCGAGATGACGGCCGATGCCGAGTCGCTGAGGCTCAAGGATGCCGATCAGCGCAAGCTCTATGACCTGATCTGGAAACGCACGCTGGCCTGCCAGATGGAAAGCGCGCGTTTTGAGCGCACGACGGTCACCGTGGCCAGCCGCGATGAACAGGTCGAGCTGCGCGCCACCGGTCAGGTCGTCCTCTTCGAGGGCTTCCTCAAGGTCTATGAAGAGGGACGCGACGATCAGTTGGTCGATGACGATGACCGCCGCCTGCCCCAGGTCACCGAAGGCGAGGCCGCGACCAAGCGCGATGTCGCCTCCGAACAGCATTTCACCCAACCCCCGCCACGCTATACCGAGGCGACACTGGTCAAGCGCATGGAAGAGCTCGGCATCGGCCGCCCCTCGACCTATGCCAGCATCGTCACCACGATCCAGGAGCGCGAATATGTCCGCAAGGAACAGAACCGCCTCATCCCCGAGGACAAGGGCCGGATCGTCACCATCTTCCTGCTGAATTTCTTTCGCAAATACGTGGGCTATGAATTCACCGCCCAGCTCGAGGAGCAGCTTGACGAAGTGAGCGCGGGCCAACGCGATTACAAGGCGGTGCTGGCGCAATTCTGGCGCGATTTCTCGGCCGCCATCGCCGAAACCTCGGAACTGCGCATCACCCAGGTGCTCGACGTGCTCGACGAGGCGCTCGCCGATCAGCTCTACCCGCCGCGCGAAGACGGCTCCGACCCGCGCATCTGCCCCAAATGCGGGCAGGGGCGGCTGCATCTCAAGACCTCGCGCACCGGCGGCTTCGTGGGCTGCGGCAATTATCCCGAATGCACCTATACCCGCCCCATCGCGGGCGAAGGCGCCGAGGGCGAAGAGCGGCTTCTCGGCGAGGATCAGGGCGACGAGATCTGGCTCAAGTCCGGGCGTTTCGGCCCTTACGTCCAGCGCGGCGAACCGACCCCCGAGAACAAGAAGCCCCCGCGCGCCTCGCTGCCCAAAGGCTGGTCGAAGGACGACATGACGCTGGAAAAGGCGCTCACCCTGCTGAGCCTGCCGCGCGTCGTCGGCGATCATCCCGAGGGTGGCGAGATTCTGGCCAATTTCGGCCGCTACGGCCCCTTCGTGATGCACCAGCTCCCCGACGAGGCCAAACCGGTCTTTGCCAATCTCAAGGAACAGGGCGAGGTGTTCGAGATCGGCATGAACCGCGCGGTCGAACTTCTGGCCGAGAAACGCGCCAACCCGGGTCGCGGGCGGCGCGCGGCAGCCAAACCGCTCAAGGAACTGGGCGAGCATCCCGACAAGGGCGGGCCGGTCAACGTGATGGACGGGCGCTTCGGGCCCTATGTCAAATGGGACAAGATCAACGCGACCCTGCCCGAGGACACCGACCCGCAGGCGGTGACCCTCGAGATGGCCGTCGCGATGATCGACGAAAAGGCCGGGAAAAAGGGCGGGAAAAAGGGCAGCGCGAAAACCGGCAAGAAACCGGCGGCGAAGAAGACCACGCAACGCAAGGCGAGTTGAGCGAGCCCCGCCCGACGGCACGCGAACTTCACTAAGCTTACCCGCTCTTGCCCCATTTCGGCCATGATCCGCTGCCACCCTCGCCCTCGGATCGAGACAGGATGGAGAGCATCATGGTTCTGGGCAAATATTCCCTCTGGCTGCTGGCCGGCACGGTGTTCGGGCTGGTGCGCGGCGGCAATGAAATTCTGGCGCAAATGGGCGCGGGCGAGCTTCAGACCTCCTTTGCCACCGGTCAACTCATCCTCGCGGCCCTGCCCTATACCGCGCTTGCATTGCTGATGTGCCTTGTCTTGCGCCGCATGACCGGCCAGGGCCGCACAGCCGCCTGACAATCCCCGCTTCAGATCCCGATCCGGGCCCATTCCGGCCCGCTTCCATGTGGTCGATGTTGACTTCCCGGCGGTCGCGCGTCACATAACGGGCCAAGCACCGAGAGGGAGTTTTCCGATGAGCAAGATCTATCCCACCGCCGCCGCCGCACTCGATGGCATCCTGCATGACGACATGCTGATCGCCGCCGGCGGGTTCGGCCTTTGCGGCATTCCCGAACTTCTTCTCGACGCGATCCGCGACGCCGGCGTCAAGAACCTGACCTTCGCCTCGAACAACGCCGGCGTGGATGATTTCGGCATCGGCATCCTGCTGCAAACAAGGCAGGTCAGGAAGATGATGGCCTCCTATGTCGGCGAGAATGCCGAATTCATGCGCCAGTATCTCTCGGGCGAGCTCGAGCTTGAATTCAACCCCCAGGGCACGCTGGCCGAGCGGATGCGCGCGGGCGGCGCGGGCATTCCCGGCTTCTACACCAAGACCGGCGTCGGCACCCAGATCGCCGAGGGCAAGGAACACAAGGATTTCAAGGGCGAGACCTATATCATGGAGGAGGGCATCTTTGCCGACCTATCGATCGTCAAGGCATGGAAGGCCGACACCACCGGCAACGCGATCTTCCGCAAGACCGCGCGCAACTTCAACCCGCCCGCCGCGATGTGCGGACGCATCTGCGTGATGGAGGTTGAAGAGATCGTCGAACCCGGCACGCTCGACCCCGACAACATTCACCTGCCCGGCATCTACGTGCACCGCCTGATCCAGGGCGAGCATGAAAAGCGCATCGAACAGCGCACCACCCGCCCGGCGGCGTGACGGAGGCACCTGCAATGGATCGCGATGAGGCCCTGAACCGCCGCGGCGAATTGATCGAGGAACGCACCAGCGACTATATCCACCGCGCCAAGCGCATGGTGCTCGACACGTTCGGCATCGAGGCGGCCAAGGAGCAATCCACCCTGACGCTGCAACTTGCCACCGCCATGATCCATCTCGAAGCGGCCGAACTGAACGCGGCCTCGCTGCGCCGCATCGCCAGGACGCTCGAACAGAAAGACGGTTGAGCCATGAAACGCCGCCCCGCAGCAGGTCGGCGCTCGCCCTATCAGGATCTGCCGCGCGCCGCGTTCTGGCGCTCGGCCATGCGCGCGCCCGACGAGGAAACGGTCGCCGCGCTCTATCGCCCGAAATTCACCCTGACGCCGCAAACCCCGCTGATGACCGCGGGAAGCTGCTTTGCCCAGCACATGCACCGCGCCCTCACCCGAGCGGGCTGGAACGTGCTTCAGGGCGAAGGCACCGGGCGGCTCCTGCCCGCCGCGCTGGCCCGCGATTATGGCTACAACATCTATTCCGCGCGCTATGGCAACATCTACACCGCGCGCCAGCTGCGCCAACTTGTCGAGGACGCGCTCGCCGACGCCTCCCACCCCGCCCCGGTCTGGACCCGCGACGGGCGGTTCTTCGACGCGCTGCGCCCCGCGGTCGAACCGCACGGGCTCGATAGCGCCGACCTGGTGCAACAGGCGCGAACCGAACACCTCGCCTGTGTGCGCCGGTTGCTCTCGCAGACCGAGGTGCTGATCTTCACCCTCGGCCTCACCGAAGGCTGGATCGACCGCGCCACCGGCCTTGCCCTGCCCACCGCGCCGGGCACCGTGGCCGGGCAGTATGATCCCGACGCAGTGGCGTTCCACAACTTCACCTACCCCGAGGTTCTGGCCGACCTTTGCGCCACCCGCGATCTGCTGCACGCGGCGGGGTATCCGCTGCGCATACTGCTTACGGTCTCGCCGGTGCCGCTCACCGCCACCGCCAGCGGCGCGCATGTGGGCGCCGCCACGACCTATTCCAAATCGGTGCTGCGCGCGGTTTGCGGCGCGTTGCAGGCGCAAGACCCCGATTTCGACTATTTCCCCTCTTACGAGATCATCACCACCGCCGCCGCCGGTGGCCCGCATTTCGCCCGCAACCTGCGCGACCCCTCGGCCAGTGGCGTCGACACCGTGCTGGGCGTCTTTGCCATGGCCCATGGCGACGGCCCCGCCCCCGACATCGCCCCCCCCCCCGAGGCACAGAACGCGGGCAAAACCGCCGAAGAGGTCGCCTGCGAGGAAATCCTGATCGAGGCGTTCCGCAAATGATGCGCGTCGCGATCATCGGCAATTCCCATATCGGCGCCTACGCCGAAGCCGCCGACGCGATCCGCGCCGCCTACCCGGGCCTCGCGCTCAGCTTCTTTGTCTTTCCCCGTCACGACCTGCGCTCGGGCGAACTCGGCGATGACGGCTGGCTGCGCGCCCGGGGCGATCACAACTCCGCCCTGCCCTCCGCGATCGACCTGGCCGCGCAGGACCGCGTCATCGTCGCGGGTCAGCCTTTCGCGATGATCGGCCTCAACGCGCTGCTGGGCGCGTTTGACATCCTCGGCTGGCCCGGCACCGGCAAGCCGCGCCGCCTGTCTCCGGCGCTTTTCGCCGATTACACCCGGCAGGCCGTCAACGGCGCGGCAGAGCGCCTGATGCGCTATTTCCATGACGACGGCGAGGGCCGTTTCGCCTACCTGCCCCAACCGCTCGTCACCGACCTGGCCCGGCCCGGAAGCTCGAAAATGGCCTCGCTGGCCTTCCATCCCGCCGCGCCCCACATCTTCGCGCAGTGGCACGACGCCCTCGCCGCCGCCGCAACCGACCTGCCCTGCACGATCGCACCACAACCCCAAGACCTGCGCGCAAGCGACATCTTCACCCCCCGCCATTTCGCCCGCGCCGCGACCCTGCCCGCCGGGCAAAGCCCGGCGCCGGCCGATCATATCCACATGAGCGCCGAATACGCGCTGGCCCATTTCCGGGCCATTGCAAAAACCTGGCCGGAACTGCATAACAGCCCCGAACGACCCCCCGGCCCTTTGCCGATAAAGGAGAGCGAATAAATGCCCTGGGACCGCAATCAGATGGCCGAACGGGCCGCGCAAGAACTCGAAGACGGCATGTATGTCAATCTCGGCATCGGCATCCCGACGCTGGTGTCGAACTACATCCCCGAAGGCGTCCACGTGACACTGCAATCCGAGAACGGCATGCTTGGCATGGGCCCCTTCCCGGTCGAGGGCACCGAAGACCCCGACCTGATCAACGCGGGCAAGCAGACCATCACCGAACTGCCCCACACCTCCTATTTCGACAGCGCCACCAGTTTCGGCATGATCCGTGGCGGCAAGATCGCGATGGCGATCCTCGGCGCGATGGAGGTCTCCGAACAGGGCGATCTCGCCAACTGGATGATTCCCGGCAAGCTGGTCAAGGGCATGGGCGGCGCGATGGACCTCGTCGCCGGGGTCGGTCGCGTGATCGTGGTGATGGACCACACCAACAAGGCCGGCGAATCGAAGCTGCTCAAGGAATGCACCCTGCCGCTCACTGGCAAGGGCGTGGTCGACATGATCGTCACCAACCTCGCGGTGCTGGAGGTCGAACACAAGGGCCTGCATATCGCCGAACTGGCCCCCGGCGTCACCCGCGAAGAGGTCATCGCCGCGACCGAGGCCCATATCGTCTGAGCCACACCGTGAGACAGGGCTGCGGGCGCGTTCGCGCGCCCCGGTGCCGAACCGGCCCTCACCCGCCCTTTTTCACCTCGACATTGAACACACAGCCATCGCTGACCAGTTGCGGCGGTGTGCGGCACAACCCCCGCGCCGCCCGGAACGCGGCCAGCACCTTGGGCACGTAATCGCGGGTCTCGGCATAGGGTGGCACGCCCTTGTGCTTCCTGACCGCGTTCTCGCCCGCGTTATAGCCCGCCAGAACGAGGATCGGGTCGCGGTCGAACTCCTTCATCAGGAAATCGAGAAACGCCACCCCGCCCTTGATGTTGTCGGTGGCCAGCGACACGTCGCCCACCCCGAACCGCGCCGCCGTCGCCGGCATGAGCTGCATCAGCCCCGAAGCCCCGGCATGGCTCACCGCGTCGGACCGCCCCGACGATTCCACCGCGATCACCGCCAGCACCAGCGCCGGGGAAACCTCGGTGCCGACCGTCGCGCGCAGGATGTCCGCACCCTGTGCGCGGGCGATGTCCTGCAACCCCTGAAGCCGGGGCGCCGCCACCGCCACCGCGCCGCCGGGCGGGTTGGCGATCCTGATCAATGCCTCCTCCAGCCGGCCGGGCCCGCTCTGGTCGATCCCGGGCGACACCGACTCCCAGAACCAGCCATAGCGCCCGGTGGGCGGCCGCGCCGCATTGTCCGGCGCCGGAGCGGGCTTTGCCGCTACCCGCTCCTCGGGTTCGATCTGGATGGTGATCCGCTTGTTCGTTCCGGGCTTGGGCGGCTTCACCCGCTTGAAGGTAAACTCGGGAAAGGGCGGCGGCGCCTCGCCCCGCACCGGCGCGGGCATCATCCCCCCGGCGATCAGCGCCGCGGCCGCCATCGTGAAAATCGCTCGCATGGTTGCGCCCTGTCCTGCCTCGTTGTCCTGCCTCGTTCTTCTTTGCGCGGATGATCGCAGAAATCCTTCGCTCCGACTACAATACAGGGCCAAATCCTCGCGTTTTATGCCACAATTGCCACGGATTTCCTGCCAGAATCGTCGCATTAGCACTTTTTTCAGGTTTATTACCAAAAGATTTCAATGCCTTGCCCCGAAAACCCCGCCTGCCCGCGAAATTTACCGGAAATGCTGAAATCGCGCCAAATTCCTGCCCGATTTCAATGGCCATATAGGGTCATACCAAGACGGCGACGGGCCAAGTGAGAGAGAAACGGCCCATCACCTCGCCGCCAAGGTTATGAAAACCTAACTGATCCTTTGGAGGGACGAACCATGATCAAATTTATCAAAAACTTCCGCAATGACGAAGACGGCGCTGTCACGGTTGACTGGGTCGTGCTGACCGCAGCAGTCGTGGGCCTGGCCGTGGCCGCCTACACCTCGATCGAAACCGGTGCCACCGGCCTGACCACGGCGACCGCCACCTATATCGGCGAACAAGCTCCGGGCACCCCGTAATATACGGTTGACTTGAACAGTCACAGGGGGGCCGTTTCCGTTCCGGACACGGCCCCTTTTTCCTAAATGCCAACTTGGGCAGGTCAGGGCAAAGCAAAATCAGCCATCCGAGCCGGCCTTGCCACGCTTTGACGCCCCGGGAGTTATGAGCATGAAACAGTATCTCGAATCCTTCGCCAAAGATGAGAGTGGTGCCATTACGGTCGACTGGGTCGTGCTGACCGCCCTCGTGTGCACTTTGCTGGCCGCCGGGTATGGCCTGATGGAAAGTGCCGCAACCGATACTGCGGGTGCAACCGCGACCTACATGACCGACTGGTCGTTCTGATCCTTGTACCGCCCCGCAGGTCGCCCGCGCAGAACGCCGGGCCACCGATCCGGAAAACCTGCCCCTAACGGCAGGTTTTCGGTGTTCCGCCCCCCAGGGGCGAATGCCGTTTCGCGAACGCCGTTTCCAGACTCCCGTTTCCAGATCCTCACCGCGGCCCGTGAACCGGTTTTCGACAATCGCGACAGGCGACCACACGCATTGCGAAATGCCGTGGTAGCATCACGCGGCTTCCCAAATTTCGTCACATTCGGATGGCAGACCGTAGTGGAATGTATCCGTGGGGTTCCACGGCCTCCGCCGCCGGGACCGGATGCAAATAGTAGAAAGGGTTAATCATGCGTGCCGTTTTCGGACTCGTTCTCATCGCCGGGCTGGGCCTTGCCGGTCTTGCGGTCTACATGATCCAGGAAAGGTTTTCCGCCTATGAAAACGAGATCGCCCGACAGCGCGCCGCCAATGGCGGGCTGATCGACACGGTCGAGCTTTACGTGGCGACCAAGCCGATGAAATACGGCGACGAGGTCAAGCCCGAGAACGTCCGCCTGGTCAAATGGCCGGCCAGTCTTCAGCCCCAGGGCGCCTTCTCCGACAAGGCCGCGCTGTTTCCCGACCCCACCCGCCAGCGCGTGATGCTGCGCTCGATCGAACCCAATGAGGTGCTGACCTCGGTCAAGGTGACCGACCCCGGCCAGAACGCGGGCATCACCTCGCTGCTCGAACGCGGCATGCGCGCCTTCGCGATCAAGGTCGATGTCGCCTCGGGCGTCTCGGGCTTCCTGCGCCCGGGCAATACGGTCGATATCTACTGGTCCGGGCAGATCCAGAACGCCCAGATGAACCGCGAGGTGACCAAGATGATCGAGTCCGGGGTCAAGATCATCGCCATCGACCAATCCGCCAATGTAGACGCCCCCGAGGCGACGATCGCCCGCACCGTCACCGTCGCCGTGCGCCCCGAACAGGTCGCCGGCCTCGCCCAGGCGCAATCGACCGGGCGGCTGTCGCTGTCGCTCGTCGGCAACCATGACGACACGATTTCCGAGGCGATCGAGATTGACCAGAACAAGCTTCTGGGCATTGCCGAGGCCCCTGCCCCCGAGCGAGTGGTGGAAAAAGAGCAATGCACCATCCGCACCCGCAAGGGGGGCGACGTTGTCGAAATTCCGATCCCCTGCACCAATTGATGGGCATGAGCGGGAACGAACAACAACATGCAGGGGGGTGCCACATCGGTGCCCCTTTGCCACACATCCCGCCCCGATTCCCCCCTGTTGCGGGTTATCCACATAAAAGAAGGCATGGAAGCCTTTGATTCTTGCAAAAAAAGAGAAATTGACGCATGGTCTCGAAAATTGAGGGCAACAAGACCCGAAAATCGAGGCGTGATCGGAGAGGCAGGTCACTATGAAAAAGAGCAGTATTCTCACCGCGGCCCTGATGGGTCTGGCACTGGGGTTCGCGCATCTGCCCGACACGGCACTGGCGGACACGCTCAGAGTCGTCAAGAGCGGCACATCGGCCAACCTGAATGTCCCGATGAACCGGGCCATCGTGGTCGAAAGCGACGTGCCGTTCGCCGAGCTCAGCATCGCCAACCCCTCGATCGCCGACATTTCCTCGCTCAGCGACCGAACGATCTATGTTCTGGGCAAGGCGCCCGGGCTGACCACGCTCACCATTCTCGATGCCAGCGGCCAGCTCATCACCAATGTCGAGGTGCGGGTCTCGGCCGATATCAGCGAATTCAAGGAGCGCCTGCGCCAGATCCTGCCGAGCGAAAAGATCGAGGTGCGCACCGCCAATGACGGCATCGTGATGTCGGGCACCGTCTCCTCGAGCCAGAAACTGCAACGCGCGCTCGATCTGGCCGAACGCTACGCGCCCGAACGCGTCTCCAACCTGATGAGCGTCGGCGGCGTGCAGCAGGTCATGCTCAAGGTCCGCTTTGCCGAGATGCAGCGCACCGTATCGAAATCGCTTTCCACCTCGCTCGCGCTCAACGGCAACATGTTCGGCGGCGGGCTGGGCGTGAATGGCGGCACCAACACCAACAACAATTCCGGCGCCATCGGCACGTCGCTGGGCGGCAATGTCCCGGCCGTGTCGGAAAACAACGGCGCCATGCTGTTCGGCTTCAACGCCGGCGCGGTCGAGGTCGGCGTCCTGCTCGAAGCCCTTGAATCCAAAGGCGTCGTGCGCACCCTGGCCGAACCGAACCTGACCGCCCTCTCGGGGCAGGAGGCGAAATTCCTCGCCGGTGGCGAATACCCGATCCCGGTGGCACAGGACAACGGCGCGATCACCATCGAATTCAAACCCTTCGGGATCGAGCTGAACTTCATCCCGCGCGTGGTCGATGGCGACCTGATCAACCTCGAACTCGAAGCCGCGGTCAGCTCGATCGACCCTTCGAACGCCGCGAATTTCAACAACTTCTCGGTCGACGCCTTCCGCCGCCGAGAAACCTCAACCACGGTCGAGATGCGCGATGGCGAAAGCTTTGCCATCGCCGGCCTGCTTCAGGACGATTTCCGCGACGTGAACGGACAGGTGCCCTGGCTGGGCGACATCCCGGTGCTGGGCGCGCTGTTCCGTTCGGCAAATTACCGCCGCGAACAATCCGAACTGGTGATCATCGTCACCGCCCACCTGGTCACGCCGACCCGGGGCGAGGCGCTGGCCCTTCCGACAGACCGGATCAGACCGCCAAGCGAGAAAGACCTGTTTCTCAATGGCAAGGTGGCGCGCGACGCCCGCCGCCCGACCAAGGGCGCCGCGGGCGAGGTTGCCAAGCAGGATTTCACCGGCTCATATGGCTATGTAATGGACTGAGACAATGCGGGGGCATTCGACCATGAGACTTCTCATCACACCCATCGCCCTGCTGGCGCTCGCCGGATGTTCGGCAGATGACCCCGCAGGACAATCCTTCTTCCGCGAGGCGGGGGCCAATATCGACAGCGGCGATTTCGGCAACTCCACGATGAACAACACCCAGATCATGTCGGGCGAGAAGAGTTTCGTCATTTCACTGGCCAACCGCTTTGCCCAGCAAGTGCCCTCGACCGTCAATTTCGCCTTCGATTCGGCCCAGCTCGATGCCGGGGCGCGCGACACGCTGCGCCAGCAGGCACAGTGGATCCGTCAATTCCCCGAGGTGCGCTTCCGGGTCTATGGCCATGCCGACAAACCCGGGTCCAACGCCTATAACAAGCGACTGGGCATGCGCCGGGCACAGGCCGTGGTCGCCTACCTGACCAGCCAGGGCATATCGCGTTCGCGGCTCGAAGCCGTCTCCTCCTTCGGCGAAACCCGACCGATCATCGCCACCGAAAGCCGCGACCGGCGCAACCGCCGCGCCGTGACCGAGGTGACAGGATTCGTGCGCAGCCACCCCACCGTGATGGATGGCAAATATGCGCAGGTGGTCTATCGCGAATATGTCGAAAGCGCCACTGCGCCAACCGCGCTGACCGGCATTTCCGGCTCGGATTTCAACACCTCCGAATAACCGCGACCCTGATCGGATCACACGGGCGCCCCTTGCGGCGCCCGTTTCCGCTTCCACCCCGGAGTCACGGTGGCGGTCCGCGCAATACCCCAGAATCCCCCGGAATTCAACCGGAAAACGAGTGCGGATGCGTCCCGTTCCGGCCTGGATGAAATGACGGAAACGATCTGCGAACAATCCCGCGATCGTCTCATCATACCGCACAATTACGATCTTTTGGCCCTAATGTTGCCCTGTTTCCCGGCAAGATTACCCCCAAATCAACGAGTCTGCCCAAGGTGACGCAGGGCACGGCCCGATCCGCGCGACGGGACAATCATTCTTGTCACGCCAGAAAACAAGACGGACGGCCGAATTGAAAAGGACATGAGGCAATGACGGATAACGAAACTCTGCAAACTGATCTCAGCCCGGTTCTGGCCTGCACGATCAGTCGCGACGTGCAGAACTTCGACCTGTTGATCGAGGATATGGAAGCCGCGCTCGGCGAGCGGTGGGGCGATCTCGGTTTCGCCGAGGCCAAGGCATTCTTCAATCAGCCCGAGGCCGAGGCGCTCGAATTCATTGCCATGGCCATCGACGAGACCGACGAGGAAAAGCTCGTCATGCTGGGCGAGATCATCGAGGCCGCCAAGGAGAAGGGCATCAACGTCATCCTGATCGCCGAAGACGTCAGCCCCGCCGCCCTGCACCAACTCCTGCGCCAGGGGGCCGACGAATTCGTCCCCTACCCGCTGCCCGAGAACGAGCTTCAGGCCGCGATCGACCGTCTCAACGAACCCGACATTCCCGAACCCGCGGTGGCCGAGGCCGCCCCGGCGCCCAGGGGCCGCCCGACGCCCGGCAATCGCGACGGCGTGATGCTGGCCGTGCACGGGCTGGCCGGCGGCACCGGCGCGACCACCTTCGCGGTCAACCTCGCCTGGGAACTCGCCACCGTCGAAAAGGCCCACCCGCCCAAGGTCTGCCTGATCGACCTCGACCTGCAATTCGGCTCGGTCGCCACCTTCCTCGACCTGCCCCGCCGCGAGGCCATCTTCGAGCTTTGGTCGGACACCGAAAGCATGGATGACGACGTGTTCAAACAGGCGCTCGTGGGCTTCGAGGACCGCCTTTCGGTGCTCACCGCCCCCACCGAGATGCTGCCGCTCGACATCATTTCCTCGGGCGATGTCAATGCCGTGCTCGACCGCGCGCGGCGCCATTTCGATTACGTGGTGATCGACATGCCCTCGACCATGGTGCAATGGACCGAATCGGTTCTGAACGCCGCCCAGATCTATTTCGTCACGCTCGAACTCGACATGCGCTCGGCGCAGAACGCGCTGCGCGTCAAGCGCGCGCTCCAGGCCGAGGACCTGCCGATCGAGAAACTGCGCTACGTGCTCAATCGGGGGCCGAAATTCACCGATCTGAACGGCAAGTCCCGCGCCAAGCGCCTGGCCGAAAGCCTCGACATCTCGATCGAGATTCATTTGCCCGATGGCGGCAAACAGGTCACGCAGGGCGCCGATCACGGGATGCCGCTGGCCAATGCCGCCGCCAAGAACCCGCTGCGCAGGGAAATTGCCAAACTCGCATCGTCGCTGCACGAACTGGGCCGCGACGAAGCCGAAGCCGCCTGAGGAGTTAGACCAGAATGTTCTCGCGATACAAGAAAGACGCAAAACCCGGCAAGACCGGGGGCGCCACGGCGCAGGGCAAGGTCACGGAATTGCCGACCAGGAACGCCGCCGGGGCCGAAAAGGACGAGGACGCGTCGACCTCGCTGCGCCGGGCAAAGGCCGCCGCCCCGGCTCGGTCGGCCACCGCCGACAAGGATCAGAAGCGCAAGGAACGCATGGCCGAGCTCAAGCTCGATCTGCACCGCGAGTTGCTGGAAAACCTCAACCTCTCCGCCCTCGACACCGCGACTGAACAGGACCTGCGCGCCGAGATCAACGAGATCACCAACGAGGTGCTGAACCAGAAAGCGGTGGTTCTCAACCGCGAGGACCGCACCCAGCTCAACCAGGAGCTCTATTTCGAGGTCAAGGGGCTTGGGCCCCTCGAAACGCTTTTGCAGGATGACACCGTGAACGACATCCTCGTCAACGGGCCGCAACAGATCTTCGTCGAACGCGACGGCCAGCTGGAACTGACCGACATCACCTTCAAGGACGAACGCCACCTGATGCGGATCATCGACAAGATCGTGTCCGCCGTGGGCCGCCGTGTCGATGAATCCAACCCCTATGTCGATGCCCGCCTTGCCGACGGGTCGCGCTTCAACGCGATGGTGCCGCCGGTCGCGGTGGACGGCTCGCTGGTCTCGATCCGCAAATTCAAGAAGGACAAGCTCGGCATCGACGACCTGGTGCGTTTCGGCGCCTTTTCCGAGGAAATGGCCGCCTATCTTCAGGCCGCCGTGGCCTGTCGGCTCAACATCATCGTCTCGGGCGGGACCGGCTCGGGCAAGACCACCACGCTCAATGCGCTCAGCTCCTTCATCGACGATGCCGAACGCATCCTCACCATCGAGGACACGGCCGAGCTTCAGCTCCAGCAGACCCATGTCGGCCGGATGGAAAGCCGCCCCGCCAATGTCGAGGGCAAGGGCGAGGTGTCGCCGCGCGACTGTCTCAAGAACGCGCTGCGGATGCGCCCCGACCGCATCATCGTCGGCGAGACCCGCGGCGAAGAGGTGATCGACATGCTGCAGGCCATGAACACCGGCCACGACGGCTCGATGACCACGATCCACGCCAACAACGCCCGCGACGGCATCTCGCGGCTCGAGAACATGATCGCCATGGCCGGCATCGAAATGCCCCTGAAGGCGGTGCGCTCGCAGATCGCCTCGGCCGTCAACCTCATCGTGCAGGCCAACCGGCTTCAGGACGGCTCGCGCCGCATGACCTCGATCACCGAGATCACCGGCATGGAGGGCGACGTCATCTCGATGCAGGAGATCTTCCGCTTCCAGCGCGTCGGCCTCACCCCCGAGAACAAGATCATCGGCCATTTCACCGCCACCGGCGTGCGCTCGCATTATTCCGAACGCTTCCGGCTCTGGGGCTATGACCTGCCACCCTCGATCTTCGAACCCATCGCAGCGGAGTAACACCCATGGCCGTCAGTGCAGAAATCATCATCTACGGGCTGATCTTCATCGGTGTGCTCGTCCTCGTCGAGGGCCTCTATCTCACCGTCTTCGGCAAGTCGATCTCGCTCAACAGCCGGGTCAATCGCCGCCTCGAGATGCTCCAGAAGGGCACCAACCGCGAAGAGGTGATGGAAAAGCTCCGCAAGGAGATGAGCCAGCACATGCGCTCGCGCTCGATCCCGCTCTATTCGCTGCTCGCCTCGCAGGCGCAGAAGGCCGCCATCGCCTTTTCCCCCAAACAGCTGATCATGATCATGATCGGCCTGTCGGGCATCGCGTTTCTCGGCATGACCGTCGGCACCGAAACCTCGCTGCCGGTGCGCGCCGGCCTGTCGTTGGCGATGGGCATCGGCGGGGTCTATTTCTGGGTCAGCTCCAAGGCCAAGAAACGCATGTCGATGATCGAGGAACAACTCCCCGACGCGGTTGAACTCATGGTCCGCTCGCTGCGGGTCGGGCACCCGTTCTCCTCGGCCGTGCAGATCGTCTCGAAAGAGGTCAAGGATCCGCTCGCCACCGAATTCGGCATCATCGCGGACGAATCCGCCTATGGCCGCGACATGGGCGACGCCCTCAAGGACATGGCCGAACGCATCGACCTTCAGGATCTGCGCTTTCTCGCCGTCGCCGTCACCATCCAGCAACAATCCGGCGGCAACCTCGCCGAGATCCTGGCCGGTCTGGCCAAGGTGATCCGCTCGCGCTTCCGCCTGTTCCGCCGGGTCAAGGCGATCACCGCCGAGGCGCAATGGTCGGGCAAGTTCCTGTCGTCCTTCCCGGTCGTCGCGCTGATCGCGATCAACGTGCTGGATCCGAACTATTACGACGAGGTCATGGACCATCCCTGGTTCATCCCCGCATGCCTCTTCGTCGGCGGGTTCCTGACCCTCAATCTCATTGTCATGCGCTGGCTGACCAACATCAAAGTCTGAGCCGCGAAAGGGTTTCACGATGCAACAGATCAACGATATGCTGGTAGAGGCGCTTGGGCCGATGGGGCCACTGATGGCGGTCGGCATGCTGGGCGTGCTGATGGTGCTCCTAACCCTGCCCGTGTTCCTCGCCCGGCGCGAAGACCCGCTCGACAAGCTCAAGAAGGAACAGAAGAAACCCCGCGCCAACCACCAGACCAAGGACAAGCTGCGCGCCAAGCAACGCAATGACAAGCTTGAAAAATATGCCTCCTTCCTCGAACCGAAAAGCGAAGAGGAACTGGCCGGGATCAAGCTCAAGCTGTTGCAGGCCGGTTATCGCGACCGCGACGCGGTGCGCTATTTCCACTTCGCGCAATTCGCGCTGGGCATTCTCTTCCTGATCTTCGGCGTGGCCTATTTCGTCACCTTCAAATCCGGCGCCGAGGCGACGACACAACAGACCATCATCTATATCCTCGGCCCCGGCGCCGCCGGCTACCTGTTGCCGAAATTCTGGATCAACAAACGCCAGGCCGCGCGCCAGGAGGAAATCACCAACGGCTTTCCCGATGCGCTCGACATGATGCTGGTCTGCGTCGAGGCCGGTCAATCGCTCGATCAGTCGATCATCCGTGTCGCCCGCGAAATCCGCGCCTCCTTTCCCGCGCTGGCCGATGAATTCGAGATCGTCGCGCTGGAAATGAAGGCCGGCAAGGACAAGGCCACCGTGTTCAACGACCTGGCCGAACGCTGCGGCGTGCAGGACGTGTCGAGCTTTACCACCGTTCTCGTGCAATCCCAGGCCTTCGGCACGCCGATCTCCGACGCGCTGCGCGTCTTTGCCAGCGAAATGCGCGACAAGCGCGTGATGCGCGCCGAAGAGGCCGCCAACAAGCTGCCCACCAAGATGACGCTGGCGACGATGATGCTGACCGTGCCGCCGTTGCTGATCATCCTCGTGGGCCCGTCGGTCCACGGCATCACCGAACTGGGCAAGATGGCCGGCCCCTGAGGCAGGCCACGCCCGCCACCCCGAACGCGCTGGCATAGCATGACGCGCTCGGGCTGGCGGGCGAACCCCGGTTTCAGAAACCGCATTTCCACAATCCCGACGCACGCGCCCTGCCCGGGTGATGCAGCAACGCGCCGGTCGCCGCCAAAACCACATCCCCAGCCCATGAAATCGCTTAGCCCCGCAGCGATCCTGCCGTAGACAAGTGCGCAAGCACCAAACGACAGGCCGACCCCGTTCGCAACCATGAGCAGACCGCATTTTCACCCCTTCACCGCTTTGGCCACGCTCGCCGCGATGCTCGCGCTCGGGGCTTGCGCATCGCCCCTTGGCCCTGACGGCGACGGCCCCTACGCGCCCGGCACCAACCCGCGCGCCGAAGCCGTGGACGGGCTCACCGTCGGGCATCGCCTGATGCAGGCGGGCGAACACGAACTGGCGCTCGAAGCCTTCACCCGCGCCGCCGCCGATCAGGGACTTACCCCCGATGTGATCTCCGCGCTGGGCACCGCCAATCTCGGGCTCGGGCGGCTGGGACAGGCCGAAACCCTTCTGCGCCGCGCGATCAAGGCCGAAGGCGCCGTGCCCGAGGCCTGGAACAACCTCGGCGTGGTGCTGATGGAAAAGGGCGACTACGCCGAGGCCAGCGAGGTGTTCCGCCACGCCTACGCCCTTGACAATGGCCAAAGTGACTCAATCCGCGATAATTTGCGCTTGGCTCTCGCAAAAATCGAAAATCGCGATTATGATGATGCCGAGCAACAAGATTACAAACTGGTCCGACGGGGCAGCAGCGATTACCTGATTCGCCAGATCCCGTAACAAAGAGACCGGAACAGGATACGAGGCCGAGGCAGCAGAAGGACGCAGGCAACATGCGCCAGATCAAGATTCTTTCCCTGTGCCTGTCGGGTGCGGTGTTTCTCGCCGCATGCGACAAGACCACCGATGGCGAGGTCAACCGCGCCTTGCAGAATGTCAACGTGGTGGACGAAAGCAACCTCAACGACATCATGCTCACCGTCGCCGACCCGAACGAGGCGGTCATCTATTTCAAACGCGCCACCGCCGAACAGCCCGAGCGCACCGACCTGCAACGCGGGCTGGCGCAATCGCTGATCCGCGCCAAGCGCCCGACCGAGGGCGTGACCGCTTATGACCGGCTGGTCAAGATGGACGGCGCCACCGATGACGACCGGGTCGACCTGGCCGATGCGCTCATTCGGGCCGGCAACTGGAAACGTGCCAAGGCCACGCTCGATTCGGTGCCGCCCACCCACGAGACCTTCAAACGCTACCGGCTCGAAGCGATGGTGGCGGATTCGGAAAAGGACTGGGAAAAGGCCGACAGCTTCTATGAAACCGCCGTCGGACTCACCACCAAACCTTCTGGCGTGCTCAACAACTGGGGCTATTCCAAGCTCACCCGCGGCGACTATGCCGAGGCCGAGCGCCTGTTTTCCGAGGCGCTGACCCATGACAAGACGCTGTTCACCGCCAAGAACAACATGGTCCTGGCGCGCGGCGCGCAACGCAATTACAACCTGCCGGTGATGCCGATGGAGCAGACCGAGCGCGCCCAGCTTCTGCACACGCTGGGGATGTCGGCGATCAAGCAGGGCGATGTCGAGATCGGCAAGGGCCTTTTGCGCGATGCGATCGACACCCATCCCCAGCATTTCGAAATCGCCGTGCGCTCGTTGCGCGCGCTTGAATCGAACGTCACCAACTGACGATGCAGCTTTCGGCCCAATCCGCGCTCTGGTTCGCGCCCCTGGTCTGGCCGATCTGCATCTGGGTGGCCTGGTCGGACATGGCCACCATGCGAATCCCCAACAAGGCGGTGGTGGCGCTGGCGCTGATCTTCGTCGGGCTGGGGCTGTTTCTGATGCCGTGGGATCTGTTCCTGTGGCGGCTGTCGCAACTGGCCGTGGTGCTGGGGATCGGCATCTTCATGAACGCCGCCGGCATGGTCGGCGCGGGCGATGCCAAGTTCGCCGCCGCCGCCGCCCCCTTCATCGCGCTCGGCGATCTGCGGTTGTTGCTGGCGCTCTTCGCCGCCAATCTCCTGGCCGCCTATGTCACCCATCGCACGGCCAAACACTCGCCCCTGCGCCGCCTCGCCCCGGGCTGGGAAAGCTGGCAACGCGGCTGGGATTTCCCGATGGGCCTCAGCCTCGGCGCGACCCTCGCGCTCTATCTCGGGCTTGGCATCTTCTACGGAAGCTGACGCGTTCCGGCGAAAGCTGTGCCCCTGCGCCGGACGCCCTCGGTCACATAGGCCGGCCAAGCGGGAGGGAACGGTCATTTGCGGCGCAGTGCGGCGGAAGGGCAGCACAGCGCCGCGGTCGGGTGCTCACCCACATCAGCGTTGGGCAGTTTGTCTTGCAACGTCATCCCTCGCCCCTAGAGGGTGTTGCGCCGAATGGGATTCGGCCGGCGCCCAACGAAAGGGCAGCGCCCTACCCGGGGTGGGTGCGGAGCGCCCGCCCTGTCTGTTGGAAATCGTGTATCATGAGGGCCGGTGGCGAGCCCGTCGCC